>JAPKXQ010000066.1 GCA_026394765.1 Methanomicrobiales archaeon
TTCTTCACAAGAGGTCAGGTAGAAGGAAGGATCAATGGCGTCCTGTATCATTTCTGCGAGCCTGAAGGCGACTCTATCCTCTCTTTCTGCAGTGATATGAGCAGGAAGCTCCTTGAGCAGTTCATGGAGTACGACAGTCCCCAATTTGACATCATCCACATCCATGACTGGCACTGCGTGGACGTCATCCCCGCGCTCGAGGGCCGCAACATCGTCTTCTCCTACCACTCCACCGAGTACGGGAGAAATGGTGGGAACTTCGGAGATTGGTGGGAATTTCGTGAGATATCAAAGAAGGAGTGGCTGGGAGGGCAGCATGCCCGCCACGTCACCACCCTTTCACAGGAGACCAAGACCGAGGTGATGTGGCTCTACCAGGTCCCTGAGTGGAAGATCACCCTCATCCCGAACGGTATCTTCCCTGAGCTCTACCTACGCGAGGTGGACCCCGGCGAGGTGAAGAAGAGTTATGGGATCCATCCCCTTGCCCCCCTTGTCCTCTTCGTGGGGAGGCTCGTTCACCAAAAGGGGCCTGACCTCCTGATCGAAGCCATCCGCCTGGTGAAGAGGCAGAGGTGGGACCTCCAGGTCGTGATGGCAGGAGACGGGGTGATGAAAGCGCACCTCGAGAGAATGTCCAAGGACCTTCCGGTGCGGTTTCCCGGGTTCCTATCAGACGAGGCACACACCCGGCTGCTTAACGCCGCCGACCTTGTCGTCATTCCAAGTCGGAACGAGCCATTCGGGCTCGTCCTCACCGAGGCGTGGAGTGCGATGCGATGCGTGGTGGCAACCGATGTAGGGGGTCTCTCTGAGAACATAGAGAACCTGGTGGACGGGGTGAAGGTGCCGGTCCGCGCCGACGCTATCGCCTGGGGTATTGGGTATGCTCTCGAAGACCCCACCAGGATGCGGGAGATGGGCCGGGCCGGAAGGCGCAAGGTCATCAGGCGCTTCACCTGGGACACCGTCATGCGCAAGATGATTGGGGTGTACCGACGCGTCCTGGAATGGGACCGTCTGTAAATGGGGAGGGCGTTTTATTCCCCGCAACCGCCTTCAGGAGCCACGGTCTGCATGAGTACCTCGGATGATCAGACGATATCAGACTATGACATCTACCTCTTTCGTGAAGGGAACCACTGCTGGATGTCTGCGAAACTGGGCTCACACCGGACCTGTGAGGGTGGTGAGGAGGGCTTCTCATTCGCGGTGTGGGCACCCAATGCGGCAGAAGTCTCTGTGCTGGGCGATTTTAACGGATGGGACCGGGAACGACACCCCCTTACTCCCCGCAAGGACGGATCAGGCATTTTTTCAGGTTTTGTCCCCGGTGTGAGGAGCGGGGCGCTCTACAAATATTCCATTTGGCCATTTGGGGGTGGTGTACCTTTCGAGAAGAGCGATCCCTATGCCAACCGATGGGAGACACCCCCAGGGACCGCTTCAATGGTCTGGGACCTCTCGTATGACTGGAGGGACGCTGCCTGGATGGCGTCCAGGGGACCAACATTCGCCCACAATGCCCCAGTCTCAATCTATGAGGTTCATCTAGGCTCATGGCGTCGTGTGCCTGAAGAGGGGAACCGGTACCTCACCTACCGGGAATCAGCCCATGCACTTGCGGATTATCTCGGGGACCATGGGTTCTCCCATGTTGAACTGCTTCCTGTGAATGAGCACCCCTACTATGGGTCCTGGGGATACCAGGTCCTTGGGTACTTCGCCCCGACGAGCAGGTACGGGACCCCCCAGGACTTCATGTACTTCATCGATCACCTCCACCAGCATGGGATAGGGGTGATCATGGACTGGGTCCCCTCGCACTTCCCGGCCGATCCCCATGGTCTTGCTGCATTTGACGGTACACCCATCTATGAGCACCCTCACCCGGCCCGCGGGGTCCACCCCGAGTGGGGGAGCCTAATCTTCGATTATGGTCGTGGGGAGGTCGCCTCCTTCCTCCTGTCGAGTGCGGTCTTCTGGCTGGACAGGTACCACATCGATGGGATCAGGGTCGATGCGGTCGCATCTATGCTCTACCTGGACTATGCGCGACGGGAGGGTGAGTGGCACCCGAACCAGTTTGGGGGAAAGGACAACATAGAGGCGATACGCTTCATCAGAAAGTTGAATGAGATGGTCTACGGCATCTTTCCTGATGTTCATGTCATCGCTGAAGAGTCTACAGCATGGGCACTTGTGACCAGTCCGACATACTCAGGGGGGCTTGGGTTTGGGATGAAGTGGAACATGGGGTGGATGCACGACACGCTTCAGTACTTCATGATCGATCCGGTCTATCGGAAGTTCCACCATGATGACCTCACCTTCAGCATCTTGTATGCCTTCTCAGAGAACTTCGTCCTTGCCCTCTCCCATGACGAGGTGGTCCATGGGAAAGGATCGCTCCTCGGAAAGATGTACGGGGACGCCTGGCAGAAATTTGCCGGCCTCCGCCTCCTCCTTGGGCTGATGTACGCCCATCCGGGCAAAAAGCTCCTCTTCATGGGGTCCGAATTCGGGCAGTGGAGGGAATGGAGCCATGAGTCGAGCCTCGACTGGAACTTACTCTCCGGGAAGCCTCATGCCGGGGTCCTGCAGTGGGTCACCGACTTAAACCATCTCTATCGGCAGGAGCGTGCTCTTCATGCTCTGGACTTTGACCCCGCAGGGTTCTCGTGGGTCGATAGCAATGACCGGGACAATGGGGTTATCAGTTTCCTGCGTCTGGCACATGGCCCTGAAGAGGTCCTCCTTGTGATCTGTAACTGCACCGCGGTTCCTCGCCCGGGATACCGTGTGGGAGTACCTCTTGGGGGCCAGTGGGAGGAGATCCTCAATGGTGATGCTGCAGTCTACTGGGGGAGCGGCCATGGGAACTATGGCACAGTCTTTGCTCTTCCCAAGGAGTCGCATGGACGGCCGTACTCCCTCGTCCTCACCCTTCCCCCCCTCGCAGTCCTCATCCTGAAACTGTGTGGGGTATGAAGGATGAAACGTTGGGCCTGCATCCATGGGCACTTCTACCAGCCCCCGCGTGAGAGCCCGTGGCTTGGCGAGGTTGAGGCTGAAGCGGGTGCTGCACCATTCCATGACTGGAACGAACGGATCACCGCCGAATGCTACGCTCCTGCCACTGCGGCCCGGCTCCTCGACTCATCCGGGAAGGTATCTGATATCGTCAATCTCTTCTCCACCATCAGCTGGAATGTCGGCCCTACCCTCTTCTCCTGGCTCGAGTACCATGCCCCGGATGTCTATGCAGCAGTCCTCGAAGCAGACAGGGAGAGCCTTGAGCACTTCAGTGGTCATGGTACGGCGATAGCGCAGCCATACCGCCATATCATCCTGCCGCTCGCATCTCAGGAAGACCGCGAAATTGAGGTGGCATGGGGTATACATGACTTTTCCCAGAGGTTCTTACGGAGGCCGGAAGGGATGTGGCTCCCTGAGCTCGCGGTTGACACCCCCACGCTTGAGACCCTTGCAGCGGCCGGGATACGCTTTACCATCCTCGCCCCTCACCAGGCACTGCGGGTGAGACGTGCAGGAGGGGGTGCATGGACCACAGTCCTTCCGGGAGGGCTGGATATACATGTGCCATACCTTGTGCGTCTCCCCTCAGGCAGGTCTCTTGCAGTCTTCTTCTATGACGGAGGGCTGAGTGGGAAAGTTGCGTTCGGAGACCTCCTCGCTGACGGCGCTTCCCTGGCGGGTGCGATAACCCACTCATTCCCTGACGATTCTGATTCTGACATGCTGGTGAGTGTGGCCACCGATGGAGAGACGTTCGGACATCACAAGAAGTTTGGGGAGATGGGCCTCGCCCGGTGCATCGATGTGATCCGGTCCGGGGAGTCAGTCTCACTCACGGTCTTTGGGGAATATCTCGCAAGCCACCCACCGGTCTTTGAAGTGGAGGTCCATGAGATGAGCTCCTGGAGCTGTTCTCATGGGGTGGAGCGCTGGAGGTCTGCGTGCGGGTGTGGGGGGGTGGATGCGCCCGGTGCCAGTCTTGCATGGCGTGCACCGCTAAGGCGTGCGATGGACCTGATCAGGGGCCGTATCCGAACCCTTTCTGCTTCTATCCTGGGAGAGTTCTTCAGTGACCCTGGTGCGACCCTCAGGGACGCAGTCATCCTCGCAGGCCCATGGTCAGAGGAGACCTGGCGTCTGTTCCTCGCCACCCACGCATGCCGCACTCTCTCTCCCAGTGAAGAGACGACCTGTGCACGGCTCCTTGAGATGGTGCGGCATGCCCGTGCGATGTACACCAGCTGCGGCTGGTTCTTTGAGAGCCTCGGACGAGTCGAAGGAGTCCAGGTGCTCCGCTACGCTGCACGCACGATGCAGCTTGCCGCCCTCCTGGGCGTTCACGGCCTCCAGGAGGAGTTCGTCGCTGCGCTTGGAGCGGTCCCTTCAGGTGATCCCGATGCACCTACAGCTGCAGACGTCTACCTGTCCTATGTTGTGCCAAAGGTCTACGACCCCTGCAGGGTTGCTGCACATTACGCCCTGATGGTGCCCCTGGAGGTGAATAAAGCAACGTGGGGCAATCAGGTTGTCCTTGCAAAGGCAGAGGTCCGTGGATCGGTGTGCAAGGGGTTACGGAGGGCTTCATTCGGGACTGTATCAGTGCTGCTCCCCAGGACCATGGAATCGGCGACAATCAGGTTTCTTGCTGTGAACGATCCCAACACCCTCATCACCCTGGGGTATGTCGAGGATGGTGCAGTTGCGACTACCCCTGGGTCAGGTGACGAAGAGCGCGCGGCTCGGGATGCCTGCTGCACCCAAGATCCTGGAGATGTCCTGATGAGGCAGTTCGGACAGTCAGTTCTCGCCTGGAATGACCTCTCTCCAGGGGAACGGGCAGAAGTCGTCGCATGGTATGCGGAAATTCTCGAGCGCTCATTCGGGAACTGGGCCGCTGCCTACTCCCCGCTCATCCTCGCACTAAACAGGCACTTTCTGCAGTCTGGAAGCGGGCTCTTCCCGGTAATCCCCCTTGCGGCATCACATCACTGTACCCATGCAGTTGCTGGCAGGCTGCCTGGTACGGTAGGTGGGGAGACGGCACCTGGACCCTTCCTATCCTGTTGTCGTGAGAGTATTGGGGTCTCCGACCTCGCACAACACAGACCGGCATTTGCAGCTCGGATCTCTGCTCTCTTTGCCACATTTGCAGAGGACCCGCTGGACCCTGCGCCGCTTCGTGAGGTCCGTGCGATCATCAATGCCGCTGGTCAGCCCGCGACCCTCTCCTCGATGCCCGCCGTCCTGCGGGGGCTCTTCCCGCTCATCAGGCGGGACCTCCCCTTCCTGCGTGGACGTGCACGCTCTGGTGACCGCAATGCAGGTGAATGTGCGGCAGAACTGATCGCAGTTGCACAATCCATTGGGGTGAGGGTGCCATGAGAGAGAGCGGCATCCTCCTCCCGGTCACTGCCCTACCCTCCCCGTACGGCGTGGGGGACCTCGGCCCTGCTGCCCGCAGGTTCGCCAGCTTCCTCGCGGCATCTGGGCAGAGGTACTGGCAGGTCCTCCCTATCAGCCCCACCTCTCCTGCCACTGGAAACTCCCCCTACTTCAGCAACTCGGCCTTTGCAGGAAACACGCTCCTCATCAGCCCCGAAGACCTCTTGGACAGTGGGTACATCACAAACGACGATCTTGCAAGGGTCCTGGTATCAACCGGTGCCAGGGCAGAGTATTCGAAGGCAGCGGCCTCACGTGCTGATCTCTTCACTGTGGCACACGCGCGGTTCCTCTTGGGTGGTACAGACCCTGACTTCGAAGACTTCTGCACTCAGGCATCCGGATGGCTCGATGACTTCGCGCATTTTTCTGCATTCAAGGACCACTTCGGAGGGTCGGCCTGGACCACCTGGCCGGCCGGGGTACGGGACCGGGACCCTGCAACGATTTGTGCGCTATCGATTCGTCTGTCACGAGAGATCTCACGCGAGAAGTTCCTCCAGTACCTCTTTCAGAGGCAGTGGGACGACCTATTAGCACACTGCCGTGACCTCGATGTGAGAGTCATTGGGGACCTCCCGATCTACTTAACCCACGACAGTGCCGATGTCTGGGCAAATCCAACCCTGTTTCAGCTGGATATCAACAGGTCTCCAACCGCAGTCGCCGGGGTCCCACCCGATTATTTCAGCCCCACCGGGCAGCTCTGGGGAAACCCCCTCTATGACTGGGAGTCGATGCGGAAGGATGGGTTTTCCTGGTGGATGGCTAGGATAGCCAGGGCCCGTGCACTCTATGACCTGGTCCGTCTGGACCACTTCCGAGGCTTCTTTGCGTACTGGGCGATCCCGGCAGGTGCAATAGATGCTGTGCACGGTAGGTGGGCTGATGGTCCCGGAACTCTCTTTTTCGAAGCTGTCCAGCAACGCTTCCCAGAATTTCCCTTGATTGCCGAGGACCTTGGGGTAATCACCCCTGATGTGGCCCGGGCCCTCGTTCGCCTCGCCCTTCCGGGGATGAAGGTCCTCCTCTTCGCGTTCTCAGATGCTGACCCAGGAAACCTCCACCTTCCCCACCACCACACGGAAAAGACGGTGGTCTACACCGGGACGCATGACAACTCCCCTGCACGGGCTTGGTTTTCTCGCGAAGCCACGCCTGCAGCACGGGGGTTTTTGAGTCGCTATCTCGGCAGGAATATCACTGAGGAGACGGTATCCTGGGAGTTTGTGAGGCTTGCCATGCTCTCTGTCGCGCAGATGGCAATTCTTCCAGTACAGGACCTCCTCGCTCTTGGAATAGAGGCACGGATGAACCATCCGGGCACTTCATGGGGGAATTGGGAGTGGCGGATGGTTGAGGGTCAGATTGATGGTATGGTCTCAGAGCGGCTGAATGATCTCACGTGGTTGAGTGGGAGAGCGCAGGGTCAGATTGGTGATAGTCTTCCACATGGAGCCGAGCGGGGTGTCGTGCCTGGATTTTAGTCACGGACCTATAACCTCCCCTGTGATGTAAAGGCTAACAGATTTTAATTCATCTACCGTGCATGAAATATAAGGAACACATGGCGGACAGCGACCCAAATCCCTTCTCCCACGTGCCTGATCGACTTTCAGGCCTCGTTGACCTCTCCTACAACCTCTGGTGGAGCTGGCACCCTGAAGCCCGGGTACTCTTCAAACGGCTCAATCCGCACGCATGGGCATTGAGCGTTCATAACCCGGTGAAGATGATCAGAGATATCCCCCCCTCGCTCCTGGATCGGGCCCTTGCGGACCCGGGGTACATGAGACGATATGACATCATCATGCACCGGTTCCGTCGTTACATGGCGAACCAAAACGGATGGTTCTCTTCTCATTATCCCAATCTGCGCAAGCACACCATCGCTTACTTCTCAGCAGAGTACGGTCTCCACCACTCCCTCCCCTTTTATGCCGGAGGACTCGGGTTCCTTGCCGGTGACCACTTAAAAGAAGCGAGTGACCTGGGAGTTCCCCTCGTAGCGGTCGGCTTCATGTACTCCGAAGGGTACCTACACCAGCATATCAGACCCGACGGGTGGCAGGACGGCATTCACGAGATCCTCAATCGTGACACCGCCCCCACGAGGAGGGTCCTTGATTCAGACGGGGCTCCTATCATAGTGAGGGTCCCGGCCATCGACCCCCCTCTATATGTCACGGTATGGAAGGTGGAGGTTGGGAAGATCCCCCTCTACCTCCTCGACACCGATATTGCTGAGAACGACCCTGCCCACCGTGGGATCTCCTCTCAGCTCTACACCCCGAACCGGGAGGAACGTCTGAAACAGGAGATCGTCCTTGGAATCGGCGGACGTAAGGCCTTGAACGAGATGGGGATCAGTTACACTGCCCTCCACCTCAATGAGGGCCACCCTGCTTTTGCCCTCCTCGAGCAGCTCAGAGAGCTGGTGGAAGCCGGGGCCTCATTTGCAGATGCGATCGGTGATGTGCGGCAGACCGCACTCTTTACTACTCACACGCCTGTGGCAGCAGGGACCGATGTCTTTGAACGTTCGCTCATGGACAAATATATGAGTAAATATTGTGCCGCATTGGGAATCGACCCCGAGGAGTTCTATGCACTTGGTCTCCATCCGAATGACCGTCATTCCTGCTTTAACATGACTGTCTTTGCCATGCGGATGACCGGCTATTGTAATGGCGTAAGTAGACGCCACGGAGAGGTCGCACGGGGGATCTGGGGCTGTCTGTGGCCAGAACGATCAATTGCAGATGTGCCGATTGGCGCTGTCACGAACGGGGTGCACCTTCCAACCTGGCTCAACCCACGGCTGGAGGACCTCTTTAACAGCCATATCGGGGATGTGTACCCACGATGGCAGGAGGAGCACGATGTCTCTGAGATCTGGGAACTGATCGATGAGGTCCCTGACGAGGATCTCTGGCAGACTCATGTCTGGCTGAAGATGAAGCTTATCAACCGCATCAGGGAGAGGAAACGGCAAAACTGGGCAGATCAAAGGGACAAACCCGAGAACCTGGTAGCTGAAGGGATGATGCTCAACCCATCGGTCCTGACGATCGGGATTGCGCGACGTTTCTCTACTTACAAGAGGGCCGACCTGATCTTCCATGACCCTGAGCGGCTCAAGCGCATTGTCACGAACCCATGGTACCCTGTCCAGGTGATCTTTGCAGGAAAAGCACATCCTGCCGATGATGAGGGAAAGCGGGTACTCCAGCGGATCTACCAGTTCGCACAGCAGCCGGCCTATTCAGGAAGGATTGCCTTTGTGGAGGACTATGGGGAGCAGATGGCGCAGTACATGGTCCATGGTGTCGATGTCTGGCTCAACACCCCCACCCCACCCCTCGAGGCCTGTGGAACCAGTGGCATGAAGGCAGCATTAAATGGTGTCCTGAATATGAGTATTTTGGATGGCTGGTGGCCTGAGGGGTACAAAGGGGTGAACGGGTGGGCGTTTGGTGCAACTGACCCGACGGTTGGGAGAGATGCTGCTGATGCGGCCGAGATCTACCGTATCCTCGAGGACGAGGTGATCCCACTCTATTATACCACCGACATGGACGGCATCCCTCATGGCTGGGTCGCCATGATGAAGCGGAGTATCAAGTCCATTGCGCCCCATTTTTCAGCCCGTCGGATGATGAAGGACTACGTGCGTGAATACTACTCCAAGTCCCTCAATTGGGCTAACTCGGCGTTACAGATGTCGATTCGATAAATAAGTGGGGGTTTATCCGGTGGTTAAGCCCCAAATTTTCGGGAAGTCGGGCAGACCAGAGTTTGAGTCTTTTGCATCAGGGGCCCGGGCCCGTTCATGCGGGAGGTCCCTGGTCACCCGGGTCTCCCTGGTGTTTCTTAACCATGGCAGCGGCATACTTCAGCAGGCCATAGGCGCCGTCTGCCATGGGGTGTACCTCCATGAAGTCTGTAAACTCCTGGACCTTCGCACCTCTGCGGATCATATGGCCGAGGTATGCGGTGGTGATCCCAGATGCGGGAGCAGATGCGAGTACTGCGCCAATAGACCCGTCATCAAGTGAGAAGAAGACCTTCGCCACACCCGTTTCCCCTGAGATGACCTGCCAGAAGGTCCCTGGACCTGCAGGACCTGGGACTGTGACGCTTGCCATGCCATCAGTCGTCCGGATGGCAGATCCGTGTTCCAGTGAGAGGCTCAAAGCCTGGGGGATGCACGAGAGGTCCAGTCTCACTGCATGACCCAGTATGTTCTCTGCTGCGACGTACCCCTCGCGGCGGGCCACCGGCGTGAGGCAGGGTGGACCTGTCACATCGCCTGCCGCATAGACCCCCTGCACACTCGTCTCCTGGCGGGCATCGACCAGTACCTCCCCACTTGGCCCCTTTGCGACACCTTCTATCATGTCAGAGTTTGGTTCAAGGCCTGCTGCCACAAAGACCGTGTCAACTTGTGATACTTCGGTCCCCCCGGGTCCTGAGAACTCGATCCCCTCAACCCGTGTCTTGCCAAGGACCGCAGTCACATGGATCTCTTCCTTTATCCTGAC
The DNA here is from genome assembly GCA_026394765.1 of Methanomicrobiales archaeon. Classification (GTDB taxonomy): domain Archaea; phylum Halobacteriota; class Methanomicrobia; order Methanomicrobiales; family Methanospirillaceae; genus JAPKXQ01. The sequence goes on from JAPKXQ010000066.1 coordinate 10,026, forward strand.
CCCAGTAAGGTCTTTTAGGGCACAGGTGCGGAGCAGCGGGTCGATCTGCCGCAAGAATCTGCTCCTTGAGTAAATAGTAACCTCAGACCCGAAAGCATGAAAGATGGATGCAAACTCGGCTGCCATGACACCGCCACCGATGATCGCAAGGCGCTGTGGGAGACGCGTCATGGAACCCAGGGTGTGGGCGCTAACGACACCCGGGATATGAATGCCAGGGATCTCTGGGATCATTGGGCGCGACCCTGTAGCTATCAGGACTGCTTCTGTCTCGATACACTCCCCGTTAAGAAAGACATCTCTTCCAGAAAGCACACCCCTGCAGCCATGTCTGACCTCGACCCCGGCCCCCCGGGTCTCTTCATCGAGGACAGATGCGATCACCCCCTGGACCTCTTTGAGCTGAATAAGCAGTTCCGCAAACTTGATCTCAGGGATACCCCCTGTGATCCCGGCCTTCGCAAAGAATGAGGCAGACCTAATGGTTGATGCTACATCAGAGAGAGCGCAGACGACCATACAGCCGTAGTGGAGGCACTGCCCCCCTATTCCCCCGTGTTCAGCGAGGACAACCTTCTTTCCAGCACGCGCGAGGTGCATCGCAGCAGTCCTTCCAGCCGGACCACCACCCAAAACAACTATCATTTGGACCACCTTGCTGTATCACTTCAGGTTCAGAGGATCTCGACACCTTCATCCATCGGTTCAGAGAGGATCTCCCCTGTCGTGGCATTTACCTCGATGATCTTCTTCCCCCTGATCTGCCAGACCGGGATAAATGCCTGGTTGACGTTGACCGTGATCTTTTTTGGGTCAGGCTTTACCACCTTCTCCTCATAGAATATCACGTCCCCCTTCTCCTGCCTGATCCGCACGCGCTGGGTTAGCCGGCTGACGGTCTCTGATATGACGCGCTCCACCGCCTCCTCGTGTGAGATGTGGGGCTGCACGACCTCGGCATTCACCGTGAGGGGAGTCTCCTCGATGATCTTGGTATCGATCTCTATTCGAATCCCGTTGATGGCATTTATCGCACCGCTCCCCTCTGCATCGAAGGGAATACGCCGGTCCCGAAAGACCTCTTCTCCAGATGAATGGAACTGGTACACCCAGTATGGCATGAACCTGAGACTTGCCGTGCCCTGGATACCTGAGATCTTCTCTGCATCCTGCTTGGTCACACGGACTGGAAAGTGGGCGAGAGTTGCCCCCTCGCCTGCAGGTTTTGGTCTCTCTCCCTCCGGCGTGGGCTCTCCTGGTCTCCTGGTCTCTCCTTTGAGTGACCCTGCAACTGTTAGGGAGAGAGCGAGTTCGCGGTTGAGGATGTCTGCCAGTACGGCCTCTCCGGCAAATTGGACAAACTCCTGGACCCCCCAGATGATACAGTTCTCTGCCGAAACAGATGCATCCAGGGTGAAGAGGAGCTTTTCACACGTCATCTCCTGCCCGTCCACCATGAGGCTGTAGTTGGTCCCGGTAAACTGCGAAATCTCACCAGGGTCATCTGAGCAGAGGACCAGGACGCATCTCCCGTCCCGCACCGCAGAGAGGTCCAGGGGCTCGTCCACACCCTCAACGTCAAATCGGGCAGCCTCAAGGATAAGCCGCATCGCGTCCCTTGCTTTCGCCCGCATCTCGTGCTGCATCGATCTACATCTTTTTATTCACCATAGAACAGTTTTTCTATCCATTTACCAACATTTTAGCAATGGTATCCCCTCTCAAGTTCATCAGCCACACCATCGAGGACTATGCAGTCCAGGTCACCTACAACCCTGATGAGGGGAGTGGCAACGTAGTCTACAATCTCTCCCTGATCAGAAAAGACGACTTCGAGACCGCAGTCTCGGTGATCAGGGACGCCTGCATGGCCGGGATCAGTGTGAGCAGTCTGGTTAAGTTCAGTCCTGAAGGAGAGTATATCGGGGACTTTAAGGTTCCTTCAGGTCATATCGGGATCGTGACGGTCTGCAGTTCGACCCTCGACGGCGTCCTGATGAAGCGTGGCGTCCCTCTCACTCCGATCGGGGGTGGGGTGGTGGAGGTCGACCGGCGTGTCCCCCGTCGCTTCACTCATATCATCCTTTACGAACACACCACCATCGATCCTCTCCAGGTGCTCGGTTCGCAGGACATCACCTCCATCACTGACGTGATGCGAAAAGGGAGTGGAAACATTCTTGCAAACATCCGTGAGTGCCACATGGAGGCAGAAGCGATCGTGGAGGAGGTACTTGGAGGACTCACCGGGGGGCGACTGGGGGGCATCCTCGAAGTCGGCCTCCCCAACACCCCCACACTCGGGGTCCCGGTGAGCCCACAATACATTGGTGTTGTGGCTGTTGGGGGGACAAACCCGGTCGCTGCAATCAAAGAGAGGGGTGTCTGGGTGAACACCCATGCTATCAAGGGCCTGATCGACGTGGCAGAGCTCCAGGAGATCAGGGAGTACTGATCCCTGATCTGGCAGTGCCCAAAAAGGATCTGTTGTCCGTAGAAAAACAGTAATGGATACCTCCTTTTGATCCTGAAAAAGACCTGTAAAACCATCATTATCTGACCCGGTCATTACCAGCACATCGGTAATGTCGACAATTAGGACCTACCCGTTGGGGTGCCCCTGACCCATGAGCCTGCTCTGGATCGGGATGGCTTTCACCTCTATTCCCGGTACCTTAATGCATCTTCACGCGTTGCTGATGATCGCAATGGTGATCTCCCCTGCCCTCTGCTCAAGATAGGACATGACCCAATCTTCAATGAGTGAGGAGAGTGTGAAGATGTGGAATGGAGAGACGAGATTTCCCGATGATTTCTCTGATACGGGTGAGTACCCAAGTCCTTTCAATAGATGCTCCAGATGGGCCCAGTAAAACTCCCCAGGTCTTTTACAGTTCCTGATATTTTGGAGAGAGCGATTCCTGTGCAACGCCGCCGGGTCGAGGCGACCCCCCAGACAATATTGCGCTCTACAAGGATGTCGAGGACTGGGTATACCAAAAGCCCTTGGTACTCCCGATATACTCTGTATATCTGTTGCGGTTGCACAGTCCCAGGTGAGGGGTGCGATGTATACGAGCGCTTCAAACTTTGTAAGGTACAGAGGCCGGATGAGATCAGAGATCTCATTGATCTGGCCGGGGAGAGGGACCAGCCCTTATATACATAGGGCTTTGAAATAAATGTTGTTATAAATATGACAACAGGTCTGCGTCCCTTCCATAGTGGTCTCATCCTTCTGATCCTTACTACAATCTTGCTAATCACGCCCGCATTCGCCGGCGAGAAGTATCTCACCGGTGGTCCTGCACTGACGGCGGCGATCGCAGGTGCCAACGAGTTTGCACCTGGCGCAGAGGTGCCCCTCACGGTGAAGGTTGAGAACAGGGGCCTGATCGACATCAAGTTTGTACAGTCCGGCATCATCGAGCGGGACGACATGCCCAATACTGCGAAGTTTGTCAAAGTCAGTCTGAATAAAGGAGACTCCCCCCTCATCATCAGAACCGATCCCCAGATGGTGGGGGACATCCTGGGTGGCGGGAGCGTCGTAGTCTCATTTCTCGTCAAAGTCCCTACCGATGCCTCGGCAGGGATGTATGAACTTCCCCTCTCCCTCTCCTATGAATACCTCAGGGAAGCAGAACAGACCGGTCAGGACAGCATCCAGTACCGGTATAAGGCCATGGATGAGACCATCCCTCTCACTGTGAAGGTGAAGTCAAAGGCAATGATATCAGTAATCTCTTCCCGGACTGAGCACCTCAATGTGGGCAACGAGGGCTATATCTCACTAGAAGTACGCAACATCGGTTTTGAGAATGCCACCTCATCAGTCCTCAAGGTGGCCAGAAATGGGCTAAGTCCGATCGTCCCTACTGATAGCAATATCTTTCTGGGAGACCTCCCTGCCGGAGGGGCGGCCAGTGCGCGGTTCAAGGTCTCGGTGGCCCGCGATGCTCAGGCCGCAGAATACCCTGTAGACCTCGTCCTTACCTACAAAAACCCTGAGGGAGACACGGTGCGCACTGAGTTGGTGACCATTGGAGTCCCTGTCTCGGGAAAAGTCACCTACTTAGTGGTCTCTCCCCCGGCATCGATCAGCCCGGGTCAGAAAGGTGTCATCACCATCGAGTACCGGAATACAGGTGACGCAGTCGCATATAACGCCCAGGCCAGGATCAGTGCGGTGGACCCCTTCACGAGTAACGATGACACCGCGTTTTTAGGGGACATGAAACCCGGGGAGAGTGCGCTGGCGCGGTATGAGGTGAGTGTTGACCGGGATGCTACTGAGAAGGAGTATGCCCTCGACTCAGAGGTGCGGTACCGTGACGCTCTCGATAATAACCAGATATCAGATACTATCAAGGTCAGGGTCCAGGTCGCACCGCGAACTGGTTTGGACGCTCTCCCCGGAGGCCCGCTCATTCTGGTTGGGTTAATCATCGTGATAGCCGTGTGTGGGTACTTTGTATACCGAAGAATGAGCCGGAGGGGGTGAACGAAGTCTATGGAGGACCTGCCAGGGTGGGACGGACCACTCCCCGAACCTGATGTGCGGATGGCTGCAGAGATGCGCAGTATCCTTGCAAGGCCAAAATGCCAGTATGATGGGCCGCTCTACCTGATGTACCGCGATCTTGCAAAAGATGAAAGCGAGCGTGATTGGCTGGCCTCCCATAATATACGCTTTGATATCACGCATATCCCTTCCCGGACGCTCTGTTCTGAATATGTCAAGACCAAGGGGCATTACCACCCAGTCAATGCTGCAGGTGTGGGATACCCTGAGGTTTACGAGGTCCTTGCAGGGGAGGCACTCTATCTCCTACAGCGCCGTGACCTCTCTGATGTCGTCGTCATCCCTGCCAGGGCAGGAGCGCGCATTGTGATCCCACCGGGATATGGGCATGTCACGATCAATTCCGGAGACCACAGCCTCGTGATGTCAAACCTCGTCTCATCTGCATTTACCAGTCAATATGCTGAGTACGAGGAGTTGTGTGGAGCTGCCTACTATGTTTGGGATGATGGGCGGTATACGAAGAACCCTGCGTACCCCCCCAATACCCCACTAGTCCGTACCATCCGGGCCGATCAAACTGCCAGGAGTGACCTGCTCTGCCCACTCCCGCTCATAGAGATGGTGAGAACGAGGGAGGTCCCCCTATTTCTCAACCGGCCTGAAGAGTTTATCAGTCACTTCCTTCTGTGATGAGTAGGTTTGGTGGGGGCACACGTTTGTGGGTGCTCTGCGCGACATACGAGAGGACCTTCTCCTCATCAGGGGTCTGCGGGGAGAACCCTTGAGAAGCGAGTGCGATTAGTGCAGCATCGATGCGGTCATATGAGAGGCCGATCTCACGCTCGTCCTCCTGCCCATGCCAGAGACCTGCTGATGGAATTTTGTTGATGATCTTGTCAGGGATTCCCAGATCCGTTGCGACCTGGTATACTTCGGTCTTGTAGAGATGGAGGATCGGCTGGATATCGGCAGCGGCATCACCGTGCTTGGTGCAGTACCCGAGGAGGTACTCAGTCCTGTTCGAGGTACCGCAGACGATCCTGCCCATCCGGTTCGCGTAGTAGTAGAGAACTGCCATCCTGGTCCTGGCCATCAGGTTCCCGAGGAGGTACGGGCTCTCTTCAAATCCCGGGATATCCCTGTATGCCGCGATGACCTTTGAGATATCGATCTCCGAAAAATCCATCCCCATGAGTAAGGCAAGTGCCTTTGCGTCCTCGGTATCTTCCTTTGGGCTGACTGCACTTGGGAGTGCGAGACCAAGGATCCGGGACGGTGGCAGGGCCCGGCAGCAGAGTGCGGCCGAGACTGCTGAGTCGATCCCGCCTGAAAGCCCGATAACGATACCGTCAGATCCCGCACGCCAGACTGCGTCCCGGATCATCGCCTCGATCCGTCCTGTCGTACACCCGCATGGGGCAGAGTTTCCCACTTGAGATCATCCCAGCAGGTGGATGAGTCTTCTGAGGTTCTGAATATTCCCGATCGCGAGGACTGTATCATGCATGTCAATATGTTCGTTTGGCCCGGGACTGATTATCGATCGGCCCTGCACCTCGAGTGCGAGCACCGTTGTACCACTTCGCCGCTCGATCTCTGCAACAGTTATTGCTCCTTTCCGTTGTACCCATCGCTGGATGATCTTACTCCCATTGGGGAGGTCAAGGAGGACCTTTACGACCCCTGAGAGGATCACCCCTGCGACAACCTGGCCACCAATTGTTGGAAGGAGCGCAACATAATCGGCACCCGCATGGTAGAGTTTTTCGACAGAGGCAGGTTCATTTGCCCGCGCGAGGATGCGGAGCGAGGGGTTTAAGTTCCTGGCCATAAGCGTGGTGAAGATGTTGATGTCGTCGTCATTTAGTGCCACGATACATACGGCAGCATCGTCGATATGGGCTAATTTAAGCGTATCTTCGTCTTCTGCATTTCCTTTCACTTCCGGGATCTGGTGGTCGGTCCTGTCTATCACGATTGGGTCCAGGCCAAAGCCTTTCAGTTCGTGGTATGCAGCGGTGCCTACGTCCCCGTACCCTGCGATGACGATCTCAGGGCGGTCACCCGATCGTGCGAGGAACTCCTCCATGATCTGAGGCAGTCGGTCAGCAGTCCCGAGGAGGAAGATGGTGGAAGAAGAGTCGAGTACCTCGTCAACTCCGGGGAGGAAGGTGAAGCAGCCCCCCCGTACAAGGATGAGGGCGACGACACCGAAACGTTCGTAGAGGTCCAGATCTGCGAGGCGCTTTCCCACCACGTGGGACCCGGGAAGGACCGGGACCTGGAGAATTATCACCCCGCTGCCACTGGGATGGGATGGCTGCCTGGGGTGAGTAGTCGTGGCTCGTAACTCTCCCAGGGCATCATTGTGGGGGATTATGAGGGGGAGGAGGGCTGCATGCCGCGCAAGGATCCGACCTGTCACAAACTTGGGGGAGAGGACGTACTCTGCACCGGCATACCTCAGGTAGCGGTCAAAGGAGAGCTTGTCCACCACCGCCACGATCTTGGCATCAGTCATCTGCCTGAGACCCAGGATGATATTTGCAGTCGCCCGTTCTTCCTCGCATACGATAACATAGGAGGCGTCCTTCACCCACGCGTTCGCCCAGGTTTTTGCATCGCTATAGCTGCCCCATATGACAAATGCTCGATGTCGGTACCGTTTCACGAGTGCCTGTGTCGCGACCTCGTCATTGTTCACCATCACAATCTCGAGATCTGAAATACTCAGACTCTCCATGAGTGACCGGGTCAGCTCCCCGCCCCCGATGATGACGATGTGGTGGGAGAGCCGGACCGGGGTCTTTAAGGAAGGCGTGGGGTGGAGAAGGGTCGCAAGGTAAGGGACGAGGAGGAGGGGGAGGGCCATGAAGATGAAGACGATGCCAGTTAGCATCATCACCATCGCGGCCACTGCGGTCAGGTCGTTCTTGAATGGGAGGAGATCTCCATATCCCACGGTGGTGACAGTCTCTACCACAAAGAGGAGGGCCTGAACACGGCTGATCTCCTTCCCCTCAAGGACTGGGTAGATGGTATAAAAGACCCAGGTGTATACCAGGATCACAAATACGAAGAGTAGAAGGTAGATGGCGATCTTCATCCCCGGAGTGATGTGGAAGAACCTCCAGGGGATATGCCTCCGGCTAGTCAGTCTTCTTCACCTCGTCAAGGATGCGGCAGGTCCCACATACCGGGCCTGAAGGCTCACCGCACCTGGGACAGAGCTGATATGGTGGTGGTGCGCTGACCTGATCTTCTGCTGTGAGCCCCTCTTTTACGCGAATGAGTGCATACTTCGTCGACGGGTGATGGAAAGTATAGTCGTTAAGCAGATCTCTCACCCCTGCTCTCAATGCACCGTGGATATAGGGGCAACGCGATTCAGGGACCGATCCCAGGGTGAGGTAGGCATAGAGCGCCACTTCTCTTTCAGGGATATGCATGAAGGGCTTGACCCTTGTAACCATCATGGGAACAGGGGTGTTCCTTCGAAGAAGTCTTTCAGTGTCGCCCCTGAGAATGTTCATCAGCACTGACTGGGCCTCGTCATCGAGGTTGAACCCCATCGCAAGCTTCGTTACCCCGGCATCCCTCGCGAGACGGTTGAGGGCAGTCCTCCGCAATACGCCGCAGTAAGAGCAGGAGAGCCTGTCCCCCCTGGACGAAACGATCGCATCAACTGTTGTCCCGTACTCAGCTAAAAAGGATGTCCCTGCCCACTTCTGGCCATATGACTCCACGAATGACCTGACTTCATCAGGCTTTCGGTACCCTGCTATCCCCTCATCGATGGTGAGCCCGATGAGTGAGATATCCCGTCTCCCTTCGAAGAGGTGGTGAAGGAAGGAGAAGAGGGCAGAACTGTCCTTTCCTCCGCTCATGGCAACACCTATCCGGTCACCCGGACTTACCCACCTGTAATTCCTGATAGCACGTTTCGCCTTAGCCTCGAAGTCACTTAAAAAATGGTCTCTGCAGAGGTGGAGGCCTGAGTAGCGCTGGAACAGGATGGCCTCCCTCCGGCACTTGTCGCACCGCATAGACGTTTGATCACACCTTTCTCGTGGGAAGGGATAAATCCGGGAGGAGGAAGGTGGCACCAGGCTGCTCCCCGGTCCAGGCGCAGGGAAAAAATCCTGGGATAGTGATCATGGGCCGCCACAACCCTCACAAATCTGCCTGGTTACTTGATCTTACGAGAGAGACGCGGTATCAGTACTCGGACTGAGGCCAGAGTGGGGGGGGAGTAGGTAGCAAGCGATTCCAGAACGTATCGGTTAGATGAAATGGCTTATAGAATGACCTTGCGGTGAGGGGTATATTTCATCACCGCCGATAAAGGTGCTGGTATGGTGGGGTGGCATGAGCAAACCGTTTATATGGAGAGATCACCATCATTCATGGCACAGGATGGTCAGTTCATGTGAATGTACCCCCCGTGGGTGGACCTTCATCCCGCTAGTGGAGCATTATATGAGAATGCCCGGCATAATGCAATGTTATCTGACCTCCCGATTCGTCCATACCTGATTATATGCCCCTCTCTGCTGAAGATATCCGGAGCCTGCACCGTGACGACCTCCGCATCCTCCACACCATCGAGAGGCTGATGCGGTGGCACCAGTGGGTGCCTGAAGACCTGATACGGCAGAAGACCGGCTTTTCCGCCGGCGAGGTGAAGTACCGGGCCGGGAGGCTGCATGCCAAGGGAATGGTCAGGTACGATACCGTCCCCTATGAGGGCTACACCCTCGTTTCAACAGGGTACGACACCCTCGCACTGACTGACCTTGTCCGTCGTGGCACGGTGAGTGCACTTGGTGGCCTCATTGGAGAAGGGAAGGAGGCGGTGGTGTATGAGGCACTTGGGGTGACGCCCCTCGTGCTCAAGTTCCATCATCTTGGTGAACGGTCGTTCCGCGCTGTCCGGAGGGGAAGGGAATACGGTGATCCTGCTCACAACCTTCCGCGGAGTGAGGTGTCGATAGCCTCTGCAGCTCATGAGTATGCAGCACTGCAGCACCTCCACCCAAGGGTGAACGTTCCCCTGCCGATCGCATACAACCGCCATGTAGTGGTGATGGCGCTGATTAGCGGACTGACCCTCAACCGTGTCCGCCTCACCTCGCCCTCTGACACACTCGGCGAGATCCTGGAGCTTATTAGGACCACCTACTCAATGGGTGTAGTCCACGCAGATCTGAGCGAATTTAATTTGATGGTGAGCGACGACAGGTGCGTTGTCATCGACTGGCCCCAGTGGGTCGCCACTGATCACCCGGCTGCCCATGCCCATATCGTCAGGGATATCAGTACTGTGCTGGGGTACTTCCGCAAGAAGTACCGCATCATGTACGACGTTTCGGAGGCAGTCCGGTGCGTGACCACGTAAAGGTCTTTGGGATCGATATTATCAAGGGATCGGTCCGCTCACGGTCACGACGGCCCATGTATGCCCTGGTCACAATTGAAGGGGGTCAGGTCACCGGGGAATACTCAGTATCGGCATTCCGCCTTATGCGACTCCTTGTAAAGGAGAGACCTGATATCCTAGCCGTCGACAGTATCCAGGAGATCGCTGTTGATCAGCATAGTCTCTTCCAGATCCTCCAGGCATTCCCCCCCGGGACGAAGCTTGTCCAGGTGACCGGAGGCGAGCGCAAGGAGACGCTGGGGAAGGTCGCAGCCAGATATAACCTCAGTTTCGATCGTTTTGACCCATTTGATGAGGCACGGACGATTGCGCGGGTCGCAGCCCTTGGTGCAGGGGTAGAGGTCATCGCCTTTGAAGACACCTGCGAGGTCGTGGTGAGTCGCCACCGCTCGCCTGGGAAAGGTGGCTGGAGCCAGAACCGGTATGTCAGGAGGATCCATGGTGCAGTCCAGCAGAAGGCACGAGAGGTCGAGATGGCGATCGTCGCCGCCGGCCTCAGGTACCAGAAGAAGGAGACGCGGGCTTTTGGGGGTTTTTCACGCGTCGCGTTCAAGGTCGTGGCACCCCGCGACGATATACCGGTCCCGACCTACCGGGGTGCAGATACCCAGGTGCGGATCATCGGGAAGCGAAGAGAAAGGCTCTGCTATCGCCCGCTCTCCGGGAGACCCAAATTCCTGATCATTGGTATCGACCCCGGGACTACCACCGCGATTGCTGCTCTTGACCTCGAAGGGAACCTCGTCCACCTGAGCAGCTCACGCCAGATGACGATGGCACAGGTGACCGAGGTCCTCTTCTCACTCGGAAAACCGCTCATCATCGCATCAGATGTGGCAGAGATGCCGTACTCGGTTGAGAAAGTGAGGCGGGCGTTTCATGCCGTTGGGTTCTCACCCCGCCAGGACCTCCCTGTCGAGTCCAAGACCGGCCTCGCCGCCGCCTATCCGTGCACCAATGATCACGAGCGCGACGCCCTCGCTGCGGCGCTTGAGGCCCACCGGAGTTTGAAGAACAAGTTCCAGAACCTCCCGCGACGTGTCCCTCCAGGTGTCGACCTGGATGAAGTCCGTGCCGGAGTGATCCGCGGTCTCTCTGTTGAGCAGGTACTGGGCGAGATCGCAGGGCCTGTCCCTACTTCCGGGAAAGCTGAACCTGGTGCACTGCCACCCCAGGCAGGGGACGAGAGGGTCCGCGTTCTGGATGGTGCGGTCAAGCGCCTCAGGGAGTATGTGCGAGAGCTCCAGGAAGCAGCAGGCGAGAAAGACCGTGAGGTCCAGAGGCTCCAGGCCCGCATCCGTCGTATCAGGTCAGCCAAGGAGGCCGAGCTGATGAAGGATGTCGACGTTGTGCGCCGTGACGCCCAGATCCTGTCACTGAAACAGTCCGTACACAACCTTGAAAGGGCAAACAGGACCCTTAGAAAGCGTATCGAACGAATGAAGGCGATAGATAGGGTCCAGATGGACACCGAGGCGGTCCCCCTCAAAGTACTGGGCACCCTCACCAAGGAGGCTTTGAGAACGCTTATTGTTGAGACCGGGATTAAGGAAGGTGACCTCGTCTATGTACATCGGACCGACGGGTGGGGGCGGAGCGTGATAAAAGATCTCGCTGAAGCAGGTGTCCGGGGAATCATCGTTCGGGATGCTGCCCGGACCGGGGATGCAGATCCTCTCCTTCTTGAGGTCTGCCACGAGGCAGGCCTTCCTCTCCTCCCTGACTCTGATATCGGTGTCCTGATCAGGGGCAAGTACGGCATCGCCCCGCTTGAGCGGGTGCAACAAGCGATGGCTGGGTGGAATGAGGAGCATAATCGAGTTGAGATGGACAAAAAATCTGCACTGCTCGAGACGATCTTTCTGGAGTACCGCTCTGAACGGGGTAAGGAGATGAGGAAGGGTGGATGACCGGGAACTCCTCACGATAGTCCGCGAGGTGGCTGGAGATGCCCAGACCTTCGATGACTGTGCGGTCATCCAGCTTGGCAGTTGCTGTGCGGTCATCACCACCGACATGCTCCATGCCTCGACCGACTTTCCCAGGGGGATCACCTGCCGGCAGGCCGGGTGGATGGCTGTCGCAGTGACTCTGTCCGACATCGCTGCGATGGGTGCAGCCCCGCGTTATATCCTCCTTGCGGTAGGTCTTGATCAGCCCCGACACCTCAAGAAAATCCTCGAAGGGGCCGTTTCATGTGCAGAGCGGTTCGGTGCCTCTGTGGTGGGTGGTGACCTTGATGCCCATACCGAGCTCACCCTGGTGAGCACCGGGATAGGACTTGTGGACCCGCGCTCGATAGTCCGGAGGTCAGGAGCGAACCCTGGTGACGTCATCGCCATCACCGGTACTCCAGGCAGGGCTCAGGCTGCCCTTGTAGGATATACGCAGTTTGCCTGCGCTCTGTATGAGCCCATCCCTGCAGTGATGGAGGGGATCGCACTTGGGAAGGCAGGGGCGAGTGCGATGATGGATGTAAGTGATGGTCTCGCCCTCTCCCTCTATGACCTCCTCGATGCGAATGACTGCGGTTTCTCTATATATACTGCGATGGTCCCCCTCCCTCCCGAAGTCCCCCTGGACGAGGCGAGGGAGTTCGCCCTCTATGGTGGAGGAGACTTTGGGCTCCTCTTCTCCATACCGCCCGGGCTGCTGGTGGATATTGGGATCTCGTATACCGTCATCGGGACGGTGATCAGTGACCGTGCTGTTCTCCTTGACGGTGACCCGATGCCCAAGCGCGGGTATGTTCACCAGTGGAATGGGTGAAAGGACGGGCTGTCTCCAGGAGAGGGGAGATGATCCGGGCCTGTGGCCGGGGCATAAAAGAGATCACCCGGGGGAGTTCCCTGGGACTTCACCGGTAGTTCGGCCAGATGGTCCGGGTTATCACCCGCTTCCAGTAGAGCGCTTCGGCGTTTCTTGGTTCTATTGCGAGGAGGTCGTCGAGTGACCTGATAGCCTCATCGATCCGTCCGATCTTGTAGAGGACGTAGCCCCTGTTGAAGAGTGCAACTGTGTTCATTGGGTCTTTTGCGAGGATATCTTCAAAGATTACCAGCGCTTCATCGAATCGCTCCATCTTGGAGAGTGTTACTGCCTCGTAGTTTCTCGCACTCGTATAGTTTGGGTCGACCGCCAGGGCGTCCTTATATGTTTGGAGGGCCTCCTCATAGCTCCCTTTTTGGAGCTGACTGTACCCCTTGTTCACGAGGGCCGAGGTGTTTGTAGGATCACTGGCCAGGATCCTGTTATAGGTCGCCACCGCGTCATCATACTGGCGGATAGCCACCAGGGCATACCCTTTGTTGAAGAGGGCGACTGCGTTGGATGGATCTGCATTGAGTACCGCGTCGTACATCCCGGCCGCCTCTTCACCCCGTCCCAATGATGAGAGGGCAGTGACTTTGAGTTTCCAGGCCTCGAAATTTCCTGGTTCCAGGGAGAGTGCTCCGTCGACCGCAGTGAGGGCTGCTTCATTAGAGTCCATCTCGAGGAGGCTCTTTGTCAAGGCGAGATACTCTCCTGATGTCGCCGGACCTATCTTGATTGCGGTTCTGTAGGCGTCTACCGCATCAATGAGTTCTCCAAGGCTGTAAAGGGCATTTCCCCGGTTATAGTGGGCGATAGAACTTTTTGGGTTGAGTGAGATCGCACGGTCCGCAGCAGCGATGGCTTCTTTGAATTTTTCCAGATGGTTCAGTGCAGCGCTCTTATACTCCCATGCACCCACTAGGTCGGGCTGGATAGCAATCGCCTTGTCAAATGACATATTTGCCTCACCAAACCGGCCCATCAGAGAGAGGGCATAACCCCTGTTGAACCATGTGACCGGGTAGTCCTGGCTGAATGTTAGTACTGTGTCATAGGTTGCGAGTGCCTCATCATATCTTCCCAGCCTGGTGAGGGCAAAACCCCGATTGTTCAGTGCGATCAGGTTTTGGGGGTCGAGGATGAGTGCCTCCTCGCACGACGCCAGGCTGTCAGTGTAATTCCCCAGGTTATTCTGTGCATAGGCCAGGTATCCCCATGAAAGGGTGTCGTTGGGTGCCCCAGCAAGCGCCTTTCTGTAGTTACCTATCGCTTCCTGGTACATCCCCAGGCTATTTTGAAGGTACGCTGCGGATCGCAGTGACCCCGTGTCGTCTGGTGCGAGGGCAAGGACAGTTTCGTAGTCTGCGAGGGACGCCCTAGTCTCTCCGAGGTTGCTTAAGAGATCTGCCCTGGCCTTGAGGGCAACCAGGTTGTGCGAGTCGATCTTTAGTGCAGTACCATACGAGGTGAGCGCATCTGCAGTATCATTTGTCAGGCGAGAGAGGTCACCTCTGTAGCGCCACACTTCGGAGACCCCGGGGTCTATTGCAAGGGCTCTCTCATACGAAGCCATTGCCCCGCTGGTATCACCGAGCACCTTTAATGCGAGGCCCCGGTACGCCCAGCCCGTGCTCAGGTCAGGTGCCAGGGCTAGCGCCTTATCATAGAAGGTGATGGCCTGCCTGGGATCACCCATAGCATGGTAGAGGTTTCCTTTGTATCCCCAGACCACGGCTCGACCTGGGTCTATCGCGAGTGACCTGTTGTAGGCCTCCATCGCCTCTTCAAACCGTCTGGTCTCTGACAGTGCATTTCCAAGCAGGGCCCACAAAGTGGCATTCTCTGGTTCTTTCTCAACTGATGCTCTTATCTGGGCGATGGGCCCTTCAGTTTCATTATGCAGGGCAGCAACCTGCCCGGTATCGGTGGATATCGTGGTGCAACCGGATATCACAATCCCGAATAAAAAGAATGAAACGAGGAGTACCGGTGCAATCTTCATAGAGAAGCGTGTGCCATGTCCTGCATTAAACCCTCACCTCATGATATGCCCATCTGCCTCCCCTATTGGGACTTAAGCATGGGAACGGATAGGTATTTTTTCGTTGATCGATGCTGCTGCAACCCGGGAACGTGACGAAGGACTGATAAACGAATCTTAATGACTGTGCTTTTTCAGAATATCTCACCTAAAAATCTGCAGATCAACCTTTGCTTCTATGTGCTATCTTGTCAACTCTGGAAAGGACGTGCTGTTCCTTCCCGCGCTGACAGTTCATACTACTCGTCCCCACCTGAGTGAGGTCCCCGCATCTTCCTATGTCATAACTAAGCAGTTTCTTTCTGAAAGGTTACTATTTCACATATCCTTTCTCTTTTTCTGTGTTGTAAGGCATGAAAGATCACTTTTTTCGCCAGGTGAGAAGAGATGGGACTGCAATCCGAAAATGTCCCGTCCATTCTCTTCACTTTTCAATTCTTGCTCAAAAGGTGTGATGCAAGGACAGATAGGCCACTATTTTTGGGGCTACAGTACCTCCTGCTTTGCATAGTACTGCATGGTGAAATTGAAATACTTTGGAAAGGCGCGATGGAAGAAAAATAACACATTAAATCCTATATTTTTTAAAAATAAGCGATTATATGGACTTTAATAAAAAAAATGAACCCATAAAGAATATATACTTCCATGACAAATTCACGTTGATTTCAGATATTGAGATCAAGGTGGCGAAATGAAAACGCTTACAGGACTGTTGGGGACAGTTGTGAGGGTGACGGTCCTCCTTCTCTTCGTGGGGGCTGCATCGGCAGCGCATGCCGTGGAGGCAGGGAACGAGACATTTGGCCTTGAGATCACGACGTCAGCGACGTGTGACGGGATCTTTCAGGAGCATGCCGATGGAGTGATGACGCGAAGTGATGGTGATCTAAACTCAAAGCCAGCGCTCGAAGCGGGAGAGACGGTCGGGACGACTGGGTATTACGAGGATACGGTTGCTGTGGATGGAAATACGACCTATGTGAAGACGTTTGAGATGAACAACGAGAACCAGGTGAATTCAGAATCTGGTCAGAACGTCGATTCACAACGGGTCGTCACCTTTGATTCCAATGGCAACGGCGGTCGCATGACCTCAGATGAAGGGGTATTTGTAGAGTCCGTTTCGAGTGGATCGGAATCTGAGAATTCTTGTAACATTGGACCTTTTGAAGGTGACGGGTCGTCGTCAACACCAGCCAGTGACGAGATCGTTGCTGCCGGGAGTCGCATGGACGTGACTGAAGTGTCAGTAGTTTCCCAGGCAAGTTCCCGCGTGGTATCTGACAGCGGAGCGCCGGTGTCACTGGACTATTCGTTCAATGCCCAAGGCGTGAACCAGACTGAAGGTGGCGGCGCGGTCGGATCGGCGAGTGTCTATGTCGATGCGAACGTGATGCAGGGCAATGGCAACGAGACCGAACTTGGTTCAACCACGAGCTATGAGGAAGTAACCTCGGTGGACGGAGTCTTCACCCTCGCCAAGGACATCTCCTACAGCTCATCACCGACTGAATAGCGCAAAAACCTGGGTGAGGAAGCATTCTCGGAGAGGGGGTATCTCCCCCACTCATCTCTTTTTATCGTTTTGATGGTCTCTGAATGATTATAGGGTGTTATTCTGGGGCCGCCCGCTTTCTGTCCCAATAGCTCAAGGGAGATATTCCCTTGCTGCAGGAGATCGTGACCAACATTTGGGGCCGTTTCACAAACATTTGCTATCCTAAACCTCCCCCACGTCGTGGGAAACATCCATTAAATTACTGATCGAATAGAGTCGGGTTTATTGTTCTTCACTTAAAAAAAAGTATATAGTCACAACTCCCCCTTCTCTAAAATACAAGAAGTTTCTAAAAAAAGCTAGAATTGGGGAATTTTATCAAGCGAAGGTCGATGCAGGAGGGCGTACCGAGAGATTTCTTTGAACATTATCAGCGCATGTGTTCAGAGCAGCAGTCAAAACCCCTTGCACGAATGTTTTTCCAGACTTCAATTTTTCTTTC
>JAPKXQ010000084.1 GCA_026394765.1 Methanomicrobiales archaeon
TATCTTGTAGTTACCAATTGAACACTACACTTAGTAAATTTTTAGTCATTGATTCAGTCTCGATTTAACAATCTGATGGTTATTGAAAGATTATTTTGTGAATGCGTTGTTTTGTAGTGATCAGATTACGCTGTTCAGGATGCAACACTTCGTGTTGCATAGCCTTCTATAAACCTTCGTTCATCGCTGACTTTTATGATTGTTTCCTGCCCGATATTATCAATATAGCCCCAATTGCCACCAGTCCAGATATCCATATAAACCCTGCTACGCTCT
Source organism: Methanomicrobiales archaeon (assembly GCA_026394765.1). GTDB lineage: Archaea > Halobacteriota > Methanomicrobia > Methanomicrobiales > Methanospirillaceae > JAPKXQ01. The sequence continues at coordinate 277 of JAPKXQ010000084.1, forward strand.
GCGTTGTTGGCAGCTGGGTCCTGGTCGTCTCCAGAGCACCTTCACCTGTAGAGGTGGTAGCCACACTGCGGACCTGGGGGAGGGGGGTCGGGAGAGAGGTGGAAAGAATGGTAGCCAGGGGAGATGGTGAAGTGTTGGGGGCAGTGGGTGATGGGGTCACCATAACCTTGGTGACCTGAGCGGTGGTAGTCGTAGTCTTTGTCCCCTTCGTAATTAACGGATTTATGCCCTGGACGAGGAGGTCTCCTCCAGAAGGAGCAGAAGTCGTGGTCTTTCCCACCTCGCCGTAGTTGTCGTTCATCCGGTTGGCATTGCATTCTGCCCAGACCGTGTAGTTCCCCTGTTCATAACCCCCGGTATACCATATGGGCCCGGTAGATGTGGAACTCGTACTGACTGGGATGTCGGTCAGGCTATGGGTCGATCCCCCGGCATCGGTCACTGAGGAGAACTCCTCACCGCCAGGTCCTCGAATCCGAATCGTCACCGGTGCCCCTAAGCACCCTGGTCGATCCCCCATATCATAGAGATTTGATTCGATCCTGAAGGAGAGTATGTCCCCCCAGGGGGCCCACCTCCCAGTCACCTCAGTGTCGACAGTCTCATCATATACTCTGATAGCGAGTTGAGGGTCTACTACGTAGAAAGCGAGGTCCCGCCCAGGTAGGGTGTACCAAGCCCCGATCTTGTCCCGGAATATTACAGGAGAGACATAGAACGCAGCAGCGTCCTCGACGACCGTTATATACGTGGGAGAAGTGCCTGAAGTCGAGACTCCGGGACCGTAGTATCCTATCTGGCTCCCACTCACCACACCGGTCTGCCTGATGTTGAGGTCTTCTTCACCAAGATATACCGTTGCACCCTTAGGCACCTGGGTCACGTCGGCGCTTGTTGGGCCCGCGACGATGAGTGCGAGGATGAGGATGAAGAGAACTGTCCCATACCATGGCGTCATGCATTGCGGTCTAACAGGCGTTGCAAAAAAAGGTTGCGATGGCTGCAGAGATCTGCGTCAGTGCGGGAAGAGTCCCACGGCCATCGTCCACATGTTCGCAAAGCCCTGCGTAACTAGGGCTGTCGGGTCTATCCCAAGGATTGGGAAGATGAAGACGAAGTACGCAAATGTTCCCAGCGTCGATCCTACGTTGGCAAGGGCCGCAACGAGGACCACCTTGAAGAGGGGAATCCGCCACATCTCACGGAAACTGCCAGCCTCCAGGATCTTACGGAAGTCTCCAACTCCAGGCTTTCTGATTTTAGCTTCGACAATGGCTGAGAACCACCCGGCAGCGATTAAGGGGTTGAGCGCTGTGAACCACGAGACTGCAAACCCTGTGAGTGCCGAGAGGGGATGACCACCGGCCGCCAGGGTAAAGACGGCGGTGAGAACCCCATGGATGAGGACCCAGTACAGAAGAGCCCAGAGGAGGACGTCCAGGCCCACCCCAGAAAAGGCGATGGCAACGAGGAGGAGGGTAAATACCACAGTGACTGCCACACCAAAGATCAGCCCCCAGGGAGGGCTTTTGATGTCTGCAGAGAGATCCTCAATCGGGGGGAGAGTATGAGGGGCACTGAGAAATTTTGTTACCCCCTGCACATGACCTGCTCCCATTACGGCTAGGACGCGGTCATTCCCAGCAGTTAGGCCACAGATCTGGTGGGCGAGGAAGGCGTCCCGCTCGTCAATGAGCGCTACTGCCCCCCGCGGAGAGAACTTCCTGAACTCCTCGAGGGCGAGAGTCACCACGTCCTGCTTGGTGAGCTCATCGATAGGTATGTCCCCTCCATCAATGCTGGTTATCGAGACTGCGAGAGCATAGAAGAGCTTCAATTTCTCGATTATCGAGAGAGAGCGCCAGAACCGGCGCAGCGTTATCCTGATATCCCGGTCAATGAGCGCGAGCCTGATCTGCCGATTCTCGGCCTCCTCGATCGCGGCCTTCATCTCTGCACCGGGCTCTACCCCGACATCCATCCCGATCTTCCGCTGGAGGTATGCAAGCGTCCATTGGACGAGGAGCTGGGTGAAGTTCTTAGCCTCGAGGACCTGCCCCACAGTGGGGTCCTCTGACTGTCTTTTGAGCGCGATGTACCGGCCCTGGTCGAGCTCAATGGCAATAACATCGGGTGAAAACTCCAGGACAGCCGCCCTGACCTCGTCCACGCTCTTCTGGGAGACGTGGGCAGTGCCAACTATTCTCAGTTCACCCATCGAGTACCTTCACCCCCTCAGAGTCGATGACCGCACAGAGGCCAGGACCAAGCTTTGCTACCGATAGGACCCGACGCACCCCGACCTCTTCACATGACTCGGAAAGGGCCCTTGCAAAGAGGTCGACTGCGATCTCTGCCGCCTTGGTTGAGGTGAGGGAGAGTCCTACACCCGGGCAGGTCGAGGTCTGAAGCGTCCCGTCTTCAAGTACAAAAGGGTAGGTTCGGCAGATCCAGGGGCGGACAGGGTAGATGGTGCAACCACCTTGATAGAAGATGCACCGGTCACTTTGCCTGCGAAGGCACCATGCGAGGGTGAACCGACCTCCCTCACGTGTTGGTATGAACTCATTGTAGGGCTCTGCAACCTCATCCCAAATCCGCCCTGTTGCACTCATTATCTCCCGTATCTCGCCGGGTGAGAGGAGGACGACTGGGGCCGCGTCTCCGCTCCCCTCGCAGCAGGCCCCGCAACGGGTACATGAGAAGCCTCTCTCCAAGAGATCTCTTGCAACATCCTCGCGTGCTTCATGCTTCCCGCCTGCCATTTCGCTCTCACTCCCTGGTAATTCTGTCAAAGTTCTCATACACCCGCCTCCCGTCCTCACTCTGGCTCACTTCAGGGTGCCACTGAAGCCCATAGACGCGGTCCTTGCTGCAAGCGATCCCTTCTACATCGCACACTAGAGAGCTGGCAAGGCAGGTGAACCCTTCAGGGATGCATGCCACCTCATCCGCATGGGAGGCCCAGACCCGGATAGTCTGCGGGTATCCCATAAGGATCTTATCCTGGTCCGCGATCTCCACCTGCACTGCCCCGTAGCCACCCATCTTCCCCTGCGTTACGCTCCCACCAAACCCCTCGGCGATGATATGGAGGCCGAGGCAGATCCCTAGGACCGGGAGCCCTGCTTCGAGGTAGAGCGGCGAGTTTCCTGCCCGCTCAAGTGTTGGACCGCCCCCGAGGATCACCCCCCGGCACCGATTGGTGACCTCATGCACCGGGGTGGTGTTGGGGACCATCTCAGCCGATATCCCAAGGTCTCGGAGCATTCTGAGGATTAAATGATTGAACTGCCCGAAATTGTTCACCACAAAGAGGGGGCGCATTCCAACATGATTGGGCCTTTGATCTCATAAGGGCTTTTTAATGGTACGATGCCACGGTCGTAATAATGGCACCCCGGATCGCCTCAGGGGTATGTCCGAGAAGATATGCGAGAAGCATCGCCCCCCCGGCACCCATCCCCTCCTTCACTTCTCCGATACAGTACCTGGCAAGCCCTGCATGGGAAATGTCCCCAAAACCGGGGTCTACATAGCTAATGCTCACCCCGATCCCAGCTGCTGTCTCACATATACCCGCGGTGGGGTCGTCCCTGACATAGCAGGTCGTCACTATTGCAGGCGGGTCTCTCCCTAGTGCGCGCACCACTGCAGCTACTGCGAGCATCTGTGTTCCGCCAGCAAGGAGGAGAGTCCCCAAGTAACTGGTCGCAATACCTGCCGCGACAGGCATCATGGGGTCGCCTGCCATTCGGACTACATCGAGCGGTCCTAACGCACCTGATACCCGGAGCCTCGCGAGCACTCTCTCTGCGATCTCCTCTTTCTTTGCAGTGGGGTTCTCTACAAACGAGCTGCTCACTGCAGCAGGGTAGCCGAGTGCCCGCATCACGCAGAGCGCGGTGGTGGTGCCACCCGGGACACACTCTCCAAGGACCAAAAGGTCGGTATAGGAGGAGAGAAATGTCCCGATCCAGGCCCCGTTCCTGAAGAGTACCTCTGCTGCAGGGACTGCATCACCTGACCGGGGGTCGTTTCCCGGAGATCCCCCGGTGTCCAGGCAGGGCACTGTTGGGCGGTTCATCAGGCCGGCGTTGATAAAGAGCGGATTAATTCCGGTGAGGACCATCATCGCCCGCGTGATCGAGGCCGGAGTCGGGCAGCCGGTGGGGGTGTTGGGGCGGGCCGGGCGACTCGTGATAGCACCTTGCACGATCAGCTCGGCGTCCAGAACAGGGGTGAGAAGCGTCGCTTCAGGAGTGGGACCGGCACCTGATATCCCCGGGATCGTGGAGAGCACAGTATTGGCAAGGATGCCACAGAAGAGTGGTCGCTGGCAGGAGACCTGGGGGAGACGGTCTACAAACGGCATAATCATGTCCCAGCAATTACCATCCGCTCAGCCGGGCTTGAAGCTATCCTCATCTTATCCTCATCAGGGGAGGATACCTTCATCTTCTCCAGGGCCGCACCAGAGAACTGTATGATCGGGGTAAAATTACGCCTCGCAGCACAGAGGACCAATATAAAGGCATTCCTTGATGCGGTTGCCGGGTTGACCGCAGGGTGTACCAGCCAACTCTGCAGTGAGTGAGCATAATAATGGTTCTTGAGACTGTCAGGGCACTCCTCCAGTTCACCACCATCCTCCCGGTCGGGAAGGTGCCTGCCGACTTCACACTCCTCACCCGCCATTCCTATCTCTATCCCCTCGCAGGGTATCTCATCGGGGGGACTACCGCCGGCATCTGCCTCCTGGTGCAGGACCCAGGCATCGCCGCAGCAGTCGCAGTTGCGCTTCTCCTCCTCATAACTGGGGCTAACCACTTCGATGGCCTCCTTGACCTCGGAGATGGCGTAATGGCCCATGGCGACCGGGAGCGGCGGGTGAGGGCATTGACCGACAGGTACCTCGGCACCGGGGGGGTTGCGATGGGAGCTGCAGTCCTCCTCATCACCTTCTCATCCCTCCAGGCCCTCCACCCCTTCGCTGCAGCCCTGCTCACCGCAGAAGTCGGGGGGCAGTTTGCGATGGTGATGCTCACCTGCTATGGCAAACCCTTCCATGAGGGGCTTCATTCCAGGTTCTACCACGACGCAAAGCCCTTCTTCCCTCTCGCAGCCCTCGCCCTCTGCCTCCCACTCATCCTACTCCCCCTCACACCCATCCAGCTGGGAGCCGCCTTCTCACTCATGATCGCAACCCCCCTCGTCCTCAATGCCATCTCCAACCGCCTCTTTGGGGGGGTGAACGGGGACGTCACCGGCGCGTCCCACGAGATCACGCGTGCCATCATACTTGCTGCGATCGCACTCATCTGAGCATTTATCCCACCCTATAGGCAAGTACAGCTGCATGACCCGCATCGATGACGGTATCCACATGAAAGGCGGGGTGATCACCGAGAGGGACTCCACGCGCTGTTCTGTCAGGACCCGGATCCCGGGTGGTGTGATAGGGACTCAGCAACTCCAGGGGATAGTAGCGATTGCTGAGCGCTATGGCCAGGAGTGGATCCACCTGACCACGCGCCAGACGATCGAGATCCCTCACATTGACCCCTCCCGCCTCGATCAGCTCGCTGCCGATCTATCAGCAAACGGGACTCCTATAGGGTCCGAACGTGACGAAGTGGTCAATATCACCGCGTGCCCGGGTAGTGAGCGCTGCAAGTTTGCGACCATCGACACCCTCTCCCTCGCACGCGCGCTGGACGTGAAGCTCTTCGGAAAGGAGATGCCGGTTAAAATCAGGATTGCCATCTCAGGCTGCCCCAATGCATGCACAAGTCCATTATTGAGCGAGATCGGAGTTATCGGCAGAAACACCCCGGAAAGGACACCAGGGATCTGTACAGGGTGCGGGACCTGTGTCGAGTACTGCAAAGAAGGTGCGATCAAGATCTGGAACGGTATCTCGGTCCTCAACCCCGATCTCTGCGTCCAGTGCGGAAGCTGCATCCACTCCTGCCCATTTGGGTCACTCTCGTCGGCTGGGGGCCACTTTCTCATCACAGTGGGGGGGAGGAGGGGCCGTCACCCACGCCTTGGCCGCGAACTCATAAACGTTGCCACGGCAGACGAGGTGGTTGCGGTGGTCGAACGTGTGGTCGGGTGGGTCTACAGGCGCGCCTGGAGCGGGAGGCTCCTCTGCGAACAGTTGGACGACCTAAAGTTCGATGAGTTTAAGACTGATATAGCGGGTGCAGTGCAGGATGTATCTCCCATTTAGTACCGGTAGCGTGGCTGGTAGCCATGGTTAGCGTCATCACTGCATGCGATCGCATTGCCGTCCCTGATTAAGGTGTTGAACTGGAGCGCGGCTGAAAGGAGCATCTCGTCTGACCCGATTCCGCGCTTTAAATCTGCAACGATGGCGTCCTGCGGGGCAGGGACCCTGCGGTCACCGAGGAACACCCCCTTACAGTGTGCGCAATAAGCGCATCGGCGGTATACAGAGACAACGCCCTCGGCGCATTCCACATTAGCAGTGTCTCCCCGTTCACCCCGAGAGATCGGAAGGGTCTTCATGGTATGCGAAGGTACCTTCCAAGAGAATATCAGGGTGTTGTTCCCCAAGAAAAAAACCATGATTCTCTCGGATTCCCGGAATCGAAACGGTTATTAAATATCATCACCTACAAGGTATACTCGCGTAAACGGTCTGTTTATAGCAGGTACGTTGCACACTGAGGATGGAAGGTTATGGCTGCTGAGAAACCCCACTTGAATCTTGCCGTCATTGGGCACATCGACCACGGGAAGTCCACCATGGTCGGAAGGCTGATGTTTGAGACCGGAACGGTACCCGCGCATATCATCGAAGGCTACCGTAAGGAGGCCGAGTCAAAGGGAAAGGCGACTTTCGAGTTTGCATGGGTCATGGACAACCTCAAAGAGGAGCGTGAGAGAGGTATCACTATAGATATCGCTCACAAAAGGTTCGACACCGCAAAGTTCTACTTCACCGTCGTGGACTGCCCTGGTCACCGGGACTTTGTGAAGAACATGATCACCGGTGCCTCCCAGGCAGATGCCGCAATACTTGTGGTGGCAGCGCCTGACGGGGTGATGGACCAGACCAAAGAGCATGTCTTCCTCGCACGAACGCTCGGTATCAACCAGCTCATCATCGCTATCAACAAGATGGACGCTGTGAAGTACGACGAGAAGCGCTTTGAAGTTGTGAAGAAGGAGCTCTCAGACCTCATCAAGATGGTAGGGTACAAGCCCGCTGAGATCCTCTTCATACCAACAAGCGCTCTCCAGGGTGTGAACATCAAGACCAAGAGCCCTGAAACATCGTGGTACAAGGGGCCAACCCTCCTTGAGTCACTCGACACATTAAAAGAGCCTGAAAAACCCATCGACAAGCCGCTAAGGCTCCCGGTCCAGGATGTCTACAGTATCAGCGGGATCGGGACCGTCCCGGTCGGCAGGGTCGAGACTGGTATAATGAAGAAGGGTATGAAGGTCTCGTTCATGCCGGCGAACCGTGATGGTGAGATCAAGTCCATAGAGATGCACCACGAAGAGATACCCCAGGCAGTACCGGGCGACAATGTCGGGTTCAATGTCCGTGGACTCGCAAAGGGCGACATCCGCCGTGGTGACGTCGTGGGTCCATCAGATGCACCACCGACCGTGGCAGATGACTTCACCGCCCAGATCGTCATCCTCCAGCACCCGAGCGCGATCACGGTCGGGTACACCCCGGTGTTCCATTGCCACACCACCCAGACGGCGTGCACCTTCATCGAGCTCTTAAAGAAGCTCGACCCGAGGACCGGTCAGACCAAGGAGGAGAACCCAACCTTCTTAAAGACCGGAGATGCTGCGATTGTGAAGATCAAGCCCACGCAGCCGATGGTTATTGAGACTACTAAGGAGATACCCCAGCTCGGCCGTTTTGCCATCCGCGACATGGGCCAAACGATCGCTGCCGGTGTCTGCATGGCCATCTCTGCCAAACAGATGCGGTAAACCCTTAAATTTTTTTTTTGGGTGTTTACCATGCAAAAGGCCAGGATACGTCTCACGGGTACAGATTTCCGCAAGGTGGAGATGGTCTGCGACAGGATCAAGGAGATCGCAGAGCGGACCGGTGTGAATCTCGCAGGGCCAATCCCCCTGCCAACGCGGCGTCTTGTCGTCCCAGTCCGGAAGAGCCCGGATGGCGAGGGCACTGCCACATGGGACCGCTGGGAGATGCGGATCCATAAGCGTCTGATCGACATGGACGCAGACGAACGCGCCCTCAGACAACTGATGAGGACGCAGGTCCCGAAGGACATCGGGATCGAGATTGTGCTCGAGAACTGAGTCTGACGGGACGTCGCAGGCGTCGTCCCGGGGGCTCCTCGGGAAGCTTCCCTTCCCCTATCTCCTCTTCGCTATCTTTATTCTTGCACTCGTGCTACGGTTTGCGTTCCTTGACCTCAAACTGCTCCACCACGATGAGGCGATCCATGCCTGGTTCTCGTACGAGCTCCTCACCAAGGGGACTTATGCATATGACCCAATGTACCACGGACCGTTCCTTTACTATATCACTGCCGGGATGTTCTCACTCTTTGGGCAGTCTGACCTGGTCGCGAGGTTGCTCCCGGCCCTCTTTGGCAGCCTTCTCATCCCACTCGTCTACGCCCTTTACGGGCTTAAGTACTTAGACGAGGTCCAGACCCTGGTTGCATCCCTATTCATCGCGATATCTCCAGACCTCATATACTTCTCACGGTTCCTCAGGCACGACGTCTTCCAGCTCACATTTGCCCTTTGCCTTATCGTGGCCCTCCTCGCGTACCTACACAAAGGCGAGACGCGGTATGCCCTCCTAGCTGCGGTTGGGGCAGGGGGGATGCTCGCGTGCAAAGAGGACGCCCCACTCCTCCTGGTTATCATCGCGGTGTACAGCATCGTCCTGATCGCACGGCGGCGGCTCATTCTACCAAAAGGCTGGAAGATTGACCTGGCACTCGCTCTAACCCTCACTACAGCCATCCTCGTCGCATTCTACTCCTCATTCTGGGCACATCCTGAAATACTCATAAGCGGGGTCGAGAAGGCCTGGACCCACTGGACCGCGATGCACGGGCAGTGTAGGATCTGCGGCCCCCCGTACTTCTATATCCTATTCTTCTTCCTCTATGAGGCCCCAATCTTCCTCCTGGGGATCGTTGGCGCTGCGCAGATCCTCATCTTCCGGGGAGCAACCATCCCCCTCACGATCAGGCTTCCCTGGAGACGGAAAGAACTTCCAGAATGCATTGATCCACAGATAGATGGAACCAATGGACCTATCCCTCCAGTCACAGTTCCAAAATCCCCGCCAGTCTGGACACGAAAGGATGAGTTCTTCCTCTTCTGCCTCTTCTGGCTTGTAGTCTCTCTCGCTGCATACAGCTACATCGGCGAGAAGGTTCCCTGGCTCATCATCCACCAGCTCCTGCCCCTCATCTTTATCGCCGTCTACATGATGAATAAGATAAAGACGGTAGTAGCCATCGCATCCTGCATCTTTCTCGTGCTCGCCACATGGCACGTCGCGTTCGTGCCCTACGATATCAACGAACCGATAGTGCAGGTCCAGAACTCAGAGGAGATGAGGACAGTGATGGCGATGATCGACGCTTCCGGAACCGTGATGATCGCCTCTAAGGACTATTGGCCCCTCCCATGGTATTACCGTGGGGGCCGATGGGAGAAGATGCGGTTTTATGGCGGGATCGTGGAGGAACGTGTCATTGATGCCGACAATCCCGACCTCATCATCACCCATGACCTAGAGAGCTTCCCCTCACTTGACGGGTTCGAGAAGAGGACATACAGGCTGTGCTACTGGTTCTCGTACTATGACAACCAGGACCGACTTCCTGAGTACTACTTCCTGCGGGATGGCAAGATAGGTAGTATCAACATCGACGTCTTTGTGAAGAACGGGTCAGCAGCAGAAGGAATACGATAAATTGGTACGGGTAGGGAGGAGACAGGCCCCCTATATCCGACTTCCCTCACCCAAGCTCGTCCCAGCCTGATCGCCGTCGCATCAGGATAACTCCGACAACGACAAGGACCACGAGAATAAGGCCAACGCCGATCCAGATGAGGGCTCCTTTTAAGAACGAGACTGATGACTCAAGGGGCTTTGTTATCAGTTCAGTCGGGTTCGAGGACTCGCCCACCTCTTTTCTGAGGGCGAGGGCCGCCTCATATGCCTGATCAGCAACGTTACGGGCCTCCCCAATCTTTGCTTGAGCGTCGGTGAACTTCCCCTCTTTCCTGAGATCGTTCGCCGTGGAGATCAGCCCTGCAGCCCGGTCCCTCCTGGCCTGGATATCGGCCACCCGCGCGTCTGCGGTCATACTCCGGTTCACTCGGAAGAAGACGATCTGCTCATCTAAAAGGTCGATTGGTTCTCCGGCCTCGGTGATCATCTTCTGGGTTAGAGAGTCCCCGATACTCTTCTCACCGTCAGCTATCGCCCGCTCTGCTGCAGTGGCATACTGTTGTGAGGACTGGACTGACGTTGCTTTTGCTGCTGACTCAAGTGCCACCTTCGCAGCAGTATACTGGACCTCGGCAGTATCGGTATTCACACCCTTGGAAGCTGCACTATCGATCGAGATCCTGAATGCGTCGAGTTTCCCTTTTTCAGCCTGGACAAGCCCCTTCACCTCTGCAGGGTTCGAGACATATCTCTCTTTTATGACTGCTGATTCCTTCACTGCCACGTTCTTGGTATTCAGCTCCTCGACCTTGATAACAGTGATGTTTTTTGAGGCGTCCACCCTCGGCGTGGTCCCAGTAAGCGTCATTCGAAACGAGATCTCGTTTTTGGTGGTCGGGTACGAGAGCTCCCAGCCATTGACATTGAAGTTGTTCCCGAGCGAGAGTGGACGGGTGTTCTCTATCCCGTTCTGGAGGAGGACCGGGGACCACTGCGCATTTTCAAGATCGCTATAGAAGTGCAGGGTGCTCTCAGAGGGGAACGTCAGGCCGCTCTCACCTGCAAAGTCGACTATTAATGAAGCGGTCACCTCTGTGGTCCCGGAGACAAGGTCTCCGGCAGGGGTTATCACGACATTTCCCACACTGATCGAGGCTGCGGCAAATGGGCAGCTCAAGATGAAAAGAAAAATGATAATGATGCTTAAGGATAATCTGGAGGTTATCATACTAAATTCACCTCACTTACTCAAAGAGAGGCTCGATGCCCTCTTCAAAGATAGATCTCTGAGGATTCTCCTTTGACTTTGAGACACTTTCCCGCGTCTCCTTAGCGATATCGAGGAGCTCCTGGATACGGGGGGCGTTTCCAATTGAGGCAAGGACCACGACCGCAGCTACATAGTTGCTCTGGAGCGGGTAGTCACCGCCCCTCACCTCAACGCCCCCGATATTCTCCTCTACCCAGCTCTTTGCCTTGTCAACACCCTTTCGGTCGAGCTCTTCAGGCGGACCGGCAACGAGGACAAGCGCCCGCTGAGCGCTTGAGAAATCACAGGGGAGTGTTAGCCGGCCAAGCATCGCCCGGCGGACAAGCGAGATAACTTTGGCGGTACGATCCTCACCGAGGAGGTCCCCATCCTCATTGGGGCGCCGGATTATCGTTTTCCTGATATTCGTGAGAACCCCTTCGAACCGGGTCTTCTTCCCCTTTGTCTTCGCTTCAGCCCTCGCGTACCCGATGCTCGATATACCGCCACCCCGAAGGGTGTTTATCACTTCTGATGAGTCCACGACCATCTCCCCGACACCGAGCTTTCCTACCTCCCCGGCCCGGAAGAGAACCCCGAACCTCCGGACGATCTCTTCGTTCAACCGTCGAAATGCACTCTTGATACTCTCTCCCTCGTTCTTCCAGGCACTGTTATCAAAGAGAAAGGTGTTGTCCGCTTCTTTTACGAGTGTCGTGAGGCTTCGTGCAGCATTGTAGGTGTAGAGCCGTCCTTCTTCAGGAGCAGGGAGGATCCCGATGACATAGACCGGTTCTTTATAAATTTTCTTGAGTTGCCGGGCAAGGACCGGGGTCCCACCTGAACCCGTGCCTCCGCCAAGACCGGCAATGATGATAAAAGCATCGACATCATGGGTACCCATCCGGTCAATCGCACTGACCACGGTGTCGATCTCCTCAAGAGTTATCTTGGCCCCAGCCGCGTTATCAGTCCCAACCCCATGCCCCTTCACCACAGTCTGGCCGATCAAGACCCGGTCCTTCATCGCAATGTTACGAAGGCCCATGAGGTCGGTTCTTGCCGTGTTAACGACCATCCCGCGAAAACTGTTGGTGCCGAGACGACGGTCATGTTCGATGAACATATCAACGATCTTACCGCCTGCCTGTCCAAACCCAATAAAAAATATCCGCATCTCGTGACACCGCCAAGTGGGTATAGTCCCACTGATTATCTTGGCTATCGGTACTTTAATTTATTTTGTGAGTTCAAATACTTTCTTCTGAATACGCCGCATTTTCGCGTTCTTATGGAAAAAGAGGGAGCCTTTTTACTCCTACCTGATTATTAGTATGGGAGACTCCAAATTCGGGGCTGAAGGGATCAGATGCAGGTCGCAATTCTGGGTGGAGGGTTGAGCGGCCTCGCTGCTGCTTATGCCCTCTCAGGGAAGTGCCGGGTGACGGTCTATGAGGCACGGGACGTCCCCGGGGGTTGTATTGCATCAGTCAGGATGGGAAAGTCAGAGATAGAGGAGTTCTACCACCACGCGTTTCCCGGCGATGAGGCCCTCTTCTCCCTTCTGGGGAGGCTTGGCCTTGGTGGGGATCTGGAGTGGCGCACTGCAACAACTGGATACTGCATAGGAGGGGCGATATACCCGCTCACCACCCCCCTGGAGATCCTTAAGTATCCTTATCTGAGCCTAATCGAGAAAGCCCGCCTCGCCCGCCTCACGCTGCGGGCCAGATCCATGGACTATGAAGCACTGGACCAGATAACTGCCAGGGAATTTGTGGAGAAGGAGGCTGGCACCCGTATCTATGAAGCGTTCTTCGCCCCCCTGCTCAATAGCAAGTTCGGGCCCATGGCTGGAGAAGTATCTGCGGCATGGCTCGTAGGAAGGATTGCAATCCGTTCCCATCGCGGGATGCGAGGAGAGTCCCTCGGATACCTGCGCGGGGGATTTGGGCGGCTTGCCTCTGCGCTCATCCAGGCAATAGAAGGAGCAGGGGGAACAGTCAGGACTGGTGTCCCGGTTACCCGCGTCAATAGGAAAGAAGCATCATGGGAGGTGAACGGGGAGTGCTATGATGCCGTGATTGGGACGGCCCCCCCGGAGGTCCTCACCCAACTGGGGTTCCCGGGTGTCCCCGTAGTCCCGTACCAGGGTGCAGCATGTCTCACCCTCGGAATCAGCCGTGATGTCACAAATGGGATTTACTGGTTAAATATGGGAGATGAGGCGCCGTATGGTGCGGTCATCAGCCACACCAATTTCATCCCAAAGGAACGGTATGGCACCCATATTGTCTACCTCGCCTCGTACTTCACTGGTGAACCCAGGGCTGATATCAGGGAGGTGATGGAGAGTGACTTTTCCGCTCGCTTCCATATCTCACCAGTTGAGATTTTGGCCCGCCACCTTGTTGTGAACCGCTATGCAGGACCAGTCTACGCAACCGGTCTCCTTTCAAAAATTCCCCCCTACTCCCTGGGAAACGGCTTCTACCTTGCCGGTATGGTCTCCCGTCCCAACTACCCGGAGCGGAGTATGGAAGGTTCGATCAGAGCCGGGTTCGAGGTCGCAGAGCTCCTCTCCCGGGAGGGTCCATGCAGGGTATAGAGGTCTCGGTGATAATCCCCCTATACAACGACCGTCTGGCACTCCAGCGAGCAATGCCGGCCTCTATCCAGACCCTGGAACAGGTCGCCCATGGGTTTGAGATCCTCATCGCAGAAGACGGGAGTACTGATGGGAGCGCAGACCTGGCCAGGGAGTGGGCAGTTAAGGACCCAAGAGTCCGCCACCTCCATGCTGACCGGCGGCTGGGAAGAGGGACAGCTCTCTCCAGGGCCTGTGTCCAAGCACAGGGTGAGATCCTCTGCTACTATGATGTTGACCTCGCAACCGATCTGGCCCACCTCGCTGACGTCATCGGAGCCATAAGAGCAGGTTATGACATCGTGACCGGGTCCCGCCTCCTACCACAGTCCGATGTGGTACGGAGCGGGGGACGGGAGGTCGCAAGCCGCGGGTACAATTTCCTCGTACGCATCGTCCTCGGGAGCAGACTCTATGACCACCAGTGCGGGTTCAAGGCATTTCGCCGGGAGAGTCTCCTCCCGCTACTTCCAAAGGTGAGGGATGGCCACTGGTTCTGGGACACCGAGCTCCTCGTCCTCGCCCAGCACAAAGGACTCCGTGTCGGTGAAGTCCCGGTGCACTGGCACGAGGGGTGCGGGACAACGGTAAGAAAGAATGATATCACCGCGATGGGCACCGCGGTGCTGCGGCTCTGGTGGCGCCTCCATGTGGCGGAAGGTTAGTTCGATCGCAGTCCCGGTAATCCTCGCAGTCGGGATAATATTCGCCATGCTCTGGTGGGTGAAAGACGACATCGCGGCCGCACTTTTCCACCTCAACCCGATCTTTCTAATCCCCGCCGCCCTTATATCAGCAGGGGTCTGGTGGATCAGGGGGTGGAGGTACCGGGTGATCCTCGCAGGGATGGCGATCTCTGTCACCACCATATTCTCAACCGCGCTCATCTTCATCAGCCAGACTGCCAACTTGATCGTTCCGGCCCGCCTAGGTGACCTGGTCCGGGTCTTTATCCTGCGCGAAGAGGGTCTGGCGGGGTACTCAGAAGGGATCGCATCCATAATCGTGGAGAGGGTCTTTGACATTCTCACAGTCGCGGTCCTTGGCCTTATCACTCTGACTCTCGCCCTCACCGTCCCTTCATGGTTCCTCCCCGCAATCGTTCTCCCAATCGTAATAATCGCAGTATTCTTCGGTGTTTTACTCATCTGGGGCAATGTAAGGTCAGAGAACCGTTATGCAAACCTCCTCCTCACCATGGTAAGCCAGATGCGGAGCGCCTCGCTCTCACCCAGGTCACTGGTGCTGTTGAGTACCAGTTCACTCTTGATCTGGCTCCTTGATTCCCTCATCTGCGCCTTTACCGGGCTGATGTTTGGGCAGGAGATCCCGTTTTCTGCGATCGTGCTGGCCATCGTTATCGGAAACCTTGTCAAGGCAATCCCCATCACCCCAGGCGGAGTCGGGACCTATGAACTCGCAGTCGCCCTCACGCTCCAGAGCGTGGGAGTCCCGGCAGGTGCCGCCACGTTAATCGCGGTCTTTGACCACCTCATCAAGAACCTTGCCACCATCGTAGGGGGCATCGCGTCCATATACTTCCTGGGAAGCGGGCGAATCATCTCCATTGTAAAGTCCGCCCTCTCGAAGCGAACGGGCGGGGGTGGCGGGACTGGGAATTGAGGTAGAGGTCCTCGCCATCCTTTCCTGGCTCCTCCTCCTCAAAGGAATCCATCTAGCAGTCTGGCCTTCACTCAAAGCGAGCCTGCGGGAGTTTGCATATCCTGCAGCGATGAGTGCATCACTCCTCATCCTAACCCTCCTGACATGGTACTGCGGCCTCGTTCATCTGCCTCTCCCCCTTGCTCTCGCACCCTTTGGCGTCCTTGCAGCCATCGGGATCAGGAGGGGAGCCTATACCCTGGAGGCCTTCTCCCGGGTCTGGAAGTGGGAGGTGCTCTTTCTCATTGCATTCCTCTTCATGCTCGAAGCAAACCTCGTCGACCCCACAATCTCGTATGCCGAGAAGTTCATGGACCATGCCTTCATCGCCTCGATCATGCGCTCACCAACAGTCCCTCCATTAGACCCATGGTTCGCGGGAGGGTCCCTCTCAATCTACTACTACATGGGGTACTGGCTTGTGGGAGCGCTGGGGATCCTAACCGGGAACCCTTCTGCAGTAGCCTTCAATCTTGCACTCCCTACCCTCTTCGCTCTCTCGGCAGTGAATCTCTGGGCACTCGGCCGCCTCCTCCTCACGCGGTTCACAGAGGCCCCGCTCCTCGTCCTCTTTCTTCCTAACCCCGCGTTCTTTTATGCGATATGGACTGGGACCGATAAGAGCTCAATCCTCTGGAACAGCACCAGGACGCTTGCGAACACCATCCATGAGTACCCCCTCTTCTCCTTTCTCTGGGGGGATGTCCACTCCCATGTCATCGCACTCTTCAACCAGATCTTCCTCCTCTTCCTCCTGGTGTACGCCGTGCGTGAGTGGTACAACCTCAAGCGGGCAGGAAAGGTGGTTTTGGTGGTCCTCGCATCGCTCAGCCTCGGATCGATGCCCCCATTCAACACCTGGGACGTCTTCGTATATGCTCCATTAGTGGTCATGGCAGGAGCAGTCATCTGGTATTATGGCCACAACCATGACAATGACCCGGGAGTGGCAACCGGACGGTCAGGCCTGCGGGAGTGGCTTATGCAGAGGGGTGACCCCACCTTCCTCCTGGCAGTCCCGTCTCTCGCTGTCCTCATATATCTCCCATTTCTCTTGCAGATGGAACGAACGGGGGTGAAAGGGATGGGCTGGGTGATCTCGCCCTCTGACCCGTTCCAGTTCCTCCTGGTCCATGGGTTCTTCATCGCCCTGGTCCTGTTTGCCCTTGGAAAGGACATTGTCAGGCGACCGTACCTCATTGCAGTGGCAGTGCCATTCGCCCTTCTCGGCAATACTGCTGCAGGGATCGCGGCGATACCTCTAACTTACATCCTGATCCGCCGTGATAAGGGGGCTGCCGGGATGCTCACAGCCCTTGGCCTTATAGTCATCATCGTATGCGAATTTCTCTATATGAAAGACAGCATGGGCACAACGTTCTTCAGGATGAATACGGTCTTTAAGTTCTATGTCACTGCCTGGATCCTACTCGGTATAGGGAGCATCGCTCTGGCCGCAGCACGCATCGATGCACTGGTCGGTCCCCACCGCATCCCAAAGTCAATAACAAGGGCAGCTGCACTATCAGTCATAATCGCTCTCCTGGCAGCTCCGTTCTTCCTCCCCTCCTTTATGTACCACTCACCCTACACCCTCGATGGGAGCGCCTACCTCGCATTCGAGCGCCCCGGGGACTACCAGGCGATACAGTTCCTCAAAGGGATAAGCGGGGACCTGGTCCTGGTCGAGGCCGAGGGGGGAGACTACACCTATCACTCCCGCATCTCCTCGTTCTCAGGGATCCCAACCGTTATCGGGATGCCATATCATGAGTTTCAGTGGAGGGGAGACGAGGGGGGCTGGCTTGCTACGCGCACAAGGGATGTAAGAATAATGTACGAGGACCCAGTCGCGGTTCTCCCCCTGATGGAGCAGTATAATGCGGACCTCCTCTATGTCGGAGAGACAGAGCGGGAGAGTTACCATGTCACAATAAATGAGAGCGCACTGGTCCCTGTATATCAGGCAGGCGATGTGACGATCTACCGACCAAGGGATCGTCCCTTTCCACCGGGCATGGTAGCGGGAGGATAAGCATCCAGCGAGAGCAACCTTTATCCTCGCACCTCGCGCAGAGTGTAAGCTACATCCTCGCATAACTGATGAGTGATGAGGGGGGCTTGCCCCACGAGCCCCCGGAATGAGGTGAAACAGGAATGGGAAATGCATACGTAAAGTTTCAGGTCCCCGACGAACTCCAGAACAAGGCCCTCGAAGCCCTCGAGATCGCACGGGACACAGGCAAGATCAAGAAGGGAGCAAACGAAGCGACCAAGGCGATCGAACGGAGCATCGCAACACTCGTTCTTATTGGGACCGACGTGGACCCCGAGGAGATAGTGATGCACCTGCCGCCACTCTGCGATGAGAAGAAGATCCCCTATCTCTTCATCAACAAGCAGAACGATATCGGCACCGCGTGCGGCCTCGAAGTCGGTTCAACCGCTGCCGCCATCGTAAAGCCCGGGAAGGCAAAAGAGATCGTTGATGAGCTGGTAAAGCAGATCAGCGGCCTGAAGGCGTGATGGCGGCATGGCAGACGACGCGACGCCCGCGGAGGTGATGGAGGTGATAGGCTCCACTGGTATGCACGGTGAAGCGATGCAGGTTAAGTGCCGGATCCTCGATGGGGTGAACAAGGGGCGGATCATCACGCGCAACACTGTCGGCCCCATCCGGGAAGGAGACGTCCTCATGCTCCTGGAGACTGAGCGAGAGGCGAAGAAACTCTCGCGGCGGTGAGAAAGATGGTAGAGACGCGAACCTGCAGCTTCTGTGGTGGAGGGGTCGAACCCGGGACCGGGAAGATGTTTGTCAGGAAGGACGGATCGGTCTTCTATTTCTGCAGTTCAAAATGTGAAAATAACCACCGCCTCGGGCGTGTCCCGCGACGGGTCGCATGGACTGTTGCAGGGCGAAAGGCTCTCAAGAAAGAGTGAGCAGGAGGGGGGCATGGAGCAGACCTTTGTGATGGTAAAGCCCGACGGGGTGGCCCGAGGTATTGTCGGCCAGATACTCACCCGCTTCGAGGCGAGAGGCCTGAAGATAGTTGCTGCGCAACTTCTCGTCCTGGATGAGGCCAGGGTGAACGCACAGTACCAAGAGCACGAGGGAAAGCCATTCTACCCCTATCTCAAGGCTTACATCATGAGCGGGCCCTGCTTCCTGATGGTCCTTGAGGGGAAGGGTGCAGTTAAGGTGGTGCGGTGCATGGTCGGGCAGACTGACCCGCAGACCGCAGCATCCGGGACGATCCGGGGCGACTTTGCCCTTGATCTAGGCCGTAACGTCATCCATGCATCAGACTCCCTCGAAAGTGCAGCGCGGGAGATAAGGATTCACTTTGCAGCATCTGACCTCTTCTCCTACATTAGGACCGACGAGGCTGTCCTCTACGAGACGTAAAGCAGGAGATGGCCTCTCTTAAAATCTCTTTTCTGACTTTCCATAGACCAAATTCGAGGTCGGGGAGAAGGATGTAACATGGCGCTTCTCATCGCAACGGCCCAGATAACCCCGAGCTGGAACGACCCCCCTGCCACATTTAAAAGAGCTGAGCAGTTCATCGCCCGGGCCTCTGCGGCAGGAGCAAAGCTCATCGCTTTTCCTGAACAGTTCTCCACCGGGTGGGACCCTAGATCAGAAGATATGGCTGAAGGGCCGAATGGGCCTGTTGCATCAACCCTTTTGAGATTGGCGGCAGAGTATGGAGTCGCGATTGTGGGATCAGTCAGAGAGCGATCCCACAGTAAACCGCGCAACACCGCGCTCGTGGCCACCCCTTCTGGCGAGGTACCTGCGACCTATTCGAAAGTCCATCTCTTCTCGCCAGAGGAAGAAGACCTGCACTATAGTGCAGGGGATCGTCCCGGAGTATTTCAACTTTCAGGGGTGACCTTTGGCTTCGCCATCTGCTATGACCTCAGGTTTCCGGCGCTCTTTACACGCTATGCCGATGCCGGTGTTGAGTGTGTGGTGGTCCCATCAGCCTGGCCATCATCTCGGCTCAGGCAGTGGTGCCTCCTTGTCAGGGCGCGTGCCCTCGATGGACAGTACTATGTCGCCGGGGTGAACACGACCGGAACAACTCCGATCGGTACCTATCCAGGGAGGTCATGCACCGCTGACCCGTACGGCGAGGTGGTGGCCATCGCCGGTGAGGAAGAGGAACTCCTACTCACCTCGATCGACCCGGACATTGTAATAAAAGCACGACGGGAGGTCCCGGTTGGATCTGACCGCAGGAGAGACCTTGGGGACTGACCCCGACCGCTCCCCTATATCTGGGCTGCCGTTTAAGATCCCGTATGTATGACCTCGTATGTGTCGACTGTCACGCCCGGTTCGACCAAACTGATATCATATATACGTGCCCCAGGTGCGGCCACCTCCTCACAGTGGAGTACGACCTGGCCTCGATCGAGCCCCCGGGCGCGGTATGGCAGCAGCGCCCACTATCAGTATGGCGCTACCGGGAGCTCCTCCCTGTGGAAGTTCCCCCGGTCACCCTCCGGGAAGGGGGGACACCCCTCTACCACCTCGAGACGATCGGAGAGGAGTTAGGCATTCGATCCCTATATGCAAAACACGAGGGAATGAACCCTTCAGGGTCATTCAAGGACAGGGGCATGACGGTGGGCGTGAGTATGGCACTCCAGCTGGGAAGGAGGATCGTTGCCTGCGCCAGTACAGGCAACACCTCTGCAAGCCTCGCAATGTATGCGGCAAAGGCGAAGATCCCAGCAGTAGTCCTCCTCCCTGCCGGCAAGGTCGCAGTCGGGAAGGTGGCCCAGGCCCTGATGCACGGTGCACGGGTGATCTCGATCAGGGGTAACTTCGACCAGGCCCTCGCAATGGTCCACGAGCTCTGCCTCACCCATGGCCTCTACCTCCTCAACTCAGTCAACCCCTTCAGGCTCGAAGGGCAAAAGACCATCGGTTTTGAGGCGATCGACCAGCTCTCCCGGGTCCCTGACAGGTTCGTCCTTCCGGTAGGGAATGCAGGAAACATCTCAGCGGTCTACAAAGGGTTAATTGAGCTCAAAACATTAGGGATGGTCGATTCACTCCCCATGATGACCGGGATACAGGCTGCAGGTTCAGCACCGGTGGTCCGGGCGATCCAGGAGGGGCTCCCTGCAGTCGTTCCTGAAAAAAATCCCGAGACTGTGGCCACCGCGATTCGGATCGGAGCCCCGGTTAATGCTGAAAAAGCTCTTACTGCCATCCGTGCGACGGGTGGCACCGCGACAGCAGTGAGCGACGATGAGATCCTCGCCATGCAGCGTGCACTTGCAAGAAAGGAAGGAATAGGCGTGGAGCCTGCCTCGGCCGCCTCGGTGGCCGGGGTGAAACGGCTGATCGAGGAAGGGGCGATCGACCGCGACGAGTGTATCGTCTGCGTCGTGACCGGCCACCTCCTCAAGGACCCAGACACGGTGATCCGTCAATGCGAACCCCCCACCGAGATCGACGCAGATATCGCATCGCTTGTCTCTGCATTGGGACTCTAGCACTCATTGTCCCGGCGCTCGCCCTGAATGCGACGTTTGCCGTCCTTGGGAATGCGACCGCCTACACCGGAGCGGTAGAGATAGTGAATAAGGAGAGCTATGCATTTGTGGAGTCCGGACTCCTCGGGGAGCGGATCCCGCTCAAAGTGGAGGGAGTGAACCTGACCGGGGCGTGTGACCCCTGCAACACCACGTGGTCACCACCATCCACAATCACGTTTCTAAAAGGGAACTACACCGTCTCCTACATGGCCCAGATAAGAGAGAACCACATTCAGCTCGCCTTTGAGGAGCCATATAATGTGACAATCGGCCTCCCTTCCGGCCTCGATGTACGAAACCCGTTCATGGGGATGATCAGCCCCGGTGGGATCGCGACAGACCGGGAGAACGAGACTGTGGAGGTGACCTGGGAGAGCACCAGAAATGCTGAGATCCGCTTCTATGACGCAGGGAGGCTCGACCTCCTCTACCTTTTCGGGAACTTCTGGATAATCCTCGCCGTGATCCTCCTCATGCCATTCGTCTTAACGATGAGGAGGAGGATGTGATCTCCAAATTGTGAATGCCTATGATTATCAGGTCAAGGAGAGTCTCCTCTCCCCCCGACTATAGACCAGTCAAGTGTGACATCAGTGAGGGTGATGATGATCACCCATGATTGAGATCACAACACATTTCCTCTGCGAGGAGTATCTATGTCACTATGACGTGTGGTGCCCGTATCGGTACAGTGGTGATGCTAGTAATCTTTCTCACCCTCTTTACACCAGTTAATGCTGCAGAATTCGTAAAAGCTCCCCTCAATCCAGCATTCTTACAATTGCCTGCTACGAGAGGTGCAGACCCCTCATGGAATGGCACTCCTGTTCCTGATGGAGAAGAGGCCGTATTAAACCCGCACGGACTCGGTTTCAGCCCCGGCCCCATCGACTTCAGCCACCTCGTAGGAGAGTCGATTGTGAAAGGTACGGTATCTCTCCCCAGATCATTTGACCTCAGACACGAAGGCCGGGTCTCTCCAGTGAGGAACCAGGGTTCCGCAGGGTCCTGCTGGGTTTTTGCAACCTACGGGTCTCTGGAATCTTCCCTGCTCCCCAATGAGAGCTGGGACTTCTCTGAGAACCATGTGAAAAATACCCTCTCTTCTGCGTACACATGGGGATTTGACAGGGTTGCACAAGGTGGGGGGGACGCGGCACAGACGGCTGCGTACCTCGGTCGGTGGAGCGGCCCGGTCAGTGAGACTGACGACCCCTATGTCGATGTCTCCACACGGTCCCCAGAAGTCCTCCCTGTTAACCAGCGCCTCACCCAGTGGAAGGTCATTCCACCGAGGAGTAACGCACTTGACAATGATGAGATCAAGTATGCGATCATGACTATTGGGGGCGTCTTTTCCGCATTCGAGTGGGAAGACGGGAGACCTCTACATCTCCTATTATGACACTACGATGGGGAGAGCAATGAATGGTACAGATAAAAATCCCCCCTGGTGGTTCCCAAATAACAATAATGCTGTGTACCAGAGCGTCCCATTAAGCGAATATGACAATATCTACCAGTACGACCAGTTGGGATGGGTCGATTCGCTCGGGACCGGGTCCCAGGACTTCCTCTGGGGTGCCAATCTCTTTACCGCGGGCGGGGAGGAGACCCTTACCGCGGTCGGTATATATACACCCCAGGTGCACAGCAGGTACAACATCTCTGTCTACCTGAGCCCTGATAGTGGACCAATCAATACTAGAGAAGGTCCAGTTCTGGTCCAGGAGGGCATAATTCCCTATCCAGGCTACCACGTCATACAATTAAGCAGACCTGTCCAGTTGAGTGACGGAGAGGTATTCTCGGTGGTTGTCAGGGAGCAGACCCCGGGATACAACTATCCCCTACCGGTAGAGTATGCGCTCGAGGGATACAGCAGCCATGCTGAGGCATCAGGGAAGAGCTTTGGGAGCAGTGACGGGATAGTATGGAGAGATATCAGAGTGGGGTCAGGGGATACCACCATGGACGCATGCATCAAGGCGTTCACAAATAATAACGTAGTAAACCCAGTTCCGGGGATATATTGGACTACCCCTTCAGAAGCAGTGGCAGGAGGAGAGGCATTTACACTCCGGGTGATAGGAGAGAACTTCATGCCGGGATGCACTATAAGGTGGAACGGTCAGGACCGCGATACAAAGAGGAATTATGTATCCTCACTCGAAGCAGTGATCCCTGCTGAAGATATCGCGACCCCGGGCGTAGCCCGGATCACAGTTTTCAACCCGGCACCAGTGGGAGGAGAGTCTGAACCAGTAAACTTCCCAATCCTTAAAGAACCACACCCTGTACCACAACTCCTCTCCACCAGTCCATCCAGAGTTCCTGCAGGGAGCCCGGGCTTCACCCTTATCCTCAAAGGGACTGGTTTTACTCCGGTAAGTGTTGTACGCTGGAATGGGACAGCCCGGACCACGACATACATTTCACCTGAAGAGGTCTCAGCGGTGGTCCCATCCTCTGACATCTCTCTTCCCGGAACAGCGACCGTGACGGTCTATAATCCACCGCCGGGTGGAGGGGTTTCAACAGGGATTCCTCTGTCCATATTCTCCTCCCCGGCTGGAAAACCGGTTGCTGAATTCACAGCAAACCCCAAACAGGGTCCATGCAGTCTTACGGTTGCATTCATCGACCAGTCCACCGGTGCCCCAGTATCATGGTTCTGGAACTTTGGTGATGGGACTTCGTCCACACTTCGGGCTCCGTACCACACCTACACTAAACCAGGGAAGTACTCAGTCTCTCTCAAAGTCTCCAATGCCTATGGGTCATACCGAAAGGTGCGCACCGGGTATATCACGGTGAACGCGCTCTGAAATACCAGGGAAACCTCACCTGAAGGGAGAAAAGGTTCTCAGGGGGACTCCTCCCACCCCACCTGGTCCAACCCATCTCTTGAGATATTGGGATTTAGGTTCAGTAAAGGGAGATGAGTAGAGCACCCAGAAATGGCAGACTCTATTCCCCCGGGTACGAGAGTATAGAAGAGAGAAGGGCGACTGCCCGGTGGAAAGCCTGATGAATAGCCTAACAATCTCTAACTGGGGTGAGGTCGCAACCGGTGCAGGCAAGGCACATGGTCTGTGAAAGATCGACTCTGAGATTATACTTCTCCAGCATATCCCGGGTCATTTTGGAAAGACTTATGAGTCGCTCGGGACTGGGACGGGTAGCCGTCTTCAGCGCTTCTTTTCGCAAGTGAGAGATAGATATCGGCCTGAGGACAGGAATAACACCCATCTTTGCCAGAAATTCCACTCCCTGGCGAACAGATTCGTCAGTCTCCCCTAGTCCGATTATGATATTGGAAGAGACATGGTTTCTGCCAAAGACCTGCACCGCATCGCGTAAAGATTCAAGGATAAAATCCTGGGTGTGCCCTTTTTTTCCCCTGCACACCCGGTCAAAGATCTCATGGTCCATGGTTTCGACACTGTATTTCACTTCAGTAACCCCCGCATCTTTGAGTCGCCTGGAGGAATTTGCTGCCGGGTGCACGGCCACGCCGATGGGGACTTTGTACTGGGCAAGGGCTCTTACGACTTCTACTACCCGGTCAATCTCATCATCAGGCGATGTCGCAATTCCGGAAGTGAGGGAGATGACATTAAGTCTCCCTTCTCTTTTTGCATTCTCCACAATGGCAAGGATCTCATCGATAGTCTTGATCTTTCCCTGGGAGAGAGGTACTGAGCAGAACTGGCAATTATAGATGCAGCGTTCACTGATTGTGATGTAGACCTGATCAGGGCAGTGGGCGACTACCGGTTCAATATCCCCTTCCACCATATCCTGGTTGCCTCTTTGAATCACCACACGACCGTTTTTTCGAACCATCTTAAGAGGGGACCCAATGTCAACCTCCAACCTGATGCGGAGACCGCCTGATGCAAAGAAGATGGACTGTCGCCCCATTCCCGGGCCAGCAGTTGAGGTTCGTGGCGGGGGCAGCAGGGTCTCTTCGACATCTACCGTCCCAATAGACAACAGTTCTGCCTTTATCGTCGCATCCATGAGGGTCATAGATAACCAGCTCCTACTGGAAGCTTAAACCAAACAGGGTTGCTGCGTTGCCACCAAGCAGGTTCTCCAGAACCCCGGTTTTGTAGGAGAATCGCTGGAACTCAGCAAGGCTCTGGCCAAGGGGCCGGACCGGGTACGAAGAGGCATAGAGGATCCGGTCTCCGAGGAAATAATTGGCAGCCCCGACCCAGTCCTGAGCTCCAGGAAACCCAGGGATGAACTGGAAGAAATCAGGGATCACCCAGATGTTCCCCAGCGGGGCGTTGGCGATCAAAACCCCAATCATCTCACTGGTGTGGGGAAATGCACCATGTACCACAACGATCTGCAGATTTGGAAAGTCATTTGCTACCTTTTGAATGCGGTAGGGTTCAGCATACGAGATATCAGGCCCCTGCATGAGACTACAGGTGAGGTAGAGCACCCCTCCGAGTTCTGCGCATCTCTGGTACAAGGGGTAATTCGCCGGGTCATCGACATAGCGGGGTGGAACCCACCACCCGGGATCGACCGCTATCCCTTTAAAGTTCATCTCTTTTAGAGTTCGGGAAATCTCCTGAAGCGCTCCGTTAATGTCAGCTCCGTTGATGCCCGCGAGCGCGACAGGAAACCGGTCGGGGTACTGATCACGAAGTTCTGCTATGTCATCATTTGAGATTATGCGATGTCCGGCCTGCCTGCCTACCAGAATGCCCTTATCTACACCCGCTGCATCCATCTCCTCAAGGAAGAGTTCCCATGATTTCTGCATCATGGAGGGCGTCCGGTCGTAACCGCTTACTAATGGACTGCGTTTGACTGCTGGCCGTGCACCAGGCTCTGATACCAGGACCTGCTTAAGACTCTTGAACGGAGGTCTCACCCGTGCGTCTATTATCATGTCTCCCACTCAACCTCATTATTTTTGGAAAGTCTGCCTGAATCTTTCTCTCAACTGGCGGTATAAAACATCATAGTATCCGGCACACTACCGCTTCCTCATGTGTCTTACATTTCGCGGTTGTGGAAGGGCTGCATGATCAGGGGGAATACTTCTATGCAGGGATACATATGCATGGTTCTCCTGTCATCAGGCTTCGAACGATCCTGACAGTAGTAGTGTCCATTGAGCAGTACCGATTTTTTACTCCTTTCTCCCTGAGAAGACGGTAAACATGCGATTTTTATAAGTCAGATCGAGATCAGTAAATCCGCACTCCCGGAGCCAAAAGATTTGGGAAGAGAGTGTTGCTTCCTTATCCAGGGTGTCCCGCCTCTTACTGATGGTATCCATCTCCCCGGGAGGGAGTGGGCTCTCATGCAGGAACATGTCCCAGTACTCCCTGAACCGCTCCTGGCTGCGGGAGGTCTCGCCCTGTACCTGATCGGCATTGACAAAGACTCCTCCCGGGTGCAGGGCATCATATATCCGATGATAGAGGTCTATCTTCTCCCCTTCTATGAGGTGGTGAATGGAGAGGGCCGAGCAGATAACGTCATACTCCCCACCAAGGCCTGTACTACGGTAATCTCCGGTGATATAGCGGGTCTTTTCCCTGTGGTTGAACCGCTCGTGTGCCTGGGCCAGCATATGTTCAGAAATATCGATGAGTGTCACCGAGGCATTAGGAAACCGTTTCAGGAGTAGGCCTGTAAGGAGACCGGTCCCGGCACCGATATCAAGAATTTCGGGACTGTCACCGCTCCAGTCCACTGCCCATACCGCTGCGTTGTAAAACTCCTCTATCTCAGGGATGATAAATCTCCTCTGGGCATCGTATAACGATGCCATCTCGTCAAATGCGGTGCGGATAGGATCCATTATTCCCTCTGATTGCTGCCCAAGATCTGCTTGTCTACGAGGACCTTTGTGATGAGATTAGGACCCGGAAGGGTATCAGGTCTTCCATTTTGCAGATATCCAGGAGGATGATCGTGCGTAACTATTCAGCCCACAATTTAGAAATATTTTATTATCGATATTCAGGCTTTTTTTGTTAAAATCACCTCCAAAAACCGATAAATCTAAGTACTAGGAGAGATAACAGGTTATTTGGATATTACTATGGAAATATGCGAG
>JAPKXQ010000008.1 GCA_026394765.1 Methanomicrobiales archaeon
TGTCATCCCCAATGCTGAAGGCGGGCGAACAACTGCCTCGATTGTCGCGTTCACGAAAGATGGTGAACGCCTTGTCGGGAGCCTTGCAAAACGGCAGGCCGTCACCAATCCCCAGCGCACGATCCAGTCTATCAAGCGGAAGATGGGGACGTCAGAGAAGATAAAAATCGACGACAAGTCCTATTCTCCCCAGGAGATCTCTGCAATGGTACTGCAGAAGATGAAGATCGATGCCGAGGCCTACCTCGGGGAGAAGATAACCAAGGCAGTCATCACCGTCCCCGCCTACTTTAACGATGCCCAGCGACAGGCCACCAAAGACGCGGGCCAGATAGCTGGCCTTGAGGTCCTGCGGATCATCAATGAGCCAACCGCATCAGCCCTTGCATATGGGATAGACAAGGAACATGAAATCACGGTGCTCGTGTACGACCTGGGTGGCGGGACATTTGATGTCTCGATCCTCACCCTCGGTGACGGTGTCTTTGAAGTGAAGTCTACCTCAGGGAACAACCGCCTTGGAGGCGACGACTTCGACTTTAGGTTGGTGCAGTGGCTGGTAGAGGATTACCAGAAGAGAGAGGGTATCGACCTGCGCTCAGATCCTATCGCAATGCAGCGACTTCGCGATGCTTCAGAGAACGCGAAGATCGAGCTCTCACAGAAGCAGAAGACCTCTATTAACCTCCCCTATATCACCACCGGACCTTCGGGGCCCAAGTTCCTGGACATCGACCTGACCAGGGCAAAGTTAGACCAATTGATCGGGGACCTGGTTGAGAGCACGGTTGGGCCGGTAAAGCAGGCCCTCTCGGACGCGAAGCTCAGCCCCGAACAGATAGACCATGTCCTCCTGGTCGGGGGGTCAACCCGTGTCCCGCTCGTCCAGGAGACCGTGAAGCGGATCCTCAATAAAGAGCCTGACAAAGGGGTCAACCCGGACGAGTGCGTGGCACTCGGTGCGGCGATCCAGGGTGCAGTCCTCTCAGGAGAGACAAAAGACATCGTGCTCCTGGACGTCACACCCCTAACTCTCGGGATAGAGACCCTTGGCGGGATAGCGACAAAACTTATCGAGCGCAATACCACCATTCCCACAAGGAAGAGCCAGATCTTCAGCACTGCAGCCGATGGCCAGACAAGCGTTGAGATCCACGTCGTCCAGGGAGAGCGGGCCCTTGCCAAAGACAACTTCACACTCGGGAAGTTCCAGCTCACCGGGATCCCGCCGGCACACCGGGGTATCCCCCAGATAGAGGTGTCGTTTGATATCGATGCGAACGGGATCATCCATGTCTCTGCCAAAGACCTCGGGACCGGGAACCAGCAGGCAATAACCATCAAAGGAGACAAAAAGCTCTCTGAAGACGATATAAAGCGGATGGTGAACGAGGCCAAGTCATTCGAGACAGATGACAAACAGAAGAAAGAGGAGATCGAGCTGCGGAACATGGCCGACTCTGCGATCTTTACTGCTGAAAAGATGCTGAAGGAGAATGGCGAGAAGATCGAGCCCGAAGACCGCCAGAAGATCGAAGAGAGTTGTGCAACGGTCCGGACCGCACTTGAATCTGACAAGTCCGAAGAGATCAAGAAGAGTATGGACAACCTCACCGAGACGATCTACCAAGTCACCACCAAGATCTACCAGAAAGTCCAGGCTGATCAGCAGGCACAGCAGGCTGCCGGGGCCTCTCCTGAAAGCGACCAGGAGAAGACTGACGACAATGTCGTTGATGCTGACTTCAAGGTAAAAGACGAGTGAGAGGCTATGCCCTCGCCAGACTACTACGAGGTCCTCGGCATCTCAAAAAATGCTGACGACCGGGAGATAAAGAAGGCGTACCGGAATCTCGCGCGGAAGTACCATCCCGACGTCTGCAAGGATGCGGGGGCTGAAGAGCGGTTCAAGGAGATCAACGAGGCCTACAGCGTCCTCGCTGACTCCCAGAAACGGGCCCAGTATGACAACCTCGGGCACGAGAATTATACCAGCGCATCGAAGGGCTCATACACCGGGGCAGGAGGTTTCTCAGGGGGCGGGTTCAGCGCCGACGTATCAGGGTTTGGCGATATCTTCGACTTCTTTGGTGGATCTTTCGGTGGCAGCCGGCGCGCGGGCCCTCAGGCTGGCAATGACCTCCTGATGAAGATCGCCATCAACCTCGAAGATGCGGTGACCGGGACTGATCGGGAGATCGAGGTCCTCCATACCGAGGCGTGCACTACGTGTAATGGGACCGGGAGCGAGACGAAGCGTCGCTCTCAGTGTGGAGCATGCGGAGGGACGGGTCAGATCCGCCAGATGAGCCAGTCGGTCTTTGGCCAGTTTGTCAGGATGAGCACCTGCAACCAGTGTCAGGGAACCGGAAAAGTACCTGAAAAGCGGTGTACTGCCTGCAAAGGGAGCGGGCACCAGAGGATCAAGCGGAAGGTCTCTATCCATATCCCTGCCGGGATCGACACCGGGATGCGACTGAGAATGGAGGGCTATGGCGAGGCAGGGGAGTATGGAGCAACGAATGGAGACCTCTTTGTTGAGGTCCATGTCAAGGCGCACGACCGGTTCACCCGTAGTGGCGACACCCTCGAGACCATAGTCGCTATCTCCCCGGCCCAGGCGATCCTCGGGTCCAATGTCGAGATCGAGACCATCGACCACCGTCATGTCGATCTAGTAATACCGGCAGGAGTACAGTACAACACCGCCTTAAAGATCCCGGGTGAGGGTGTTCGGAGGCGGGGCAGGCCTGGAGATCTCCTCGTCAGGGTAAAAGTCGCCATCCCGAAGAGTATCTCACCCGAAGAGCATGAGATCTATCAGAAACTTTTGGAGATCGAGGGGAAGAAGTCACCTGAGGAGAAGAAGGGGTTCTTTTCAGGTATCATGGGGAAGAAGAAGAAGTGAGCGTTCATATCTACCCCCCCATCTCTTTTCAGCCCATCCAGGGATGGGTCCATCGGTCGAGGTGAATGCGGGTCATCTTTGAGTTATCAGGCGAGCACCCCGACCTCCCGGTTGCCGAAGCCCGGTGTGTCGCCCGGATAATTACCCAAAGCATCCAGGTAGCGGTAGGAGAGATGAAAGACCCCCTCACCGCATCCCGGCTCGCCCTCACGCACACCGTCCTTGCATACCTCGGCGAGTGCCAGGCTGACGCTGCATCAATCTTATTTCTCCTAAATGACCTGGGGATTGTTGCTCACGGCCCATTCAGCGTGAGGATGAACCGAGTCGCCGGTTCTGCCATGGACCTCCCGACTACAGAGATGGAACGCCTGATCGGGTCTCGCATCAGGGGCACAATCTCACTCAGCGCACCTGCTGTTGAGTACAGAGCGGTTATCTCTGGAGACCGCTGCTATCTGGGACAACTCCTGCTCAGGATAGACCGCAGCGCGTATGGTCAGAGAAATCCTGGTAAAAGACCGTTCTTTCACCCCGGCGTGATGATGCCGAGAATGGCGCGGGCGATGGTGAACCTCACCCAAGTGAGGGCCGGAGAAGTCCTCTATGACCCGTTCTGCGGGACAGGGGGGATCCTCATCGAGGCTGCTATGGTGGGTGCCACCACCCTGGGCAGTGACTTTGAACCTATGATGGTGACAGGGAGCCGGAAAAATGCGCCAGAGGGCGGATTTTTCCTCGCAGATGCATGTTACGAGCCGGTCCCTGACAGATCAGTTGATGCTGTGGTAACTGACCTCCCTTACGGTCAGTCGGTGGTGATCCGTGGAGAAGGCCGTCAGCAGCTCGCTGCAGGGGCACTAAAAGAGGTCATACGGGTATTACGACCAGGAAAGAGGGCAGTTATTGTCTGCAACCAGGACATCAGGCCCCTGGCCCCAGCACAACTCATCTCTGTCTGGTACTGCACTCAGCGGGTCCACCGGAGCCTCACCCGCCATATACATCTCTTCAAGAAGTCTAAAACTCCCGTTCCTCTTAAGTAGCACCCCCCACCATACCTGATAGTGTGAGTATGCGCGCGGCATATAAGCGGGGGGCGGATGAGGAAGGACTGGTAACCGCCCATTCCTGCTCAGACCCCTATCCATCACAGGTGTCGACCTTATGACCATCAGGCACTGTGCCCGTTCCGATCCGGGAATTCGTACCAAAAATGAGGACGCCTGCGGGGTATGGACCTATCAGGCAGGAGATGAGCTGCTCCATCTCTTCGTGGTAGCTGATGGACTCGGAGGTCATGCCGCAGGTGAGATTGCGAGCCGTCTCACCATAGAAAAGATTGCGGCAAAAGTCGGATCTCTCATCAGGGGAGTTACAGATGGCGCTTCTGAGGCCCGATTCCTCCTCACTGAGGGGATCATTGCAGCAAACGAAGCAGTTATTCAGCGTGGTTTTAAGGACCCCTCATGCAGTGAGATGGGGTCTACTGTTGTTGCCGCACTCTGCGACAGAGATGGCTATGGTGCCGTGGCCTGTATGGGAGACAGCAGGGCCTATCTCCTGGATCAGGAGATCTCCCAGATAACGCGGGACCACTCCTATGTCCAGGAACTCCTGGACACCGGGATGATAGCCCAGGCCCAGGTACACCGTCACCCCTGCAAAAACATCGTGACAAGGATAATCGGGCGGTCGGGAGAAGTCCCAGACATCTACCCACTCACGATTGGAGATGCACGCCTCCTGCTCTGCTCAGACGGACTTAACGACGGCCTTGAGGACAAAGAGATCCTTTCACTCGCCCGTGGCCTCCCCCTGGAAGAGGCATGTGAAGCCCTGATAAGAGGGTCAAAGGTCAAGAGCCGCGACAACGTCACTATTATCCTCGTCGAATTTTACCAGGCTTAAAAAAGCGGGGTGGTGCCCCGAATGCCCAGGTGTACTCAAGTGGCGATCTACTTGGACCCCGGTGCCATAGTGACGACGGCAACCGCCTCCACCACCTCGCCGAGAAGTTCAGCCGGGATCCCCACGACCATCTCGTCATCTGAGATCCCTGAGAACCGGCGGGACCCGTCACAGCCAAGTGAGAAGTTCACAACACCGGTGAGGTACGTCTGGGCAGTGGTGTCCGCGCAGACCGACTGGATCCCTGAGAATGTGGAGGTGATACGGCCGCCGGTGCGAAATAATGCGCTCTGTGCGATCTTGAGCATGACCCGCGGAGGGGCTATAACCAGGACAACATGAGGGGGGACCGGCGTCTTTTCCAGGGGTGCATAGAGGGTCGCATACGTAGTACCCTCTTCAACATGGGGTATACGTTTGATCGTTCGCATACTTGCCGCATAACTCGCAAACTTTCCGAGCTTGAAGTAGAACTCACCAGTACGGAGGCTTGTAGAAATTGGGCGTATGCCCAGTGCCCATGCACCTCCGGCGCACAGGTGGCGTTCTGATGGAGCATAAAAGACCTTACCTTCCTTGCGCGCCAGATTCACCATCTGGCAGTGGCGAAGCTCTCCCTGCTGTTCAGGAACCCCTGCAGGGACCTCTTCGCGGCTTTGAAGAAACCTGATTGCAACCGGGGACCCGGTGAGCGAGAGGAGGGCCTTTAATCGGTCTGATGCAGAAGGATAATCCAGGGGGATGCGAAGTTTATCTTCCATAGTAATTCTACTCCTGACAGGGAGTGCTCTAACCGCGAAGGTAATAAACTGCCCGTATGCTCAGGAGTGTTAGAGGCTGCGCAGTTTTTCATTAACCCGCGAAAAGAAGTTCTTCCCAGTATCGACAAACCGGGCAGGTTCAGGAGAGACCTTCACACCTATGATGCCCGATCCCTCTATCTCCACGCTCGTCTGGCCGTCTATCACCATAGTTGCGGGCTTGCCTCCTGTGAGCCGCACCTCGATAGTCCGGTCAGCCCCGATCAATTGAGGGCGTGCGGAGAGGAGGTAGGGTGCAAGAGGGACGAGGAGGACCCCTGTCAGCCTCGGGTCCACGATGGGCCCGCCCGCGCTCATTGCATACGCTGTGGAGCCGGTAGGGGTACTGATGAGGAGCCCGTCGGCACGGAACTGCTCTGCCTGGACCCCGTCGATGGATACAACAAACCTGAGCATCTTGGCCGGTCTCGCTGTCACGATGAGTGCTTCATTGAGCGCATCACCCACATAGACCCCGTCCTGGGAGAGGGAGATGCGCATCCGCTCCTCGACAGGAAACCCCTCCTTCATCCTTTTTAAGAAGGGAACTGCCTCTGCGGGCTCGAGACCGGCGAGGAAACCTACTTCGCCCCAGTTGATGGCAAGGACAGGGATCTGGACCTTCATGCGCTGGACCGCGAGGAGGATCGTACCGTCCCCACCCACCACAACGGCCACTTGAGCGTCTGCGTCCTGTATCGTGGCCCCAGAAAGCCCGGTACCGGCAGCGGTCTCTTCATCACAGACAACCTGGTGACCACTATCTGCCAGTAACCTGTAGATGGCTTTTGCGCATGCAAGGGCTGAAGGCTCATCGATCCGTGCCACGATCAAAAACCTCATAATTCCCTCCCGAAACGGTCTGATCTCAATTTGCTCCTTTAAACATGCACCCTTAACTCACCTGAGATACTCGATCACCTTGCGATGGAGCAGCCCGTTCGTGGCTATTAAGCAGCGCCCCAGGGTGACCTCTTCAGAGAATCGGATGGGATCCCCGCTCATATCACTCACGATACCGCCCGCCTCCTCGCAGATGAGGGATCCTGCCGCGGCATCGGTTACCCTGAGAGTCCCTCTAAGGTCTATGAAACCGTCAATCCGGCCACAGGAGAGGTAAGAGAGCTCTAGGGCCGATGCCCCAAGGAGGCGGAACCGACGGATCTTCTGGAAGAGATGGGTCACCCTTGCGGGGTCAAACTTCCTCCCATAGATGCTCATCGCTGATTCGTCCAGGTTGATGATCCCTGATACATGCACCGGCACGCCGTTCATGCAGGCTCCCTCCCCTTTTGTCGCAGTAAAGGTCTCATTTGTTGCAAGGTTCTGCACATACCCGTGCAGCACCTCACCCCCCTCCGCATAAGCAATTGAGAGGGCAAAAAAAGGT
>JAPKXQ010000085.1 GCA_026394765.1 Methanomicrobiales archaeon
CCAGATTCGAACCGGGGACATCGCGGTGACTGCGCGTAGCACCTCTACGGTGCGAGACATACTACAGCCGCGCACTCTACCAGGCTGAGTTAAGGCGGGTATTGCGCCTATGTTGTGGGGATATGAACTGTATTAAACATATCGATGCAAGGAAGGGAGATATCTCAGGGAGATCGGTTTATCTGCTTTGATGCAGATGGTACTGGTATATGAAGTCAAAGGACTGTGCTGCGGGGAATTGTCTTCTTCGTCGATAGCCATGCCCGTTCGAAAATAACTGTTTTCGACACAACCTTGAGGGACGGAGAACAGACACCAGGTATCTCCTTCACCTTCGATCAGAAGATCGAGATAGCCCGACAGCTGAGTAGCATTGGGGTCCACTGCATAGAAGCCGGCTTTCCTGCATCCTCCCGTACTGAGTACGATGCGGTAAAGGCAATCGCCGGGATGGGCCTTGAAGCAAAGGTCTGCGGACTCGCACGGTCGAGAAAGGAAGACGTCGACGCCTGCCTTGAGTGCGGGGTCGGCCTTGTCCACGTCTTTATCCCGACATCGGATGTCCAGCGAATCCATACGATCAACAAGAGCCGCGAGGAAGTCCTTGCAATCACCCAGGAGATCGTCTCCTATGTCCGGGATCACAGCCCAGAATGTATGTTCTCGGCAATGGACGCAACAAGGACTGACTGGGATTACCTCGTCGAGGTCTTTCAGACCGCTGCGAGTGCAGGAGCAACCATCCTGAATGTCCCGGATACCGTAGGAGTTATCACCCCATCAGCCATGAAGGTGCTGATAAGGAGGGTCGCTAGCTCAGTGGACGCTGCGATCGATGTCCACTGCCACAACGACTTCGGCCTCGCGGTCGCCAACACCCTAGCTGCTGTTGAATCAGGTGCATCCCAGGTCCAGGTCACAATTAACGGGCTCGGGGAGCGGGCAGGGAACGCCGATCTGGCCCAGACCGTGATGGCCGTCGAGTCGATCTATGGGATCTCAACCGGAATCAAAAAAGAGCGGCTCGTAGAGACCTCTCGCCTTGTCTCGCGTTATAGTGGGATCGCAGTTCTGCCCACCCAACCCATCGTGGGTGATAACGCCTTTGCCCACGAGAGTGGAATCCACTCTCATGGCGTGATCGCGTGTTCTTCCACATTTGAGCCAGGGATCATGACCCCTGAGATGGTCGGGCACAGAAGGCGTCTCACACTGGGAAAGCACGTAGGCAGGCATGCCGTCCGCCAGATGCTCAAGGACGTCCACCTGGCCCCTACAGACCTGCAGCTCGACCACATCGTTGAGAAGGTGAAGTACATCGCAGGGAAGGGGAAGCGGGTGACTGATGGAGACCTCTATGAGATCGCCGGGTCGGTTATGGGAATCGAACACGAGACCCAGATGATCGTCCTCGAAGACCTCGCAGTGATGACAGGAAACCACATCATCCCCACAGCAAGTGTAAGGGCCCGGATCGAAGGGCAGGAACACACGTTTGCCTGTACTGGAAACGGCCCTGTCGATGCTGCGATAAAAGCTATCCTTAAGCTCGCTCCCGAAAGGGTTCATCTCAAGGAGTTTCACATCGAAGCCGTATCTGGCGGGTCAGATGCGATCGGACACGTGAATATCTCTGTCGAGGATGAGAAGGGCTGTACATTCGATGCGAGCGCATCGGGCGATGACGTCGTCCTCGCGTCAGCTGAAGCTATGGTCAATGCGATAAACCTCCTCCACCGCATCCGTGGAAAGGACCAATAAGAGAACTAAAAGAGGGGGATTACAAGGCTCCAGGCATTGGGGCCTGACCTCTCCCATCTAGTGCCTGTTTCACCTGGGCCTGGAGCTGCTCGAACTTGCCCTGGAGCATCTTCTCCTGTTTCTCAAGGGATTTTACCCTGAGATCTAGGCTCTCAACCTTCTCATTGAGGTTCTTCTCCACCGCCTCTTTCTTCTTCTGCATCATCACGGACCCCACACTCATATACACCGCATGGTCCTCAGGGATGTCTGCGAGCTCCTCAAGTGCCCGCCGTGCCTCGCGTGCTGCCATCTCATACTGTGCCTTCTGACCAAGGAGGGTCTGGAGCTGCTGCTGTATCTGCTGGAGCATTGCCACCTGGTTCTGAACTTTCGGGGAAATTCCATTCATACTCGATGCCTCTCTCTTCTCATCTCACACGTCAGATCTGATACTTCGTCTGCAACATTCATCAGTCTGAGCCACATATTCAGCGCCGCCCGTAATGCTGCAATATCTGTGGCCTCTGCTTCAAGGACAAGCGTGGTCTCGTCCTTTAGTTTGCAGCTGACCATAGAGCGGGTGATACCCTCGTCCCCTTCCTCTGGCAGGACCGCATCATAGATGATTGGCGCATGAGGGGTATGGAACGTGAATACTGCCTTGTGCACAGCTGCCCAACTCCCCTACTCTTCCTGTGAAGGCCAACCCTCAAAAGACCCCTCTGACACGACCTGCATAGAAAGGACTTCTCTTATTTATCCCTGCAACCAGTGATAAACAGATTGGTATCAGTGAACAACGCGGATTATCGGATCCTCTTCAGCAGTAGCGTCTTTCGCAGAAGGGAGGTCTTCACTCCAAAGAGAACCTTCTGGAACTTTTGAGTACTGCCACTGACCATCTCGGATGGGTGCATAAGGAGGGAGGTCCCCCATTTCAGGACTCCTCCTCCGATCACCCATAGTTGCGGATCGCAGACCTGCCTGACCAACCAAAGAGGGGCCCAATATATCAGCGGGCCTTGATCTCCTTGATCGCAGCCCCCCGTTCCTTGAAGAGGATCCGGTGACCACAGTAGGGGCAACGCACATTCAAGTCGATCTCGACTCTCTGCTTGCACCTCGCACACTTGTACGAGCCCGCCACACCTCTCACTCCCTGCTCTGCTGCACTGACCGTTCAATGGTACGGAGGGCTACTTTGAGCTGCGGGGTCTGGGGCTGGTAGGCACCACCCGCAAAGGTGAATTCACATTTCCTGCACCGCCATATCCCGGTCCCTGCGCGTTTGACTGACTTGGTATCACAGCGTGGGCACGTGTGAAACGCACGGGATACCCGCTCAATCTCCACCACACGCTTTCGCACAAACCGCCCATAGCGCGGGCCGAAACGGCCTGCACTCATTGATACTCTGCCTTTGGCTCGCTGCTTCTCTCCACTCATAAACATCCCTCAACTGGTAACCCAGATGAATTGGTTGGTTGATTAATATACCTAATTGAGAATCCGGGTCTCTCCCTGCCCTTTGGTGAGCCGGTTGACCTCGTCGTAGAACTCTCCCTGGACCCCGGCCGGGACCCGGACAACGCATATCCAGGACCCGTCTTTCTGCCACTCGTCCTTCTCAACGACTGCACCCGCACGGATCTCCCCAAATGCACGAGGTGCGAACTCTGGGGGGATCTTCACCGCGATCCTCACCTCTTCGAACCTGATCGGGAGGAGGGGACGCAGTGCCTTCACTGTCTCCTTCACCAACTCGTCGATCTTCTTGAAGGGGTCGATATTCACCCGCGCCTCTTCCATCGCCATCTCGATCCGCTGCGGCGGGTGAGGGAGATTGGTCTGGGGGTTGATGGCATTGCGGGCGATATGCGCGATGACCTGCCTGCGCTTTTCAGCAATCAGTTGACGCCGCTGCTCGGTAGTTAAGTGGATCTCACCCTTCGCTATGATCCTCGTGGCGACTTCGGCAAAGTCTGTGGTATGGAAGACCTTTTGCAGGGCTTCATCAGAGGCCCTGGTACCATGGGCTGAATTTCCAAATATCTGGAGGGCGGCGACAGCATCTTCGAGGGGTACATCACGTCCTTCACGGATGCGCACCGCCAGGTCCGGGTCTACGAGAAGCTCGAACCTCTCACCATGGCTATCAAGCCGTGCCACCACGGCCTGGTCTATGGGGATCATTCCTTCCCAGGGTCACTCTCCAAACTCATCGACAAAGGAGGCGACCTCTTCCTTGCTCATCTTCCGAAACACAGGTGTCGCGGTCTCGATGATCCCGATCTCCACCGTATTCATGTCAAACTTCCCTTCAGTTGCGCTGTGGAGGGCTTTGACCCCTAGGAGGATACTCTCCTTGAGTGTGGATTCGAACTTGTACTCATCTTCAAAGACCTTCATCACCGCAGGCCGACCAGTCCCTATCCCGGTCGCCTTGTACTCAAGGAGGGTGCCGCTTGGATCGGTCTCGAAGAGACGAAGAATTCCATCACTGTATCCCGCAATAAGAAGGGCAGTCCCGTACGGACGGGCACCCCCGAACTGTGTATATACCTGCATGTGATCGCAGAGTTTCTTTGCCAGGGCCTCCACGTCGATCTGCTCGTCATACGTGACACGATTGATCTGTGACTCGATCCGCGCCCGGTCTACAAGTGCCCTTGCATCCCCTACGAGCCCGGACGATGCAACGCCGATATGGTCGTCGATCTTGAAGATCTTCTCGATGGAAGACGCTTCCAGCAGCCTCGAACTGACTCGCTTATCGACGATCAGGACCACTCCCTCGATACACTTGATCCCGACAGCGGTGGTGCCCCTCTTCACGGCTTCCCGTGCATATTCCACCTGGTAGAGCCGCCCATCTGGGCTGAAGACGGTGATGGCACGATCATATCCCATCTGATACTGTGGCTGCATGAGTAAATCCTCAAATGTCCTCTCGTATGAGAAACAATAGCTCCTGACGATTAAATCCCTTTTCAATCAGGTCTACCCGTCCGTCAAGGCTATAGCCCCCGTCGATCACCTCATAGGTCCTCGCTCCCATACCAACGTCCCCCTCATTCCAGGGGACCCGCGGGCAGGGAAGCGGGATATGCCGCCTGATCGCACAGAGTGTCCCTGACGTGGCAAGGGTCCTGATACCCACCTTCCATCCCCCTATCTCCTGTACAGACATGAGGGCAGCGGTGAGCATCCCTTCAGTCCCCCTCAGGCAGCGAACTATGGCCATATCCCCTTCATGCATAATGAGCGTCACATGGATCCTTGCCGCTTCTGAATCACCATAGAGGGAGGTCACCCCTTCATGAATAGCAGCAGTAAGGTCACGGGAATCGGGTGATGCCCATGAAGGGTTGATCCTGAAGAGGAGGTACCGCTTCTTCTCCCGCTGCGTTGGGGGCCTGGGCTTCATCTCTGCCCTCCACCCAGAGCCATCCAGGCCCGAGCTGCTCCCCAAAACATCCTCCTCATCCTCCTCCCCTTCTGTCCTCAATGATGAGGGAAAGTGTCCCCAGTGCCTCTCTGACCTGTATGCTTGTCATGCCGAATACCGCGCATAAAGCTGCAAGCTCTCTGGGGGAGCGCTGTTCAAGGACCGATCGTGCATTGGTAGAGATGGTAAGCGGGAAATTGTATTGGTCATGGAGCATCAGGAGATCGGCATACCGCCGAATGACGTGCTGGCGCGCCCCTCCTCGATACCTTGTAAGGGGCCTGATATCGAGGTCCACGGCGACACCCCGGACTGCAGCAAGCCTGGCGCAGACAGGGTCGAATGAGTACGGAGCCATCTTGTGCACGTGCCGCAGCGCATGGACACCTCGAAGACCTGTCACGGCCCGGTTGAACGCAGTATCCCCCCCGTTCACCAGGACGATCCGACTGCCTGCCTGCCCTACCCGGCGCAGTGATGCAATGACACCCCGGACCGTCTGTTCCCTGATTATCTCGGCACTAATAACCTCGATACCAGGACAGGGTTGACAGGGCACGTCCGCCACCGCGATGGTGTCATACCCAAGGTCACGCGCCTCCTGCGCCATCCGGCGTAGTGATGAGTCCCCAGCAGGATAGGGATGGACCGTCGCGTCAGCAGATCGCATGAGACCACTATCTAATACTGTTGCCCCATGCAAAAGAAAGTCCAGAGTTCTTGATCAGAGTTGGATCCTTAAAGGACATTCAATAAAGAGAGAGGGGGGTTACTTCCCCATGTTCGCATGGGACCTCAAACTCGGGCGTGTCTTCTCGGTCCCCTTTCCTCTCTTGTGGAGCCCTCGGCCCCTTCTTCCAGCACTCGTCTTGCCCCTCTCTGCCCTTCCCCGGTGGACCGGGTCGGCGAGCCATGCGAGATTTGGGTCGCTCCTCACCACAGGGTGGTGACCATCTACCAAGATGACCTCGAACCACTTCTGGCGGCCGTCCTGACCAACCCAGTAGGAGTTCAAGACCTCAAGATTGGGAAAATGACGGGAAGCACGCTCTTCGGCGATGCGCTGCAGGCTCTTGCCACCAGATATGCGGTTCGCACCCATGTTATGGGAGCGGCGTGCACGAACGAACCGGGACTTCCTCCGTCCACCCCGGCGGACCTTCACCCGCGCGACGATGATACCCTGCTTTGCTTTGTACCCGAGGTTCCGTGCACGGTCTATCCGTGTCGGCCTGAGGACCCGGACGACACTCCCCTCGCGTCGCCAGACCTGCATCCGCTCCCATAGGAGGGCCTTTACCGGACTCTTGTCAGGGCACTTCCAGGCCTCCCTGACATAGGCATACATTGACTTTGACATAATGGATCACCAGGTTCGGCCCTCATTCAGGATAACTCCCCTAAATATCGGGATACCTCCACCCATTGATGTGGAAGATCCATTATGAGGGCTACATTCCTCTCTCACGGGACGTATCCCGTGTTCCTTCATGCATGCTCACAGAGAACTATTAAATACATCTCCCATACGGGGTGCCGGGCCCTTTGCGCTTCTCGACCACCTTGAT
Organism: Methanomicrobiales archaeon; assembly: GCA_026394765.1. Classification (GTDB taxonomy): domain Archaea; phylum Halobacteriota; class Methanomicrobia; order Methanomicrobiales; family Methanospirillaceae; genus JAPKXQ01. The sequence continues at coordinate 6,760 of JAPKXQ010000085.1, forward strand.
CCCCTCGATCCTTGTGTGAGGATACTGACCTGCTTCGTCCTTTTCTGCAGATTTTACCATATCCCAGACTGTGAGGAGCGCGACGCTCACCCCGGTGAGGGCTTCCATCTCAACACCGGTCTTCCCATGCGAGCGGACTGTGACGACTGCGACAATACAGTCAGGGTGTTCGAGGAACTCTACTTCCACTGCCGTGACAGGGATCTGGTGGCACATCGGGATGAGGCGCGAGGTCTCCTTCACCGCTAGGGTCGCGGCCACCCGTGCCGTCGCAAGGACATTGCCCTTCACTATCCCCCCAGCTGCAATAGCATGGAGGGTCTCCGGCTTCAGTTGGATCCTCCCCTGCGCAACTGCCTCCCGAACAACCTCAGACTTATGCGAGATGTCCACCATGCGGGCCTGGGAGTCCTGGATATGGGTAAATTCCACCATGATCACTCCTCGAAATAGAGCGCGTGCGGGACTGCGGTAAGGAGATCACTCGCAAGGAGCCCCTCGCCAAAGCGGGCAGCGACCTCTGTACCAGCAACTCCGGTTACAAACGCTGCAATACATGAGGCCTCAAAAGCAGGGAGACGGCAGAAGAGTGCCCCCGTCACCCCTGCAAGGATGTCTCCTGTCCCCCCCACCGCCATCGCCGGGCACCCGGCGGTGTTGAACCGCACCCTTACTCCATCTGATATCACATCCACCTGTCCCTTTAAGAGGATACACCCGGGCCCTGCAGCATCCCGCACTACATCACCGCGCTTGGACAACTGGAGTGGCAGATCTATACCGGTCATCCGCGTAAACTCCCCGGCATGGGGGGTATAGATGGTCTCATCAGCGACAGGAAGGGGCCGCCTGAGAGCGTCTGCATCAAATACTGCCCTCTTGCAAGAGGTAGCAAGAGACGTGACGGTACTGTGGCTTAAGCGCCCGATCCCGTTTCCACAGACCACCACGTCTGCCCATTCTGCAAGCCCGGTGAGCAGTTCCAGGTGCTGGTCCCCGACCCGCTCCCCGGGGAGGTGCTCATGAATGAGGTCTACAGGAGGTACTGCTGCTGGGGATGCGACCCTTACAAGATCTGCTCCGGCCCGCAGAGCAGCGAGCCCTGCAAGGACCGGCGCCCCATGATAGGGACCTCCGCCCACGACCAGGACCCGGCCTCCCTCCCCCTTCCTGGCCGATGGCTTGAGTCGCGGGAGCAGGGTGAGATCTCCAGGGCCGACACAGCACTCGGCCTCGAACGGGATTCCGATCTCCACCACCTCAGCCCCATCACACTTAGGTCTGTGAAACGCCACGATGAGGTCAGCCCGCATACCCGGGGTAGGGAGGTCAGCAGCGACTACCCGTGCTGCAGCCTGATTCGCTAGTCGGATGGCAGACCTGATCGGCTCCCTGGGGTCTCCTAAAGACCCTGTCCCAAGCAGAGCATCAAGAATGAGATCTGCCTCTGTGAACAGAGGAGCAAGCGCATCTACGTCTCCTACACACCGCACCGGGTGGCAGGTGAGCCTGCAGGACCGGAGTACACGGACCTGCGCGCAGGTCTGCGGACTCATAAGTGGATCATCATGGTAGCAGACATGGACATCAGCTGCATGTTGGAGGTACCTCGCTGCAACCATCCCGTCACCGCCATTGTTCCCTTTGCCGCAAAGGACGAGCACGTTTCTGGGACTGTACCGGATCACCGCATCGGCCAAAGCCTTACCTGCCGCCTCCATCATCTGGGCATCAGCCACACCAAGGCTCCTGGCGTTCCGCTCCACCACCCTCATCGCTGCCGGGCTAATAATTCCGGTCTGCCTGAAACGTGTTAGATCTGGTAAATCCATCATAGTCCATCGTGCCCGCGCCGATTGCCTGTCGCACCGCAACATCAGGATGGGACCAGCCCAATATCAAGATGTGGGTCCTGGCGCCCACTCTCCCCAAAACATCTAGGTCATGAAACCCGGCAGGAATTGGGCTGATGACTACATATTTGAGGCCAGCCTGTGCATTACAGTATTAAATGGGCCTATCTCAGGCGGTCAGGGAGGCCGCTGACATCCTCTCCTCCCATGACAAGATCACAATTATCTCGCATATCGATGCGGATGGCATATCAGCGGAAGCGATCCTGGCATCAGCACTCTCACGGGACGAACACGACGTCAGGTCGGTATTCCTGCGTCAGCTCGAATCTACCAGGGTGAGTGAGATCCCACGGGACGACTCACTCAAGGTATTCTCAGATCTTGGCGCAGGGCAACAACAACTCCTCCAGGACGAGGGATTTTCAGAGGGTGAGGTGCTGATCGTCGACCACCACGTGACCCAGCCGTGTGATATCCCCTACTTCCAGGTGAATGCCCTTGCATTCGGGCACAACAAGTTGAGTGCGGCAGGTCTTGCATACTTCATTGCGAGAGCAATCGACCCTGTAAATACCGATCTTGCCAAGGTCGCAGTCGTAGGAAATGTAGGGGACATGATGGCAAGGGAAGACTGCGGCCTCATCGGACCAGCGCGGGAGATAGTCGACGATGGAATATCATATGGGAATATCATCTGTTCTTCTCCTGAACTCACTACGTATGGCATCTCAACACGCCCCCTCCACCTCTTCCTCTCGTACAGCGATGACCCCCACATCCCGGGGATAAGTAACAACCAAAGTGGTGCGATAAAGTTCCTGCAGCGGCTGGGCATAGTAACCGGGTCACAGAAGAGGTGGCCGGTCTGGGAAGACCTCCTCTTTGAGGAGCGGCGACTGGTGATCAGCGGACTTGCCCAGCAGATAATGGCATCTGGAGCGAGTCTTGACCGTCTCCTCGGGGAGGTCTACCTCTTTCCCGATGAGCAGACCAGGGAGCCGGTCAGGAATGCATCTGAGTACGCCACTCTCCTCAATGCATGCGGGAGGAGGGACGCTGCTCATACCGGTTCGTCCATCTGCCGGGGGGACAGGGCAGGAGCATACAAGGAGGCCAAGAGACTCCTCTCCCATCACCGGTCTGACGTGGGTAACCTACTCCAGTTCATCCTCGATACCGGTGTGCAGGACCTCTCGCACCTCCAGTTCATCCATGTCGGAGACCGCTATCTCGACACCATCGTAGGTATCGGTGCAGGAATGGCACTATCCCGTTTGAACCGCAATAAGCCTATAATGGTCATGTGCGCAGTTCAGGGAGAGCCCACCCTCACCAAGGTCTCGATGCGGACCAACGAGCAGATGGTGCAGCAGGGAGTCGACCTCCAGCTGGTACTTGCTACCGCGTCAGAGGAGATTGGGGGTGCCGGAGGGGGTCACCGGATAGCGGCCGGGGCCTACATACCAACCGCTTCTGAGGAGGTGTTCAAACATCGCGTCAACAGACTTCTCGCCGCACAATATGCTGCAACGGGTCAGGACCATCGCTGACTTCCAGTTCGGTGCAGGTTCTGGCACAGGTGTCTTCCCGGACAGCTGCTGCTTCACCCTCTCCCGGAGCGGTCGTATCCGTCAGATAACAGATGGCGGTGTGCGTATCGCAACGATCAGGGCTGCTGACGGGAGACTCACCCTCGGGATCGAGGGGGCCGTTCGGCTCCATAATGTGCTTGCACCACCGCAATACCGAATTGGTGCATCCATGGAGGTCGCATCTTTTATAAGGGAGGGAAAGACGCTCTTTGCGCGGCACGTCACTGATGCCGATCCTGCCATTCGCCCGGGTGACGAGGTGCTTGTCGTGGCAGGGCAGGACGAGCTCCTAGCGTGTGGCGTTGCGCTCCTCTCAGGCCCTGATATCCTGGATTTTAAATACGGGCCAGCGGTAACAGTACGACATGGGAGATAGGATCCATGTTACCCGGTAACATCAACCCCCGCCGCATGAAGCAGATGATGAAGCAGATCGGGATGCAGATGGAACCGATCGAGGGGGTGAAGGAGGTAGTCATCACCACTGACAAAGGACGTTACATCTTTGATAGTGCTGAGGTGACCGCGATGACGATGCAAGGCGTCACCACCTACCAGCTCTCAGGAGAATCGAGGTTCGAGGCATCCGCACTTCTAATACCAATTGAGGACGTCCAGCTCGTCGCCGCGCAGGCAAATGTATCAGATGATGCTGCGAGGGCTGCACTTGTTGCCACTCACGGCGACATTGCCGAAGCGATCTTAAAGATTTCACAACCATGATCCAGGAGGGCGACCTCGTCCTCCTCAGAAAGGGTGAGCGACGCTTTCTCGTCAGAGCCTGTGAGAAGAAGTTCTCAACTGACAAAGGGGTGATCGACCTTGGGACTCTCGCCGGGCTTGCACCCGGTGACAGGATCACCACCCATACCGGGGTTATTTTTGAAGCCGTGGTCCCAAGGACCACAGACCTCTTTGAGCACGGGAGGCGGTCTGGTGCGCCGATGCTCCCTAAAGACATCGGAATTGTGACCGCATACACCGGGATGAACCGGCGGGACCGGGTATTTGATGCCGGGACCGGGAGCGGGGTTGCGGCCCTCTTCTTTGGAGGGATCGCAAGAGAGGTGGTGACCTGTGAGTACCGTCCAGACTTTGCCGATATCGCGAGGAAGAACCTGGAAGATGCAGGACTTGAAAATGTGACGGTGGTAACAGGCGATCTCCTCACAGCCCAGGGGACGTATGATATCGTCCACCTCGACATGGCCCTGACCAGTGACCATATCCAGCATGCCACAGGTCTCCTCACCCCGGGGGGGTTCCTTGCGTGCTATTCACCATTTATAGAACAGCTCATGTTGGTGATGGACACGACCCGGGACCTCTTCTCAGACGTGCATTCCTATGAAGTGATAGAGCGTGAGATGACGCGTTCTGCGAGGGGAACGAGGCCTGCAACAAGGGTCAGCCATACCGGGTACATCACGATCGCACGGAGATGACGGGAAGTATGCCACCGTGGGGTTCATTGGTTGAACTTTTAGGTTCAATGTCGATAGTATGGAGTAATAATAAAAAAAGAACGGCTTCCCGGGGATCTCTGAAGGGAGAGAAGAGAAAAGTTATTATTATGTTATAGCTAAAACCATTGGTTGATGCTGAGAGTATCAGCATAAAATGTAGGAGGAAAATCATGAAGACTAGCGGAATCATCGGTGTCGCGGTCGCACTCGTTGTGCTGATTGCTCTCACCGGATGTGCCATGGCAGACCGTAATGTCTGTGCAACTCCTGAGACCCAGGCAATTACCACCTCTGAGACTGTTGTCGTGACCGGCACGATGACGTCCACCGAGGCTCTCACTTGGACTGTTGCAAGCGACTCAGCGATTAACACCGTCTATAAGACTGGACTCGCACCGAACCCGTTCGTGGGACAGAACTCTCAGTACACCACCGGGTACAGCGAGGAGACCAAGGCAATCGACGGATCGACCACCTTTGTCAAGACATTCTCTGTTGACACTGCAAACAAGGTATTGAACCAGCAGAACGTCAAGGCGTACCGCCAGATCCAGTACGTCTCTGCAGGTAACGGCGCGAGAATGACCTCGGCCGAGACTCTCTTTGTAGACGGCGTTGCTGACCCCGCACTGTGGGCCAACACTATGCTCTGTCCGTTCGCTGCAACCCAGCCCAACGACAACCCACCGTACTGCAACATTGTCACTGCAGGCAGCAACATGGACGTTACCCAGGTCAACGTCGTCACGAACGCGAATGACAGATTCGTGAACGGCAATGGCGACTACCCGGTCACGCTCCACTACGACATCTCTGCAAAGGGCTTTACTCTTGAGGACGGAACCACTGTCCCCGCGATGGGTGGCGTGTCCGCGTTCGTACGCGCTCACATCATGGAGGGCCGCGAGGCATCCATCAACCCAGTCAACGGCCAGATCCTTAAGGCCGCGGACCTTACCTACTCCGAGCTCACCACCGCAAGCGGGCTCATCTACAACTTCAACAAGGTCATCGACTACCAGTCCGGCGTCCGGAGGGTCTAATCAGGAATTTCTGGGGATCCTGGGTGGAGATATCCACCCACCCCCAAGTATTCCATACTACCTTTTTAGTCAGCTGTTTTTCATCTCATCATTTATCATAGATATCCTGTCAAATGGTCAGGTTTTCCGTCTTGGCTATTGAGACCCAGGAGACCAGTTCCATGCAGGATCCAGGTCGCTAAAGTATCACTACAAAAGAGTCAGCGATTAACGAATGTTCATAGAAGGCTATGCAACACGAAGTGTTGCATGATCAGATCAGAGAACTCATTTGAGTAGAACAGAATCCCCGTTCTGGAGGCATACCTTCCCATTTCAGAAGAGGTAATTCTTCTAAACTGATCTCACCCCGAAGGGTCTTATCCTTGATCTCATTTATGACCTCTTTCTTCAAATCAGATCAATAAACCCACCGACATCTGACGAGCCATTCGCGTGGCTGCCATTTTCAAAGGCATGGATAACCAGGTTTGTTGCCCAGATCCTCTTAAACAGGTTTTTTGTGTCTTTTCAGACAAATCTACTCTGTTGATCACTCCAACCTGGATAATCCTTTGAGTGTGCCAAGACCTTTTTGTAGATCGGTGATCTGTTCACGATACTCACTCAGATCGTTTCCGATATCTGATTATACTTGGAAATCCGGATCTCTGACTACTCGAAGATCTCATTATTCTTGTTCTTCACCAGATAGTACTCGTCATCATCGATCTCCTGGAGTTATAAGATACATATGACCCTTTTAAAATTTACAAGAATAATTGTCAATTCTTCTTTCAAAAAGAAGGATTTTTGCAGTTTAATGAAGTAGTCTGTCTTGATGATAAGTTCAAACTTCTAAAGATCATTGACACATCGATCTCCAATTACCTTGAGGGATCAATCGATTCGATCTGAAGACAGAACAGGGGTTGAGCCCCAGAGTTTAAGTGGAGTGTTCCTCCAGGCCATACCGATAAAAACTACCCGGGGGATATCCAGTGGTCAAAAATTAGACGTCTCATCCTGCCACTCCATGCATCAAGACCTGGTCCGGCCACCGCTACCGCCCCTTAATAGATAAGGTAAATGGGGCTGTTTCATAGACCTAAGTAAAAATGATCAACTAATATTTCTAGTAGTTAACTATAAATAGTATAACGACACATAATAATTATGCATCTGAGTGGCAGCGCTCGCCAAACGCAGCCAGGGATTAACCAACCTCTTTTTCCCACTGAACCGAATGAGCATAATCCTAAAAAAGTCAAAATTCGCCGTATATTCCCTACCGCTAATATAAA
>JAPKXQ010000022.1 GCA_026394765.1 Methanomicrobiales archaeon
GCGGATCTTTCGAATAGTTTCAATAATTTCTGCAACTCTCTTTGATTCGGACACCTACTCATAAGAACGCAACGATACTATTTAAATTTAGTCTCACTTATGATGGCAGTATTTTGAATTTATCCGAAAGTCATGTAATAAGAGTTATTACCACTTGGCCAATCACCGGATTCCCTCTAACAGGTCCAGGAAAAGTTATGAGGAGCCGAGAAAGCGGCCATGCGAAGGGACCTGTTGTAGTCTCCCTCCCATCCGGCGGCCTCGAATAAGTTTATCCCACGTGATCTCCAATACCCCCATATGAGGTTCTTCAATACCGCCGGGCCGGTGAACTGTGCGAAGCACTATTGCCTCCCCCCTCTGCAGAGGCTCGATCTCGAGGAGATCCTGAATCTCATTCATCAGGAGAAGTATTTCGTCCTGCATGCTCCCCGCCAGACCGGGAAGACCTCATGCCTTCTGGCCCTTATGGAATACCTCAATCGCGAGGGTATCTATTCAGCAGTCTATCTTAATGTGGAATCTGCGCAGGCTGCCAGGGAAAGTGTCTCTGATGCCATGCATGTAATCATAGGAGACCTTGAGAGGAGGACTGCGATGTATACCGGCCAGACCTTACCTGAAAAACTGCTCTCTTCTTTATGGAGCGTCAATGGCCCGTTTGGAGTGCTCGCTGCAGCGCTCTCTGAAATGTCAGCACGAATTCCCAGACCACTCGTCCTCTTCATCGATGAGATCGACTCTCTTGTCGGGGACAGCCTCATCTCAGTCCTACGACAGTTGAGATCAGGATATGACAAGCGACCGGCGAATTTCCCCTCATCCATCGTCCTTTGCGGTGTGCGGGACGTGAGGGACTATCGGATCCATTCAGAACGTGAGAAGTCGGTGATCACCGGCGGAAGTGCGTTCAATATAAAAGCAAAATCACTGCGTCTTGGAAACTTCTCAACTGAAGAGGTAAAGCAGCTCTGCATGCAGCATACCGATGAGACCAGACAGGCGTTCCAAAAAGAAGCCCTGACACAGATCTGGACGCTCACCTGTGGTCAGCCCTGGCTGGTAAACGCCCTTGCATATGAAGTATGTTTTGAAATGATCGAGGGAAAAGACCGTATACGGCCGATCACCGCGAATATGATAGAAGAAGCTAAGGAACGGCTTATTATGCGGCGGGAGACACACCTCGACCAGCTCGCTGATAAGCTGAAGGAGGAACGGGTGAGGAGGGTTATCGAGCCTATGCTGGAAGGGACCTTAATGGACCACGAGGTCCCAGAGGATGATATCAGCTACCTCCTCGACCTTGGGCTCATCTCCAGGGGAGGAGAAGGCCTTCAGATCGCAAATTTGATTTACAGGGAGGTTATCCCGCGGCAGCTCACCCTGACCACCCAGTATAACCTTGAGAGCACAGTCTCCAGGTCTTTCTTCATAATGTCGGACGGACGCCTCGACTTATAAGCCCTACTTGCGGCCTTTCAGCAGTTCTTCCGCGAGCACAGTGAGAGCTGGACTGAGATCGCCCAGTACCGCGAAGCTGCCCCCCAACTCCTGCTCCAGGCATTCCTCCAGCGGGTCGTCAACAGCGGCGGCCGGGTCGAAAGGGAGTACGGCCTCGGAAGAGGGAGGACAGACCTGTTCGTAATCTGGCCACTCAAAGAAGGTTCAGTCCAGCGGGCAGTGATCGAGTGCAAAGTCCTCAAGGGGTCCAGGGAGAAGACCATTAGAGACGGGATAACTCAGGTATACCAATATGCAGACCGCTGTGGCGCAAAAGAAGCACACCTGGTGATATTTGACCGTACTGCTGCGAAGTCCTGGGACGAGAAGGTCTTTAAAGAGGCTGCTATGTATGCGGGGAGTCCGGACCAACCGGCACAGTTCCCGGTTACGGTCTGGGGGATGTGACGGAAAAATTATCAGACATGCGAGAAGACCCTGGGAGGGAGGTCATTGCGGTATCAAAGCCCATGCATATTCCCTGTGACACTAGACGCTTATTTCAGTGGTTTTTCTCGTCACTTATGCTGACACTAGTGTCTCATCAACTTAATTTTTAGACAAACATATGTGCTAGTAGATCCAACCGTTTTTCATGGATGAAATCAAACTTCCAGAGGATGAAATAGAATATCTCAACGCTTTTGTGAAAAAAAGCAAAAAA
>JAPKXQ010000042.1 GCA_026394765.1 Methanomicrobiales archaeon
TTTACGGTTAACAGCTGGCCCAAACCCACGATCTCGTCGATCACACCTACAATAGGGATGAACGCGACGACGGTCTCCTTCACATTGAACGGCAACTACTTCCAGGGCGGTTCGGTTGTGAACCTTACGAACACGACGGCAGGGAACCTAACCGCATCTGTTACTTCGGCGACGCTCACACAGATCAAGGGGACGGTCTGGATCCCGGGAGGAAGGAAAGGAGCCTATGGTCTTGAGGTCACGACACCGGATGGAGGAGTAGCATCGGCGGCGAACAAGTTCACGGTGAAATAAAAATATTCTTCCGTTTTCAATTCCTCGGAATATTCTCTTTTTTCGAGATGAATGGGTAATATTTCAAGAGTTGCGATATACCCATAGGTTGTTCTGAATTATTATCTTTCATTCGGCTCGATCATTTTCTGGAGACCTCTTGATAATTCCATAGCTGAATGTAGACGAGGGCCCCCAGCGACCGACATCACCTTTTCGGGGAATATGAACACGCCGATCATCAACTCCACCTCTGGTGAGAGGATGCCATGTGAACTGAAATACTCCCTATAGAAGACCTGGGTAGTTGATCACAAGGACCAGTCCTAGATTCAATGTGCATGGAAGCAGTACCTGCAATCTCACTGGAGCGGGTTTGCAACTTCACCGCGATTTGAAATATCCCTGGACAATATCGAAGGTTAGTTAGATATGCACCTTAATGATGCATATTGCATCACAGAATGAAATGAAGAAACATGAGTTTGCTGAGAAATGCACCAGGTCAGGATCATGAATTTTAAGGGGACCGTGATCTGGTCTTGTCGTGATAGGTGGTAGAGTACCCCAAAAGAGGGGGATGAGGAGGCCCTCCCTCATTGTCGGAGATGTTCCATGTTTCTGGACTTATCCATGCAAGATCTATCTCAATGGCCGCTATGGTCAGTTATTTTTACCAGGAGGATTCATGAGACACTATGATGCCGCCGCAAGGACGTATCTCTTATCCGATTATTCTGTTGTGTATCTGCTCTCTTCTGATGGTGCAGCCCGTAACATCGGTCTGGAACACCATGACTGTTGAGGTGGGGGTTGGGGATTTCGAATATAAATATAACTCTCTCGCATTGAATGCAACGAATAATTGGCCAAGTATCAGTTATGTGAATGCGAGTAGTAAAACATTAAAGTATGCGGAGTGGAATGGGACCGGTTGGAATATCGAAACAGTAGAGTCGTCGTTTCCAGTGGGTGATAGAACCACCCTTGTTCTCAACCGTAGCGGGTTCCCCTCGATCTCATACCAACAGAATAATTCACTAGCAATATGGTATGTGTATAAAAATGATTCGGGATGGCAAAAAGAAGTCGCACAGTTTGGTTATATTGGACCACCTGCGGGCTACGTGTACTCCAGCTCGCTAGCCTTGGATTATAACGGCTGGCCTCATATCGCATATCATTTCTATGCTTCAGGTTCCCAAATACACAGTCTGGAATACACTTATAAGAACAATACTGGGTGGCATTGGGAGAGAGTTGCTTACTGGGACCCAGGAGAGAGTAACGGACATAATCCCACCCTTGTATTAGATCAGTCCGGGTGGCCCCACATCAGTTACCATGATTCGGGTAATAATACGTATGGCAGAGATGGTACATTCTATGCTTTCAAAAATGAATCAGGATGGTACACGGAAAAAGTCGGCAATGGCGGCTATGGAGGAGGTTTATCTTCTATTGTCTTGGATACCCTGGGGTGGCCCTATATCAGCTACTCTGCTCTTGCATGGAAGAATGGAAGTGGTTGGAATTATGATACCTTCCCAGAGTTTGGGGATGGTGGGCCATTAGCCCTCGACTCTTCAGGCTGGCCTTATAGTATCGAAGACTCTAGTTCGTATTACAATGCATATAATTATAAAGATGAGAAGGGGTGGCATACCGAGGAAGGTCTGGGAATCTATGAAAGTGTCTACTCTCCCTCACTGCAGTTGAACTCTACCGGTTGGCCCCGGACCAGTTATTATGATAGTTCCTACAATCTTAAATACGCCTGGAAAGACCCAAACCCCGACCCTGTCGCAAATTTCCAGCCAAACCAGGCGAGTGGTCCCGTTCCACTCAACGTCCAGTTTTATGACTGGTCGACGAACAACCCTATCGAGTGGCAATGGAACTTTGGTGATGGTACCGCCAATGAGTCTACGCAGCACCCAGCTCATACCTTCACTCAGAACGGTACCTACAATGTGACCCTGACGGTGACCAATGCAAAAGGAAAGGCAAACCTCTTCGGAGTAGGGACCCTCAATGCGACGGGGAATATCACCGTGGGATCGGTTGCACCTACTCTATGGATCAACTGGCTCACCCCCACCTCCGGTATCAATGGCACGAGCGTATCAGTGACCATTAACGGCACAAATTTTGCAGGAACCGCTGCAACAAAAGTGAACCTCACCCGGGGAGGTACCACCATCGTCGGTAAGAGTGTCGTCGTCACGGGGACGACAAAGATCACCTGCACGTTCTCTCTGCCACCCGGCGCCATACCCGGTCTCTGGGACCTGACCGTGACAAATACCACGAGTGGTGCGACTGGGACGAAGACAAACGCGTTCACCATATACTCAGGACAACCCCCCACCGTCTCTGCAGTAAGCCCTGTGTCAGGGAATAAGAATACTACGATTGCATTCTCGGTCACCGGGACGAACCTCAAAGTCGGCAGCGTGGTGAACTTCACGAACAGTACCTTCCCCGGCGGGAGCCAGGTAACCGTGCTAGACCCGGTAACCAGCGCTACCAAGATAACTGGCAATGTCACGTTCCTCGCAACGGCTCCTTCCGGGAAGTGGAACGTCGTCGTCACTGTCCCTGACGGGAGGAACGCGACGAAGACGGGTGCATTCACGCTGAACGGATGGGTGACACCTTCGGTCACGACCGTCTCCCCCGTATCAGGATACGGGAACACGACAGTTCCCTTCACGTTGACGGGGACTAACTATCAGGCCGGAGCAGTCGTGAACTTCACGAACGGCACGTATGGGACCGTCACTACCACGATCAGCTCCATCACGTCAACAAAGATCACTGGAAACGCAACCTTCCCGGCCGTGGCATCATCGGGGAAATGGAACATCAATGTGACCACGCCTGACGGAGGGACCGGGACGAAAGCGGGTGCATTCACAGTGAACAAATGGCTACAACCATCTACTACTTCGGTCTCCCCAGTATCGGGATATGGGAACACGACGATCGCTTTCACCTTGACGGGGACCAACTACCAGGCCGGAGCGGTCGTGAACTTCACGAACAGCACCTATGAAACTGTCACTTCCGCAATTAGCTCCATCACGTCAACAAAGATCACTGGAAACGCAACCTTCCCAGTCGTGGCATCATCGGGGAAATGGAACATCAATGTGACCACGCCTGACGGAGGGACCGGGACGAAAGCGGGTGCATTCACAGTGAACAAATGGCTACAACCATCCACTACTTCGGTCTCCCCAGTATCGGGATCCGGGAACACGACGGTTCCCTTTACGCT
>JAPKXQ010000077.1 GCA_026394765.1 Methanomicrobiales archaeon
ATCTGTGGACTGGAGCGAGCTACCTGGAAAGATCGATCCAATGGATTGAAAATATGCGATGCGTGTTATCACCGTGAACAAGGGAAGATCGCGAAGGCATCATCATGACAGCACATTTTAGTCGCTGTCAGAACTGTAAACCTGCTCACGGAGAGGCGGGTAAGCACTGGTGCTATGCTAACCCAGTAAACGTGGGATATCGGCAGTGGACTTGGAATGAGACATACCACGAATCCCTTGAATTTTCAGGGTGCACGAGTTTCAAGGAGTATGAAGAAGGCTATCAGAGGGTGTCTCCATGAGCATTTGTTACTCCTGCGATCTCTACGGGAATCCTAACAACAAATGCCCGGAGATCCAGAAAGCGAAATACAGCCGGGGCAGGAAAGAGTGCGTTGGCTATATCCTCAGAACACAACCAGGAATATCAGACTGGATAGACAGCCCACAATGATTAGAGGGGCGGGTCCAGTCAGGTACAACAGGCGGCCCGGTTCTGTCAGTACGACCACCGGGGCGACAGTGACCGGGACGACGACCGCCCCGCTTCTATCAGATCTCCAGGCGGGCCGCTTTTCGGATCTGATCGTGAACCGGGACTGAGGGAGCGGAGTGGGGACATCAGTCCCGCCGGAGCGACCGACAGAAGAGCAGCGTCCGGTATCAACCGGCGCGTACTGGTGGACGGGATCCCGGTAAGAGCAAGCCCATGTGCGAGGACCGGAGCTTCTGGGCGATCTCGTCTGCTTACTCCCCTCACGATCCTTACGTCAGGCTGTACCCCACCAGGTGCAGGGCGAACGGTTGACCTCCGAGGCTTCAGCCGGTGACGCCGCCCCATCAGGGTATCAAAGGCGGCACGGAGAGTCAACTGTTCGCCCGTGAAGCACTCGCCTACTCCCCTCACGATCCCTGCATCTTCCTACTCATGAGGGAGCGGAGTGAGGCCGCAGCCTGCCGGAGCGACCGACATAGGTCAGCGGACGCCTTCAGGCGGTCGCGTCTTAGGGACAGGGAAACATCTAACAAGCCCGTGCTCGAGGACCGGAGACGACGGGCGGCATCGCGATCTGATTATCCATGATTCCATCCAGGGGCCGTCAGATCGGCCCCGTGCAGACAGGCCCTTACTACGCAGCGGGTTGATGCTACAACAAGAGACCACGATCACTTAATTCCCAATAGATTTCTCTCCATTTTTGAATCTAAAGATTTTGCGCAATCAGTTTCAAAACCGCATAAAAATATTTTTATTTCTCTCTCACACGAATATTTGGCCCAAAAGGGGCCTGGAGTTCAAACAATGGGAGATTTCGTCCAATCAAGTATTGTGAAGTCGGCAACGCGGGCACTTGCTACCGTGTTGCCGCTCGCAACTGCTAACACCTTGATCACTACGATCACGGGTGCAACCAATCCGTTCGCAACTGCTGACTATGAAGTCAGTGGGGAGACTGTAGACGGTTGTCAGAAGACCAGCGAGAGCTATTCAGGTCGTATCATCTATGAAGATGCCCTCGCAGTATCTGTTGG
>JAPKXQ010000027.1 GCA_026394765.1 Methanomicrobiales archaeon
CTTGTAGTTACCAATTGAACACTACACTTAATAAATTTTTAGTCATTGATTCAGTCTCTATTTAACAATCTGATGGTTATTGAAAGATTATTTTGTGAATGCGTTGTTTTGTAGTGATCAGATTACGCTGTTCAGGGTTTAAGAGTATTCCCCTTCTGTGACCCATGAGAATACGCCTGCACCGCTCCTGTCTGGTGTCGTGAGACCGACCTCCCCATTGATGGAGCGGGACGTGGAGTGACAAATTTCTTAGCTCCCGATACTATTTTTTCAGCTAATTTTCCAAAATTAACCGTACGTATCACCTCCGCATATTCAATGCGAAATTTGCTCTCATCTTCATCAGCCTTGTCACGTGGTACCGCTCGTTCCCGATCTTTGTCGGGTTCGTGATCGTAGATCCCAACTTGGCATCCATGATCTTCTTGAGCAGTGGGGTAGGGATGTTCTCCACTTCCGGGATCCCCAGTTGTCTGGATAATGCTCCTTTCTTCAGGTCCGGGGGGATCCACTTGTCTACCACGACCGGCCCCTCCTCCGGGCACGTGCCTCTCCCAGGGTGAGCGGGTCCAGGGTGGTTACATCCTCCGGATAGGCCGGGGCCTGTCGGGACAGTCCCACGTCGCTCTCATATTCCCATGGTTTTTTGGGCAGGTTCTCGGGCTGGTCCTGCAGGCGGTCAAATCGTCCCCTCGCCACCGGGCGATCTACGTCCCATTGCTGATAGGGGTACCGATCTGGAGATACCGGGAGACGTTTACGAGGGTTCGGTGGGAGAAGGGGATGTGCGGGGGTTCCATCCATGAGGCGGTCCCCCATGATAAAGTCTGTGGTGGTGGAGGCAGCGGACTTGATAACTTTGTTAAATGTCTTGCCTCTTGTCTTTCTCATGATTACCTTTTACGTATACGCAAAACATTATTAACCTTCTTCTCCACCGCACGAGAGTCCCAGAGTTTGATATTAATTCCTAGTTTGTCCTCGATGAACCCCTTGGTATTGAGGATCCCGGTGACGAGGTTTCCCCGGTTGGGTTGGAAGTGGTAGATCGTCTTACCGGAGTCCATATCGATCACCCGGGTTTCAATGGCGTATTTTGGTTGGTTAGTCATTATCAGGTCTCCGAATATCAGCAAGGATGAGCAGCACTAATGCTCCGTTCACAATGGTTAGGAGAATGCCTATGATCGACACACCCCAGAGATATCCAAGCGAAATCTGCGTGAGGTAGAGCGACGTGAGTACCGCCAGGAGTGCAGTAATTAGAACCCGGTAGATGTCTGTCTGAATTAGCGTTAACACTGTAAACAAAATTGCGATCCCCAGCACGAGGAGGATTATCCATAGCGATGGGAGCGTGGTGGCAGTGGCATCGATCCGGAGTTCCCCGGTCTGATTGTCGTAGGCGGTGAGCCGGTGACGTTCGGATGGGTTGAGACCCTGGAGATAGGAGAAGTTCAAGGTGGAGGATCCAAGGGCGTAGGGGTCTCCATCGATATAGATATCTACGGTCCCGTTCTGGTTCCAGTCCCACCGGATCCAGGTCTCACCCGATACCCAGGTGATGTTCCCCGCCGTTCCAGGATGTCCTCCTCCGGTCCCGGTGGTGGTGGGGGTCGGGGTGGATCCAGTTGCGGTAGGAGTAGGAGTAGGGGTAACCACCGGGCAGGGAACGGTGATATAGTTTGTTTTGGTTTTGGTGTTACTGCCAGATGACCCCCAGACAGTGAGAGCCACGGTCCAGGTACCGTTATAGTAATCGTGATAGGGATTGCGATCCGTTGAATAATTCCCATCCCCAAACGACCAGTTCCAGGCGTAGAGCCCTGAACCGGATGTATAATCGATGAAAAAGGCGGTGTGAGGTGCGTCTCCACATGTGGGAATGCCTACGAATTCAACGAGGGGAAGTGAATAGACAGTGATATAATTTGTTTGTGTTTTTACATGGGCGGACCCATCAACGGTGACATATAGGGAAACGGTATAGTTTCCATTCGCCGCGTAGGTGTGAGTAGTATTTCGAGAGGCTATTGAGGTGGTATTATACCAAGTGGTATCACCAAAAGACCAGTTCCACGAGGTGATGGCAGTATAATTAATCGAAGTGTCGTAAAAGTTCACGAGAAGGGGGTTTTCTCCCGACGTAGGAGTGGCAGTGAAATTAACCTCTGAAATTGTGATGTAATCGGTTTTTATGGTGGTGTTTGAACCACCTGAATTTGTAACGTTGAGTTTAACGGAATATTTTCCTCCAGATGTATAGGTGTGAGTTACATTTTGGGTAGTGTAATCTGTGAGGCTGTTGTTGTCAATATCCCATGCCCAGGATGTCAAAGGACCGGTACTTGAATCAGTAAATAGAATTGTGACAGGAGCCCACCCAGATGTTACGTTTGCGGTGAAGTTGGCAAACATGGGCGTTAAATAACGAATAATGACGACACCAGCACCACCTTTCCCACTGGCCTTTGTTTGAGAACAACTTCCACCACCTCCACCGCCCGCACCATCTTTCCCTTGTGATCCGGGGTTGGTAGAAGCACCACCAGCACCCCCGGTACTTCCACCCCCTGCCCCCGAACCATCCGTGCCATATGAGGACGTTCCCCCACCACCTCCCGCATAATCTGTACTAACTCCTGAGATGGAGGATGCAAGATTCCCCCCGCCAACCGCATATGGAAATGTATACTGTGCATTCCCCCCAGCAGCAGCACTTCCTCCACCGCCACCACCCATATAGGTTGGGGCATTCGTATAACCCAGTCCACCACTATTGCCCTGACTGGGGATTGTTTCTGGGGTATTTCCCGTTCCACTCACACCGGTTGCCTTTGCTGCACCACCCCCAGATCCCCCAGATAAACCATTGTTATTATCATAATTTGCACCGCCCCCGCCACCAGTTGACGTAATTGTAGAAAAACTAGAATTTCCTCCAGAATTCCCTTTATTATAAGTTACAGCATCTCCTCCAGCACCTACAACAACTGGTATTCCCGTTCCAGATACGGAAAAATCGGGGGCTGTTCTATAACCACCGCCCCCACCACCAGCGCCCCCTTTACTTCCACCAGAACCCCCACCACCAACAACCAAATATTCAACTGTAGTTACTCCGACAGGTGTGTCCCATGTAGTCGAACCAGTTCCATTCCATTTTACAACGGTATACGCCCCATCGGTAGAATTCCATTGTGTAACCGCTCCGCTACACACACCTATTAAAAACAACCCAATAAAGAAAATTAAGACCGCTCGGCGCACCGGTCGCACACCCCCCGACCTAATGATTTAAGTAGATTCATATCAGGCATTTTTCCAACCGCCACGGGGGAAATTACGGCCTCGTTAAAGGCGTCGTAAGAGGTCTCCAGGATCCACGCTTGCCGACCGACATGATCAGCTAGCAGAAACTTCACATAGTTATCTGTCGGGGAGACCGTGATGGTTTTGAAATAATATTCCCACGGTTCATATTTCCCCTTCTCATACCCGGTATATCCCTCGTATTTATTTCCATATGACTTGGTCCAGGTTAGCGACCGATATGAAAAGTCCGGAAAGAAGTTATACGCTGCGTAGGGAGCAATCTGAATAAGATTCGCCATATCCGATGCACCCTTCTTGGAGAATTTAACCCGGAGCATCTCGGTAGAAGTGACGTTTTCCTCTTTTATGTCTTTGAAACTTTTATCTGCCGTATCCATCTTCTCGAGGGTTACCGTAATCTCTTTTTTCGTATCCCCGGGAACTTTCGTTGATATCTGTGCAGCCCCCGCTCCCACCAGGCACACTAGAAAAATAATCGTGAGAATATACCGAAGCATTTTCCTAATCCTCCTCTTCGCCGGTACGCATATCTGCCAGCACCAGGATCACAACCACCCCGGAGAGAATCGACAAGAGCACCCCGATGATCGAAACTCCTATCAGGTGCCCAACGCTCACTTGCGTGAGATATAGGGATACCAGTGTACAGATCACTGCGCAGAGTAGCACCCGGTAGATATTTTTCATGAGCAGGGTAAGGACCGCAAAGAAGATCGCAATCACCAGCAGCGCCAGGATGAAGAGCGTGGGAGGGAGTGTAGTGGCGACGGACTCCCCGACCAGCGTCCCGTTTACGTCGTAAAGAGAGAGCCGGTGCTCTTCAGACGGGCTGGCATCGGTAACCGCCGTATAATTCCGGGTAGTATTGGCAACCCGAAAGAGAGAGTCCACGTAAATGGTGGTTGTCTGGTTCGCTTCCCACGACCACTGCACCCAGGTCTCTCCCACGTCAGCGGTGATATTGAGCGCGAAGGAGGGAACAACCAAAAGCCCCGCCAACAACAGAACGATCGGAAATCGTTTCACGTGAGTCTCCCATAATAAACAACGATTATCCCGATCGCCGAGAGAATAATAAGACCCATTCCGAGCCATCCAAGCGCAGAAAACTCAAAATTAGCGATTCCTCTTATCATCTCTGCCTGGTCCGCTGCCGTAGAGTTGGGAGTGGGAGTAGGAATTGAATCGTCAGGGACCATGAGTCCCATTCCCATGAGCGCCATTACAAATACCGCAACTGCCACAATAATAAGTGGAATTGGTTTCCAGCCCATTATCTCACCTTCTTCATAATCAGCAGGTACCCAAGCCCGCTTACTGCCACGATTAAAAAGGCGTTTGCAACGGCCTGGAATTCAGGCGGAATTACTCCTAGACCCATAATTACTCCTCCAATCAAGATTCCGAGGATAACCAATATTGTGGTATCTTCTTGAGTTAGGAACAACCCAATAAACATCACCGCGAAGACGATTCCCCAAAATACTTGTACCCCGAGGAAATCCGTATACCCTACAAAGAGAAGTGGAGCTAACTCCGTGATGTTTCCCATTGTGTTTCTCGTGTCATTTACATGAGAATCGAGATACGCCCGCGTAGGGATGGGAGTGATAACCGCTACACCACCCATCACCAGCGCAAGGACAACTATGATCGTATAGACAAGTGCATTTCTCATACCTGGAGGAAGATATCTTTATATACAGAAATAGATTTCCACTGAACGCCATAGCGGGTCAAATATGGGGATGGAGATCGGGGGCTATACTTTGTATGGGTGGCCCGGGGGTGATGCATTCTTAGTGCCTTCATGCTCATTGTATGGGGATCAATGAACAAATATGATCATCATATCTCACCATTGTCCTCCATCGCCAAAAAGGCCTCTACGTAGTTCTTTCCGCGCTTCTTTAGACGTTCAAGCATCTCCTCTCGTGGAAGCCCCTGTGAGACATGAAACATCACGGCTTTTCGTATTGTCTCCGGAATGGTATCCTGTTTCGACTTCGTTGGACGGATGCTCTCATACTTCAACCTATAGACGGGTTTTTCATGCAGACCTTCCCGGTAGTAGCGATTAACCAGCGCGAAGATATGCATGCCCTTTCTAAAGAAAGAGAATGGGTCGGGAGTTACGCCCTCTCCTTTCTTCTGATATCCTAATTGATGCATTATCTTCAGAACAAGAGACCCATTCTCCAAGCCTTCAAGATGGAACTTTTCTCGGATAATAAGGTTCTGGGAATCAACAAATGCCCATTCCATCTTAATCTTTTTAGCTACGCCATATTTAGTACGGGCATTAAACGGCTCTACGTCCCGCAGGAAAAGCTCATGCTCTTTTTGGGTATCTACTTCCATGCTCATTACATGTTATATAGACATATGTAAAGATAGATTTTTCGCTTATGGAGTAATATAATCACAGTGCATGGAAAAAAAGCAAGACCAAAATGGTTTTGGAAAGAGAGTTGTATCTTTTTTTGGAAACGAGGCCAACGAAGTCGAGGCCCTTGGACCATCACCCTATTCTGCTCCGGTCCGTACCGAGGTAGACGATGACCTCTATTCCGTGATCAAAGGGATTAAGAAATACGCCAGGGAGCACCGCATGAATATCTCCGACGTACTCCATATGGTGGAGATGCAATTCGAAGAAGATGAGGCCGCCCCGGAACAACCACGCGGAAAGAGAATACGATCCCCACTGTCAGAGCCAGGATTACTATGAAGATGGAATGCACCTGTGAGCAATGCGGGGCGATCTTCACTGTCAATCCCGCACGAGCGAATAAACGCCGGTTTTGTTCTGTCGAGTGTAATCTCCTGTATCGAAAAAAACACAAACGGGAGTATACCTGCCTAAAATGCGGTGAAATCTACTTCCTATCAGACACACACACAAACACATATAGATGCGAGGCCTGCCAGGTAAAACACAAAGCCGATAATTATCGAGGAAATACAAAATTCGTGAAAATTAATAAAGTTACCTGCAAGGTATGTGGGCGTTCCCGGTATGTACGGGAGTCGATGTTAAAAAATCTACGCGGGTCCGCCTGGTACTGCTCCCAAAAATGTCATGATGTCTCCGGACTGGTTAGAAACGGAATGAAAATCCGAGTTACTACTGCGGGAGAGACATGATGAAAGAAAAATCACCACCAAGCCCCACAGAGCCTCAAAAAGACCCTCTTCCCAGATGCCCGAAGTGTAACGTCACCCTGGTCCAGACATACCCGCATACGCTCCAATGTGTCCATTGTGGAGAGGGTTGGGGATGGGTACCATGATTCCCCCGCATGAATGCCTCGGAGAGTGCGATGCATGCCACCGGTGGTTTGATGGGTCGTGTGAGATACCTCCAATCGAGGAGGGAGACTATGAAGAGTGAACCGAAACATATCTGCAATATGCATTATCGGGGGATCCGTGAAAATTCAGGATCTCCCATCGAGTTGTGGGAGTGCATTGACTGTGGGAGAGAAGAAGTCCGGTCCTATTCGGGAACCCAGGATACAATAGAGTGGAGAACGTAATATGGAAATGAAAAACGTTGGTTGTATGACCATTCCCTCCACCACTACAGAGGAGATGCTGGTAATTGCTCTTCACGATTTATTAGAAAATGATTGTATATCTTCAGTGGAGTATGCATGTTTTGTTCTTGGGCATCCAGATAAGGTTAATGGTGCCTGTATTTGCAGTTATCGCCACACTGATAAGATTAAATATACCGCGCATAAGGATTTGAGACTATAATGAATCTAATCCTCGCAATAGATTTGAGATCTGGACAAGTCGTCCATGGATCGCGGGGCAATCGGGAGAGCTACCGACCGCTCGATTGGGGCCTTGTAAAGTCTGCCGACCCTCTTGCTCACCTCACGGCACTACAGCCCAAATATATCTACATCGCCGACCTGGACCGTATTATGGGTGTGGGATCGAATGAGAAGGTCGTTATGGAGATGCTGCCACTAGTCACATGCTGCTATCTCGACTGCGGGTGCCAGGGGCCTGGTGACCTGCTGGAAGCCGAAGGGGTCGTTAATGTCATCGGGACCGAAACGGTCAGGAGTAGCCTGGAGTCGTTCTCAAAGGGTTTTCTCAGTATCGATATCAAGGACTTCTCGGTCATCCCTACAGGTGAAGACCCAATAGACCTCCTCAGTCAGGCTGGCAGCCTCGCATTCGACGGGGTGATAATCCTAAATGTTGGCGGTGTCGGGACCAGTCAGGGCATCATAGGTCTCAACCTCACTGCACTCCGTGCCTGCTACAAGGGGAAGCTCTTGTATGGAGGCGGGATTTGCGGTCCTGAAGACCTGTTCCACCTCAGATCGATAGGGTTTGACGGGGGAATCGTCGCAACAGGGGTGCACACCAGGGCAATACCCCTCTCCTGGGTGCGTCAGGGATTAGTATGCTAATCACCCTGGAAGGGATCGACGGGAGTGGGAAGACGACCGTTGCCAGCGCCCTTGCCAGATCACTCCAAGATATAAACCCGGTCCTTACCAGGGAGCCGGGGACGAACTGGGTCGGAGACCAGGTGAGAAGGGCTATTGCAGAAGAGATCGACCCGGTCGCAGAAGCCCTCCTCTTTGCTGCTGACCATGCAGTGCACCTCGCAACCGTGATACGACCGGCCCTGGATGCAGGGCATCTTGTCATTTCAGACCGTTATACAGACAGCAGGTACGCCTACCAGTCGGTAACCCTTAAAGGTCGTCTTCAAGATCCCCTTGCATGGCTCCAGGCCCTACATGCAGGGTGGACTGTCCCACCCGACCTTACCATCCTCTTTGTCCTCCCGGTTGAAGAGGCAATGGCCCGAAAAGGAGAGGGCAGACGTGAGCACTTTGAACAAGAACAGACTCTCTCCCAGGTCCAACAACAGTACCTCGCTTTTGCAGAAGCTGAGCCTTTCCGATTCGTCATCGTAGACTCAAGGCTCCCGCTCTCTGCGATCACCCTCCTGGTAGAAGGGGTGATCAGAGACTTTTCGAAAGTGCAACGGTCACGTCACCGAAGGTGAAGACCTCGACCTCTTCGCCACCGACACGGTAGGAGTAGACGGGTGCAAACGCTCCATCCGGGACCTCTACCTGCCTCCCGTTCACCGTGACAACAGCAGGGGGATCGGAAAGATCTTCGCAAGGCAAAGCTTTTACAGCCTCCATGAACGCCGCTGCTTCTTTCCTGAACCGTGGGCCGACCACACCGGGATTGAACCTGATATCAGTCACCACTCTCTCGAGACTGGGGCTGTCGTCTCTCCATAGAACAGTGGCATTGAGGGCCCGGGAAGCATCTGACGGGTCGTCTATCATCAAAGGAGCCCATACCGTGACCGTTCCAATCCGGGCGTTGAGTGCCCACCCTCGCTCATGTTTGACCCGCCGTATCTCTGATACCACGCGGACGAGGAGGTCTCCCTGAGCCCTTGCCCCCTCATCATGGAGAGAAGACTCTGGCCATGCCTGGGTATGGACGCTCCCCTTCCCAAGGGAGGAGAAGCACTCTTCGGCAAAGTAGGGGGTAAAGGGGGTCATCATGCGACAGAGGTGGTCGATTGCCGTCTCAAGCACCAGGCATGCACCGTCCCGTGAGGAGTCGTCCTGGTAGAGCCGACCCTTAACAATCTCTATATACTGATCGGCAAGGACGTCCCATGCGAACTCACGAATCGATTTTAGCGCGCGATCGAACTGGTATGTCTCCATCGCGGCGCTCACAACCTCGACCAGGCCAGCCAGCCGTGCAAGGAGCCAGCGATCTGCGACGGCGGTTGGGACCACATCATGCCTGAACTCAGTTCGGGTTATCTGGAGGAGGCTGAACCTGACAATATTCCAGAGTTTGGTCTGGAACCTGGATGCTGATACGACATCGTTCCAGTTGAACATTATATCAGAGCCGATAGCTGCACCTGCTGCTCCCCACTGCCGCAGGGCATCTACGCCGTACTTCACGAGGATCTCCTCAGGCTCGATGATATTGCCCCGGCTCTTGCTCATCTTAAACCCGTCCTCTCCCAGTACCATCCCATTGACCAGGATCTCGTCCCAGGGTTTTTCCCCGGTGATGGCTACCGAGCGCAGTATTGTGTAAAACGCCCAGGTCCGTATGATATCATGCCCCTGGGGGCGGATCTGGGCCGGAAACAGGGGGGGCTTCTGCTCCCCCTGCCACCCGGTGACGTAAAGGACTGATATTGAGGAGTCCATCCATGTATCCAGGACATCGGTCTCAGCCTTAAAGGATGATGAGCCGCAAGAGGGGCAGGGACCATTTGGCATCGCCTGCGTAGGGTCTATTGGGAGGTCGGCCTCGTCAGGGAGTACGATGGCACCGCATCTCCCGCAGTACCATACCGGGATGGGTGTTGCAAAGATCCGCTGACGGGATATGCACCAGTCCCATTCCATCTGGGAAGCCCAGTTCTCCATCCGCAGGAGCATATGTTCCGGCGTCCACCTGATGCTTCGTGCTGCAGAGAGGATCTCGTCAGGTACTATCTTTACAAACCACTGGTGCTCGCTCAAGATCTCGATCGGTGTCTTACACCGCCAGCACGCCCCTACCCGCTGGGCAAGGGGCTCCTGTCGCAATAGGATGCCCGCGTCCTGCATATCATTAAGTATTGCAGCCCGGCACTCATCGGTGCGCATTCCTAGATACTTCCCGGCAGTTGCAGTCATCCTCCCGTTCCGGTCGATCGCTTTTCTGAGGGGGAGGCCGTGCTGTTTCCACCAAAATACGTCCTGTTTGTCTCCAAATGTACAGATCATCACCGCCCCTGACCCAAATGCAGGGTCTACAGCCTGGTCAGCAATGACTGGGACACGGTGATCAAAGAGGGGTACTGCAAGGGTGGACCCCACGCGACCTTTGTATCTCTCGTCATCTGGGTGCACTGCGACTGCAACACAGGCTGATAGGAGCTCGGGCCTGCTGGTAGCGATCTCGACCCCGTCAAACTCAAAGAAGTTGAGGGTCGTCTCCCGGGCATCATACGAGACCTCAGCAAATGCGATTGCGGTCTCACAGCGCGTACAGAAGTTCACCGGGTGTTCGCTCTGGTAGATGTACCCGTCACGGAACATCTTTAAGAACGAGACCTGGGTCTTACGATAGTACTCAGGCATCATCGTGATATATTCGTGAGACCAGTCTATCGAGAAGGCCATCCTCCGCATCGTCGCGCGCATCTTTTCGATGTTCCCCAGTGTGAGCGTGCGGCACATCTCCCGGAACTTCTCCCTCGGCAGATCGTTTTTCGTGATCCGAAAGGTCTCTTCGACTTTTACTTCAGTTGGGAGGCCGTGGCAGTCCCAGCCCTGGGGAAACATCACATCAAAGCCCTTCATCCGCTTGTACCTGGCGATGAAGTCGATATAGCACCAGTTCAGCGCATTCCCGATATGGAAGTTTCCTGTCGGATAGGGGGGAGGGGTATCAATGATGAACCTGGGCTTTTTCGGGTCATTCTTGAAAAAATGGTCCTGGTCCCGCCAGGTCTTCTGCCAGCGGTCCTCGACGGTGGCGAACTCATAAGTCTTGGGGAGCTCCCCGGGCGGCGACATCCCTCTTCTATTGATCATCACCTCTCTTATGAATTATGTCAGGATTTTCAGGGCATCTCTTGTATTAGGCCAGAGTTTCAAGTACCACTTCCAGAGTGTCTGGATACCAGTTCTAAAGGCCATTGAACGTCTGTTTCCAGGATGCAGATCCCTGGCCGATTTCTGACACGACTCTTCAGCTGCTGTCAATCTGTGGCGGATCAACCGAAATCTCACGTCCCATCTCCCTTTTAATGATAATGAGACTGGATATTGCGCCAAGGACGATGTTTAGGTAGAAGGTGACGACTCGCCATATCAGGACGAAGATCCCGACGACTGATGCGGGGATGATGAGTGAGTAGAGGTACGAGGTGGAGATCTCGGCAACACCTGATGCACCAGGGGTGGTCGGGATCATCATCACGATTGCGATGATTATCTGGAAGAAGAACGACTCAGCGATCGAAGGAGGATATCCGAGTCCCATCAGGATCATCGAGGGGACCAAAAACTCTGCGAGCCAGAAGAGTGCTGTGCTGCCCAGGCCCAGTAAAGACCCTGAAACTGCCCTCCCGGTGAAGAGCTGGAGGCCGGAGAACATATTGTCCAGCTCCTTATTGACTCCGCTTGCAACCCGTTCCATCCTCTCACCAGGGAACCTGCGGGCGAGGCCTGAGATGACGCGGTTGATGATCCCTTTTGCTACTTTAGGGTAGCGGAGTGCAAGGACCGGGAGGGCTAGTATTCCGATGAAGACTACCCATGCCACCATCACCCCCATGATGAATGAGGGCGGAAAACTCCACCATATCGTGCTCATAAGGGCGATAGCTACGATCCCCATCACTGTCAGGACGACCCCGTCCAGAATACGCTCCATTATCACCAGCGCAGTCGCGTCGCCAACTGGGACACCGGCTCTGTAGAGTTCATGGACCCTGACAGGTTCTCCTCCGGCCATTCCAGGGGTGAGTGCCGCAACGAGCAGGTTGGCGAGGACGAGGTTGACACAGTAGAAGAAACCGACATGGTACCCAAGTGAACGGGCCATGAGCTTGACCCTGAGGCCCCAGAAGAGGAGTGCAATGAAGTGAAAACTGATGGCAAGCACAAGGAACGGGATGCTGAAAGAGAGGATGTGGTAGATTGTCGACTCATTAAATGTTGAGATAAAGATGAACGCGAGAGAGGTTATGCTGATAAGGATCGAGATGGCGAACCATCCCTTGCGGGAGATCTTCATCGTCTACCCCTGGGAGTCTGCCTTACGAGACTGAAGAATGGTCTGCAGAACCACAAGCCCGGGAGGGACCTTCGGGTTTCACCCAATTGTACCAGCCCTCATTGGAAAGGATGCTATGAAGAGAGGCATCAGGTTGTATATAAGATCCCCGCTTGGTACGCGACAATTACCTGTCAGGACCGGGAGAGGATGCACCGTCGTCTCCCTGTCGTGGGATATATCAGTCCCCGGGTAGCACATGAGAGGGAGAGCAAGAACAGTTCAACCGGAAAAATTTGCGAGATCGCGAGTGTGACGATGGTATCGGTGATAATTCCAGCATATAATGAAGAGCAGAACATCAGGGAGTGCCTCGTTGCTCTCTCCACCCAGACCGTCCCAAGGGACGAGTATGAGCTGATCGTGGTGGATGGAGGGTCTCGTGACCGCACACGTGAGATAGCGGTCGAGTATGCGGACCTGGTGCTCATCCAGGAGTCACCCCGGGTTGGGGGAGCCAGGAATGACGGCTTTTTGAGGGCGCAGCACGAGATCCTTGCCACGACAGATGCCGACTGTCTCGTTCCCAGGGACTGGATATCACAGGTGCAGGAGGCATTTAAGGACGAGCGTGTGGTCCAGGTATTTGGACCGGTCACTGCGAAAGAAGACCCTCATAAAGACCGGCTCTACGTCCTCCTCTTTAATGCCCTCATGTGGCTGGGCTATCTCACCCGGACCTACTACTACACTCTCGGGTGCAATACTGCATTTCGACGGACCCCCTTCTTTGCAGCCGGAATGTACCGCAACTATGACGCAGGCGATGACCTTGAGATCCCACTTCGGATGCGCAAGTGGGGAAAGGTTGCATTTGATCCCCGACTCACCGTGGCATTCTCCTTTCGGAGATATCACCAGTTCGGGTTCTTCAGGACCCTGTTCGAGTGGTACTATATCGTCCTCAAAGGTGGTGCAAGTCATCGCTACTCCTACACCCACCGTGAATATTCAGCAGGGGATGCCCAGATATTTCCTGCCACATCAGCAACAGCTATCAATGCCACTGATGAGTGAGGGGGAGGGAGATCTCCTCCTGCAAAATTTCTCTATTATCCCAGGTCCGGGATCACACCCTGATATCCTCTGCCCAATTCGATCAAAACCCAATTATTCTAAGAAATTTGCTGCTATCAAGACCATTGTCAATTACGGAGATGCCCACGAAACAGAGTGCAGGTTGCAGGAAAAACCGGTGAATAATTGTATTCCAGGAGAGATACAGAGGGAAAGTTCTAGTCTGTTGGTTACGGATAGTCTCATATGATGGACCGGTGGGCTGCAGCAGTCTTTACAGGGTATTCGGCGCTCCTTATCGTCCTTGCTTTTGGACTTCCCCAGCCCTGGGTATTTGCTCTTGGTGCCATCGCAGGGGCCGTCGTTCTCTTTTCTATCAGTCGTCAGTATGCCTATATCCTCACCATCTTCGTCCTCGCTGGGCTCTATGGTGCGGGCCTCATAGACCTCATGATCTTCTCTGCCTCACTTGCTATTGTGGCAGTGGGAGAGGTATCGATCATGAGACCAGACCCAGGCCTCACTGAATACATAATATTCATCGTGACTGCCACGATTGTTGCATCCGCCATCATGGTCGTCCTAGGACGGAACGAACCTCTCATCATCATCTTTGGGGTGATGGTGGCAGTCCTCTTAAAGGAGATCCAGGTCGGACGTGAGGGTGCGGCCCCAGTCGTTGCACTCGGCACCTCAATGACGATGTTTCTATTTGCCGATATCAATTACCAGGCTGATCTCACCCTGATTGCCGCGGCGGTGCTCATAGCGTTCTGTTTTGCCTATTTCTCATATCGTTTCAAAGCCGCTGACCTCTCTGGTCTCTTCTCAGGAGCTATTGTCGGTGTCCTCCTCCTCGTATTTGCCGGACCAAAGTTCTTCCTGATCATGCTCACCTTCTTCATCATCGGCTCTGCCTGCACAAAGTTCCGCTATCGGGAGAAGGAGAAGATGGGGGTTGAACAGACCCAGGGAGGAGCTAGGGGGTACCGCAATGTCTTTTCAAATGGAATGGTATCAGCAGCTGCGGCAGTTCTCTTCGGAGTCACCCAGCAGCCAGCATTCGCAGCGATGTTTGTGGGAAGCGTCGCTTCTGCAGCGGCGGATACCGTCGCGAGTGAGATAGGAGTGATGTGTGGGAAGCCATTCCTCATCACCACGTTTGAGAGGGTGGCCCCTGGTACGAACGGTGGGGTCACCATCGGCGGGGAGCTTGCTGCACTCCTCACCTCTGCCGCAATATCAGGAACAGCACTCGCCTTTGGTGTCATATCCCCTGGAACGACCATTGTATGCATTATTGCCGGGTTTGTCGGGACGAATGCTGACAGCCTCGTGGGAGCAGTCATTGAGAACCGGGGAATTATTGGAAATGCAGGGACCAATGTTATTGGTACCCTGTCAGGAGGGATCTTTGCCCTCCTTGTTTCGGCTCGGTTCCTGTAAAAAAAATCTTCTATCTCTCCTTTCACCCTAAAAGGGAGCGTTACCTTATCAGTACTTGTACCAGCGCCCTTTATTGTCGAACTCCCCTGCAACTGGTTCTGGGGCCGGATTAACCATGCTGATCTGCTTGTAGAACGAAGCCTTGAAAGCGTACACAAAAGGCAGGATGAGGGTGGTTGCTACTGCCGCCAGCACCGCAGTAAGAATGATACCGTCATGCCCAATGAGGTCTACAAATGCTGTGGGGGTCATCACCTGGATCTCTTCGGGCTGCATAGATAGGAGAGGAGTCAAACGCTCTGCCAGGAGACCTGCCCAGATGACCATCATGACAACAGAGATAGCGAGTGAGACGAGTATCACGAGGGCATAAAAGAAGAAGACGCGAGTTGGATAGAGCATTACAAGTTCAACACTCCGGCGTATGGACTCCAGAACTCTGCACTTTTCATAGACCGCTGCGGTGTCATAAAAGAACGTGGCGAGGAGAAAAGGGAGCGCGACACCAAGGATAGCACCGCCCAAAATCCCTGATCCAGGGGAGATCCCAAGGAGTGTGACAGTCCCGACAACCGCACCTATGGTGAGCAGGGCTGCACAACCGATCAGGAGGGACGGGAGGAGGATTCTGAAGTAGTGGGAGACCCCGCCTCTTGCAAAGTCGTAGATACCCCCTCTCTCGGCCCGGGTGACTTCGAGTGCTCCTCCAAACACGAACGGAAGGATAAGTATCGCTATTATCTCGGCCTTTGACGTGACAAAACTCCCAAAGCTATACTGGAGAAATAGGGCAGAGGGGATGAGGACTGAAGGGATGAACCCTGTCAGCCAGATGGATGGGCGGGACCTGAGTGTATGGAGGGCCTCATTGAGGGCCTGGGCGAGCATGGTCACCGGTTCCGGGGCATAGCTACTATCTCGCGCACCTGACAGTCAAAGAGAGATGACGTGTGGGATGGACGGATGACACAGACTGTGTCGGCCCCACTCATCGTCCCACCGACTGCAATGACCTCTTCATCGACTCCGACCGCGCCCTGGTCTGCCGCGATGAGGGTGCACTCAACCGCGACTTTTAAGCCGACTGCAACGATCCGACGGAGTGCCTCAGCGACTGCCTCGGTACGTGAACCCCCGCCCACCTTCTGGGAACGCGAGAAAGCCCGTTCTGCACCAGAAAGGGCGTGCGTCCCGGTGATGACCCTGATACCTGCCGCCCGCAGCGTTGCTGCAGATTCACTTGAGAATTCCCAGACTCCAGGCTTGGAGAACCCGACTACGTGGCTGACCACGACCAGTTCAAGTCCTGCTGCCTTCACCCCGGAAAGGAACGCTAGCGCGGTAGTGCCAGAGGTGGATGCCACCACAATACGGCGTAAAGAGAGTTCCTTTGCCCTTTCCACGGCGATCTTCACTGCATCCCCTGTATTCTCAGGCCCAGGGGCATCGAAATAGTAGGTCTTTTTCGCAACGAAACTCATAATTACCATTCAATTGACCCTGATACCTTATAGGGACTCTCCATGATCAGCCTCGCACTTGCAGGAAAGCCCAATTGTGGCAAATCGACGTTTTTTAGGGCAGCAACCATGGCCCCGGCCGAGATCGCGAATTACCCATTTACCACAATCGACGCCAATAAAGGGGTAGCTTTTGTGCGTTCCACCTGCGCATGCCGTGCCCTGGGTGTAAAGTGCACTTCATGCCAGGAGGGGATACGGTACACTCCGGTCGGACTTATCGATGTCGCCGGTCTTGTCCCTGATGCCCACAAGGGGAGGGGACTTGGGAACCAGTTTCTCGACCACCTGCGGCAGGCAGACGCGATCATACATGTGATCGACGCGAGCGGGGGAACCGACAGCGAAGGCAACCCTGTCGACCCAGGCACCCACGACCCATTGGTCGATATTGACTTTGTGACCCGGGAGATGACGATGTGGGTCCACGGCATCCTTGAGAAGCACTGGGCTAAGATAACCCGCCAGGCCCAGGCAAAGTCGTACTCCATTCACCATGGGATAGCCGAGGTCTTCACCGGCCTCGGGGTGACGCCTGAAGCTGCCCGGGACGCTGAACGTATATGTGGGATAGACCTCCTCCACGCCTCAGCTGATGACCTCATCCGGTTCTGTGGAACACTCATTCGTGCTGCCAAGCCGATGTTCCCGGTAGGAAACCGCGTCGACCTTGCCCCTAAAGACATTCCCGGGAAACTGAAGGGTGCTGTACACCTCTTCTCCACTGCTGCAGGAGAACTTGCACTCCGTAATGCGACAAACGGGAAGCTCATCGCCTATCGACCTGGAGACCCCACATTCTCTATGATCAATGAGGGTTCTCTCTCACCCGCTCAGTCAGCGGGGCTGATGAAGATCCGTGCAGTGATGGATACGTACGGTGGGACTGGGGTTCAGCAGGCGATCAACCACGCTGTCTTCTCACTCCTTGACAGGATCGTAGTATATCCTGTTGAGGACGAGACGCACTACACCAACAAAGACGGGACTGTCCTTCCCGATGCATTCCTGGTGCGACGGGGGGCGACCCCCCATGACCTTGCGTTTCTCGTGCATAGTGACATAGGCAAGGGGTTTCTCTATGCGATCGATGCTAAGACCAAGATGCGGGTAAAAGAGAGTCATCTCCTTCAAGACGGCGATGTGATAAAGATTGTGACTACCGCGAAGTGAGAGTCACGATATATTTTTATAGGAGAGCAAATAACAAAATATAAATATGGCAGGTGAGGTTTACCAGGCCCAGGTGATTAAAAACTTCTTTGATACCATCACCGGTACTGACAGGAACCTCACCCGGATCTTCATGTGTGTGATGAGCCTGACACGCCTGCGGCAGGACCCCCCAGAGAGGGTGACTTTCCTCGTCGACCAGCTCAAGAAGAGCAAGCAGGCGAGGGAACTCTCAATTGACATCCTTGACTATGTCTGCGATGCCGCCGTTGCGCTCGACGTAACCACAGTAAAGACCGCGTTTGGAGTGAAAGAACTCTCTGAAATAGTCCAGGACTTCCAGGGCGTCAGCCTAGACACCCTCTGATCAACCTGACCCAGTACCACCTGCCGAGACCTCAAGCCAGGTAACCTCCCCGATATTGCCATCAAGGAGTTACGGGTAGGCTGCAGGGGATCTTACCACCGGGATGGCCAGAGCCGATTCCAGCTGGGAAGTCCTCGACATCATAAAGTGTCACCCCGGTTCAGCTGGATGCTGGGCGGTTACTCTCGATGCGGGACGAGGTTTGATGTGAGGGCAGCTTATAGGCAATAGCAGAACGTGTGGGCATCACCCGGTTCTGACGACTGTAGGATTTAGGGCACGGTGCGATCAAAGGATGGATCGATTGCTGGCCTACCGACCCAGAGGGTCGCACATTTGAGCCATGACGGCCTCACGCAAATGATAGACCTGAACTTTTTCCCATGAGAACCGGGATAGAATTCAAAACAGGGGTAAAATTGGGGACTTTCATAGGTTAAGCATGAGGCGAAGCCTCATTGGGGTTTTCATACTGATGAGAGAGAGATCAAGGCGGACATCTTACAGTTGCACGGGATTAAGCCGAGGTCTGAGGAAGTGAAGAAACACTCATCATCAAGGTGCAGAACCAAATACTTGGTCCAAGATTTCCGGTTCTGTTGCACATTTGGCAGGTCTTTATCAGCGAGAAGGAGGGCAGAATCCAAAGAAGAAGCCTTTATATGGTCCCTGGAAGGCCATGACTTGATCAGCCAGATGACCAATGAGATCGAGCTGAAGAAGCGGCGGGAGGGATGACTCATCAATAGTTGGCAGACCGCCTTCATTGAGGGAGGTCAGTCATCGACATCCGACGGATATCGTGACCAGATCAACACATTTGAAGGCCGTGATCTTTTGGGTTGCTTGACTGATTCGTTAATCTTCTTTTCCGGGTCTTCAACGCCCAGATCTTCTAACATTTTTATGGCAGTCTTCAATTTATTGTACCGCCGGATTGCCCGGTCGTAAGTGACCGCATACTCTGTGAGCAGATCGTCGCGCGTCATGAACCAGCTTATCGGGTAGAACTCTTTTGATCTGAAGAATACGGCGCCCCTCCCCGGTGTCCCTCCTGGCTCGTGCTTCCTCTGCTCGATGATGCCTGCCTTCTCCAACCCGGCAAGGATACGAAAAAACGTGGTCCCATGTGGGATCTCTGCGGTCTGGACGAGTGCCTCATGTATCTCGCGGCCACGGACCCACCCTTCTCCATCCGGCCCCGCTGTCATTTTGCGTTTTATCAGATGCTCCATTATCAAAAACGCGTAGTGCTTCACATCGTCACTTCGGAGCGATGATAAAAACGCGTCTACCTTCTTCTTCTCGTCGTCACCTGGAGCGTCCATCAGTCACACTATGTGGATAAACAATCTCAATGTTTCTACACCCAACCGATATGAATAATACACATGGTGTGTAATACTTCTCTTGTATGAGAGAGAGAATTTCTCTTTGTCTGACCGTGCCTAGCGCTCTGATCAGAGATTTAGATGAGGTCCGCGGATTTGTTCCGCGATCCAGGGTTGTTGAACAGGTCCTTATGGCAAACCTTCGGGGGTGGCAAAATGTCACAAAACAGGAATGAACGCGCTCCCAGCTTGGTCGGCAGGGGAGCACGCGCTGTAGTACCTTGTCACTTGGGAAGTGACACTCATCTATCCGCATGTAATCGCAATATTTCTTTGCCCTTAAAAGTCCCGGGGGACATGGCCGACGCGATCGGGAAGACACCCGGGCTGGAAATGTTGATCCCGGCTGCGGTTCAAATTGAAAAGGTCGTAATCGTCGATTTGGGGCGCATGACGGCTCTCCATGTTTGTTCGGAACCCGGCAAGCAATTCGATCGCAACTTGTACCGCGAAGAAGAAGCCACTGGGTGTGGACAGACCTGTCCATGGGGATATCGTGGCAACGACTGCCTGGGGTGCCCGGCCATCATTCCAGCCAACAAATGGCGAGCGAAGCGACAGTTTGAGACTGATTCGAAAGTTTTTGGGTTTTATAAGGTGAGTGGATGAATGGGGGGTCCGTACAGCCCTCACCCCTAATGCCCGCGAGTTTGGCTCCCCACGCTCACAACCGGT
>JAPKXQ010000019.1 GCA_026394765.1 Methanomicrobiales archaeon
TGGTTTCCGTAATTGTGTTCAATGTAGTCAAGTATTAGAGACACCAATGATCGGCATACCGCCTTTGAAAAGCCATACTCCTCCTCCAATTGGTGGAATAATTGGTTCTCATTAGTTTTTATCCAAACGCTCCGAAGTGTCTGGACATCGGTGGTTCCTGAATCCATAACCATCCCTGCATAGAATATCAGTAGTAGCAGAGTTAAACAGGCCGACATATGTCGTAGCTGTAATATAATGGAGAAATGATATTCAACCATAGATTTCTCGTTCCATTTGGGGATCATAAAGACCATACCATTGTTGAAGAGCAAGAACCTTGATCATAAAGACTTCATTATAATGGGGCCGACCTGCTTTCTCTTCATAATGAGCAAATAATTCTGAAAGAAGAGGGCGAAACTTCTCCCAATCTATCATGGATGATATTTGGCCAAGTCGATCTCCAAGCAATTCTATTCACTCATATTTCGCTTTGATTGCAAAATTAAAAGCCAAATACATTGGTATTTGATCGAGTGGGTAGTGTAAACTACTTTCGATTAGTATGGGATTTTTCGAATTCTCCTATATAATTACACGATAAATCTTTATCTCAGTGTATTACCAGGAACTGATTATCAGTATCTCCGAATCAAAAAAAATGAGCGGGTAATCTCAATAGTCGCATGGGTTTGAAGATTCCAGTTGGGAACTATCGAAGGCTCCCTGATGATCCCTCGACCTACATCCTCACAGTTCAGAGATGCGAAGATGGCAACCGGCTATCCCTCATCGCTCTTTATACCGGGCAATGCACTGTTCATGCATTTCAAGCAAGAATTGTTTGAATCTCACCTCCTCTTTATACAACACAACCAAGATATTGCTTGGGGTAATCGACCTGGGTACAGTTATTAAAATTACTTACTTTTTGGATTAGAAATCCATGGATGTCCTCGAAAATAATTCTATTGGGACATTTCAATGTCATATTTTTCATCAAATTTAAAATATATGCTTATACTATTAAAATATATTGTTTAGGCTAAATTGGAATAAATTCAACTGGAGTGGAGACTATACTATTTCGTTTCTAAAATAGGATTTTTCCTTTCGGAGATACTGGATTATAACAAAAATTTTATTAGATATTAATACAATCCCTATATCTATGAATCAACAGAATGTTCGCAGATTCATCTGCCTCATCCTCTTCGTATCCCTGATCTTGCTCATCAACCCCTCTGGTGCCCACTCGATCACTTCTATCAGTCCTACATCGATTAAAGCGGGAAGTCCATTATTCACGTTGACAGTTACTGGTACAGATTTTTCTAGCAGTCCATTGTTTGGCTCCGACGTGAAATGGAATAATGATGTGTTGTCTACTACGTATATTTCAGATACACAGTTGACTGCATCAGTCCCAGCTGAAAAAGTTGCATCTGCAGGTACTGTGTCTATCGTCGTGAGAAATTACGGTCTCAGCGTTCATGACAGTAATTCTGCCACATTTACTATTTACGCTTCTTCCCCATCTCCTGCAATAACCAGTATATCACCCTCGAGTGCAACCGCGGGCGGCCCCGAATTCACATTAACTGTTCAAGGCGTTAATTTCCTAACAGATAATAAGGTCCAATGGAATGGGGTGGATAGGACGACGACGTATGTATCATCAACAACGCTCACCGCCACTATCCTTTCAACAGATATCGCCTCGGCGGGAACAGCCAAAGTGAGAGTACGTGAGCCTCCCTTTCTTTTTCTTTCACCATCAATATATTCCAATGAGGTTTCATTCACAATCAATCCTCAATCAATCCCGGTGCCTTCCATCACCTCACTTATTCCTCAACAAAAAAAGCATGGACAAGCAGCATTTAATATGAGAGTTATTGGTACCAATTTTAATTCCGGCTGCAAAGTTCTCTGGAAGGGATCGGAAAGAACCACTACTTTTGTCTCACCTACTCAATTAAGAGCGATGATATCCTCGACTGATATCGCGAATAAAGGAAAGGCGAGGGTAAAAGTTATGAACTCTGAATTGAAGAGATCAAATGGGGTAATCTTTACCATTACGTGATAGGTTTTCACAGAGACATACATTATTCCATCACATTTTTCGTCATTTACTCTCACTATTTATATTAAATTTGTTGATAGATATTTATTGAACTGCGAATCACTATCCAATTATTCTCACCTTGAAATAGATAGCCTCAAATGACGTCTTTCCTGGAAGATTCGTACCCTGCTTACGAACGGGTTTTTAACGCTATTGTCAGGGTTTTTCCAGTGTCCGCTGATGCTATCCGCTCCAAGAACGGATGAGTTCTTGCTATCACTCGCACATGGCTCTTGTCTTTATGCATGCACCGGGGAGAAAAAAAGGGTCAGGAGAGAAGGACACTCCCTGATATCTTATTCTTGCAATGCTGTAGGCGCTGCCTTAAAAAACCCTTATGCTGCAGGGGTGACAGTCTAAGTTGCCCTTACCCTCCTCCAGCATTCGATGGTGTACCCAAGAGATCCAT
Source organism: Methanomicrobiales archaeon (assembly GCA_026394765.1). Classification (GTDB taxonomy): domain Archaea; phylum Halobacteriota; class Methanomicrobia; order Methanomicrobiales; family Methanospirillaceae; genus JAPKXQ01. The sequence goes on from JAPKXQ010000019.1 coordinate 2,523, forward strand.
CGGTGCAGGCGACCTTTGCGAAGTACTCCCCGGGATAGAGCCAGTAATAGAGGAGCACCGACCCAGGCCCCATCACCTGTACTTCATCCTCTTCGATCCAGTCTGACCCAGTCCATATCCCTGCCTGGATGGAACCGGTTCTTGCGCTATAGGTGAGAGAGAACTTCCGCCGTTCATACTTCATTACTGAGAACCGGCGCAGTGCCTTTCCATTGGGTCCGATAAGATACCCGCTCTTGCTCCAGATCTTCTTCCAGACCATGGAACCATCAATATTCAGATCTGGTGCTGGAATCTCTTGGGATGAGATCCTGATCTCAGGGAGATTGAGAAGATCTCCGCTATCAATAGTTACCACTGCCGATACAGGGAAGGAGGTGCACGCTACCAGGACAAATCCCAGGGTCAGTGCTATGAGTACATACCGCTTCATTACAATACCTCACGAAGACACTTTCGATGGGGATATTCTTTTTCTCATACAAAAAGTGATCTGAGTGCACAGTTGCTCTTCAGGGAGCAACCACTATTAAGGGTTCATTATAACGGGGTGCAAACAATGAGGACAAATATCCGCCCTAACGAAATGCGTTCGAATAAATAATCGCAATTTACCCTGCATATGTAAGAGAATACGCTCAATTGGCAAAAAACGGGCGTTTTTTTAAGAGAAGAATGAAGAGATCTCAGTTGCATGGGGTGCCGGGTGCCATTACCTACAATACTCCTGCTACCAAAGTCCTATACTATTCATGGCGGGCCACCTCGATGAGATGGGCCTTTCGGGTGATGTATCAGGAGTTCTGTGATGGTAGGGGATATATCCAAAGATCATCGGGGTGCAAATAGGACGCAGATCAGGCAATCGCTTGCGAAAAAGTTGATGATTGCATTTCTCTCCCTCTTTATTGTCTCTTTTTCTGTCATCGGCTTACTTGCGGTCTTTGCGATGGGGACGATCGGGGAGATATCAGAGGAGCACAGTGTCGAACTCGGAAAGATCGCGGCAAAAGACAGCACTATTGCCCTTGAACGCCTGGGTGAAGCGGCGATCAAAGAAAAAGCACTTGACATCGCAGAGGAGGTGCGCATTTACCTCTCTGCGCACCTGGACCTCACAGGGGAGACGATGGGAAATGACCCAGAACTGGTGAGGATCGGCGTCCAGCCCGTAGGTCAGACCGGGTATACCTGTGTATATGAGCGTGGGACCGCGATCATGCGCCTCCATCCCAATCCTGATCTGGTCAACTATGATATGCGTAACCTGCAGGAGGAACTTCCCACCTGGTGGACGATCTATGCCCCGAGTCTAACTGGTGCGGTATCTGGGGGATATTACGACTGGTCAGATGCAGACGGGAACATAAGGCCCAAGTTCATGTATATGGTCCCTGTGAATGGGACCAGTCTCATGGTTGCGGCAACGACTTATATCGATGAGTTCTCAAGTCCAGCCAAGCTGACCGCACAAGCCATTTCGGCAGCGACCAATGCAACGAATGAGTCCATAAATCGTGAGATCACTAGGACAATGATGCTGTTTGTCCTGATCTTCCTCATAGTCCTTGGGGCAGTTGCGTGCATAGTCCTGATCATCGCACGTATGATCACCGGTCCTATCCGTACTCTCACTCAAGGGACAGAGATCATTGGGGGTGGCAACCTCGACTTTCGAGTGGAGGTACGATCTGGAGACGAGCTCGAGGTGCTTGCAGGGGCTATCAATCAGATGGCATCAGATCTGAAGGAGTATACCGAAGAACTGATCTACACCAGTGCCGAGAAGGAGAGGATCGCAAAGGAGTTAGAGATAGCACGTGGCATTCAGCAGAGTTTTCTCCCCGAATTTCCGCCTCAGATTGAAGGATTTGACCTTGCCGCCCTCAACCTCCCCGCCCGTGAGGTCGGCGGAGATTTCTATGACTTCATCGAGACGATCCACCGGGCAAATGACCTCATTGCAGAGAACGACCGCTCAAGCATGTTTGTCACCCTCTTCTATGGAGTCCTTGACCCTATGAAAAAAACTCTCACCTACGTGAGTGCAGGCCATAACTGGCCATTTATGCTGAAGAGTGGGAGTGTGGACACAATCCTGTTAAAAGCGGAAGGGGTTGCACTCGGGGTGATGCCCAAAATAGCACTCGAAGAGCAGGAGATCTCTCTTGACAGCGGTGATATCGTTGTCCTCTACACTGACGGAGTGACTGAGGCTATCAACCGGCATGAGGTGGAGTTCGGGGTTGAACGGCTGACCGCCCTCTCTTTAGAGGTCAGTCACCTCCCTGCCAGTGAGATCATCACCCGGATCAAGGATGAGGTTACCCGGTACAGCGACGACCAGCCCCAGTTTGATGACCTCACGCTGATGGTCTTAAAAGTGCTGTAAGTCTGTGGTCATGGGGCAGGCCCCCGAGTCTTCTGGAAAAGAAAGGAGGAATCCAAATTAAAAATCACATTTGATGGCGAATTTACCTTCGGATCGCTCCATCTCTTACCATAAGTAGCATAGGTCTCGTATCCTTCTGATAATAGAGGCTTTGCTATCCTAACTCTTGGCCTTCGCACATATTTGGGCATAGTATCCCAGATATTGCCAATTAAGGATATTGTTGGGATACGCTTCAAAAAATAGATGAAGAATAAGTAATGTAACTAATAATATAGTGATTTTTTTGGGTGAATCCCCTATTCATCTCAATTAAACGTGTTGGAAATATTCCTTTAATATTGCATATCATTGTAAATAGGTCAGATACGAACGGAAACATAGTATGTCGGCTGTCCACACCGACTGGTACAAGGATGGTTCAACCAGTCGTAAGCTCTGTGCGATAATCGATGATTCCCCTTAAAAGATACTTGCTGCAAGGGAATTCGACTTAATCAACATAGAAAATATCATTGAGGTCTTGGATCTGCCGATGAGAGAGTATGGGGATATTTGCCACTCCGAGAGATGATCATGCAACATTAGAAGTGAATATTGAGATCACCGGAGGAGGGACAATGGAGAGAGGGATAGTGAATTGTAAAGAGATCTAGAGTCATTAGGAATCAGATTAATACTTGGACGAGTCAAACATCCTTAAACCTATTGTAAGATTGAGAAGCGGTTTGACACGTATCGACGATTCAGTAGAGACTTTTCATCCCTTGATGAGTTCATCACCTGGTACAACAATCGACCTCATGGTAGCCTCGACTTTGAATCGCTTGAATCGCCTGAAATAACATTTTGGCGTCGTCTACCAATGGAATCTATCTTCCGATTGGGCAGTTACGTCTTTTGGGTGGTAATGTCAAACCGGCAGTCCTGCCTTAATTCAGATAATGTGAGAAATTATTATCGTACTGTACAAACTCGTTTCTGCAGCCCCGCCGGACCGCTACCGCTGCACCCGCCTACGGCTGCTCCAACACGCCGATACCGGCCACCCCAAGCACCGACAAAAATTGGACTTATCTTTTCAGAGGCGACTCATCCATCCCAAGGAAGTTAAGTGAGTTCTCCCCGTACTCGACAGGTGCATAATGAGACCCGACCTGTGGAAGGCCTTTGAACCGCACGAGCCACGATCCATTGATCTGCCCAACCATCCTTATTGATACCTGCTCTGGTGTTAAGTCGTCACTGGTGCCAACAACGAGCATGACATCCTTATTGATCCCGGAAATGCCGTCATACGACCCATTCCACGCAAGGTTTGCCTGTGCCTCTTTCCGGATGCCTTCCGGTAAGGTAGGGCTGGCTGCAGCCAATTCAATGTTCCCAAGTAGTTTTTTTTGTTTCAGGGAGCCGGACGCTGTAGCTTGAAGGGTCAAGAACCAGTTTTCGCACTCGTTCTGGGTGGTCATAACAAAATCCGCGTAATCGGTTATTATTATCGAAAGTCGGATGGTCCTTTAATGGGCTGATCTTTTTCAGGTGTGGATATGGGTGTAATCGAATTGGGTAAGGTTTTTCGTTTTCTATGATGGGAAGACTGATCGTGATAAGAGAGAGGTGCCATAGCCCTTGGTATCCACAGAGAGATCTTGAGGAAAGCCATGCGAGGTGAGAGTGAGCGGGAAAGAAGAAGGAAATTTGAGATCCCACCTGTCTTTTAAACAATACATCGGCCCGCACATCCTGATTTCGCGATATAGACTCATATGGTTGTTATTGACCTCTTTTTAGTGGTTCTTCTGTACTTTTCAAGAGAGGTTTAACTATAAATCAGAGGGAATGCCCTCCATTGCCTGTGCGGAGTTCAGGATTGGTATAACCTTCTGGGATGAGGGCGATTGCCACCCCAGAGACGAACGCAGTGAGGACCACCTCGGGTAGAGCACGGATGATATAGGTGAGGTAGACTGGGATGAAAGGTTCGTGCAAGATCGTTACTGAATAAATCCAGAGGTTTAAGGGGAGAAGGAAGATGTTGTAGTATACCGGAATAGTCAATACCCAGAGCACGGCGAGTAAGGTTCTCTGGTTGGTCCTCCCAGTGATGATCTGCCAGAGGATGAGGTACCACACACCCCAGAGGAACCCTGCTATCATATGAGATGGGATGTTTCGCTCAGGGGCATGCACGACCCCCTGGAGTAAGCCCGCGATCACTCCGCCAACAGGACCGCCTAGGGCAGCCCCGAGGGTAACGAATATTTCGCTTGGGTCGAGGTATAACCCCCCGCCGAGCGAGTAAATGATCTGGAGTAAGAAGGTCGATGCGGCGCAAAGTCCACAGACCAGACCGATGAGGATCTGCCGACGACTAGGATGAACAATCTCCCTATGGAGGAGAGTTGTCAGGGAACCCATAAAGAGTCCTATTGTGCTACAGTGGTATGATGTTTTTGGGTCGGGACTGGTATTTGGGTAGGGTCTCAATAGCAAGGACCGCTATGGGAGTTGGGCGTTGGCTTTAAGGGCGAAAAGTTGACGCCTTCATCTCGCCAGTAGGCTTGTTGGTCTGGGGGGTCAACACTGCGGTTCTCCAAAGAATCGGCAGAGATCCAGTGTTGATAACCGCACTGTTTGGTGAGGGGTGGGACATGGTTGCCGCCATGATTGACACACCAGCGGTACCCGCGAGCATTCCCAACCTTGTCGGGAACTGGACCGGTCCCGCGAAAGGTTACATTGAAGGGGTAGGGTACAGCGATTTTTCGTTGATGAATTTCACAATTTCAATAACCGATCAGAAAGACCAGTGCTTCTCTGGATACATTTCATTCCCCTTGATGAACGGGACTACGAAAAGCGAGCAATATTCCGGTGTCATCTGGAGTTCAGGAAAAAGTTTCTGAATCATCGAATATCAGAGCGGTCACGATGATGGATTGATCCTGTCAAACAATGAGATTGAAATGGTGTTCATGGATGAAAAGGACCCCTCGTTTATCATGATTGTCACCCTCATACGCGTACTGTAGGGGAATATACCTGGTCCTGACTGGTCCCCTCCCTGATATGCAACACTTTGTGTTTCATAGCCAACAATTCACCTTCTTTCATCGCTGACTCGTTATTTTATCGAACGATCCCCTTCCTTGTTGGGCAGAGGAAAAAATACAGGTGTTGGCAGATTGACTATGCCGCCCTGATTTACCGGTGCTCAACTGAGGGAGATGGACTCAAACTTATTCGTCTTCCTCATCATCTTGATGAGTTGTTGCGCTTGATGGGGTTGATGGGGTTGATGAGGTTGCCTTACTATTCAGTCCCTGACCGGAAGGAACTATTCGGGTGCAAAATCTCCCATATAAAGTCTGGATCCCATGACTTTACGGCACGGAACGTGAAAGCCGTCTCGGAAGAGAAGATAACGTGACTCTTTGTTTAACCATCCATTGGGGTGGAGTGGAAATAAGACGTCGTCGGAAAGAAACCGGAGGGAAGATGGCTAGATGGAAAAATGAGGTTTTTATGATGCGATGAAGCGCAAAGATCCCACCACTTTCATTTTTCAATGTTTATTCGTTCTATCTCCTTTCAACCCATATTTTTTCACTGGGATTTGTGAGATAAGTGACCCCCATCTGGAAAGTCGGTTAGTTAGGACCACTACGTGCTTTTCGATGGAGGCACCCAAAGACCCGGTACTCAGTATATTGACACATACTCCCAATCTCAAATCTCCACTTTTGGATATTGTGCGGATCTCGCGACCAAGTTATATCCTGTGCTGGCCCCATGAGGGACAAGGACCCCTTTAAGCAAGCAAGATTGGGTGGTGTGAAGTACCCCTTTCGAAGAGATCTGATAAACAGAAAAAAGGTTAATCTACCCATCCTCCCACTATTAATAGTGATATAGATCTGGCATTGTCATTTTTGGGACGTTCCTCGAAATGGGCCTGCCATCGTCCCGGAGATTTTCCATGGTCGCTTCACACTCGCCCGTAATGCGGTATATACTCATCCTCGTGGTCCTGTCTATGATTGTGTTCCCAATCGCGGCAGCCACGAATAATGTACATGGGTCAGGGCTCTCCCTCCCGCTCGTACCTTCACTCACGCCGGCTGGGTCCACCCACCCCCTGATTGGGTGGACTTCCCTTACAGGCAGCAAACCACTCCTCTCCTCGAGTAGTAAACAGGGCACTCTCACAAGCGGGAAGGAGGTCGACCCCTTTGCCGTGATCGATGAGAAACTCGCACCCGCAGAGGCCGGAGCACTGAAGTCCGTGATACAGGACACACTCCACACGTTCTCCTACGATGCAGCAACTGGCACCTGGACTGCACGCAATTATGCCGGTCAGGTCCTGTTCACGTACACGAGGGACGGTACGGCGGAGTTCTCAGACGGCGAGAACGAATTCGGGCTGTCTCTCCTCGGTGTCGGAAGAGGTAATGACCTCGTCCCTGCCGGGAGCGGTGTCGCTCAGGCGACCGGCCGACGGCTGGACATCGCTCGGGCGGGGTACACCGAGTGGTACCTGAACAATAATGACGGCGTGGAACAGGGCGTGACGATTGCGAGCCGGCCTTCAGGGACCGGCCCCCTCCATGTCGGGTTTGCCCTCACCAGTGAAGGATCGTTCTCCCTCAAAGACGGCCAGACGCTCACTATCACAGATGTATCGGGGTCACCCCTCTTCGCGTACACCGGACTCTCCGCCTTCTCTGCTGACGGGAAAAAACTCCCTGCATCACTTTCGACCGATGGTACGACGCTCTCTTGGGTCGTGGACGATGCCGGGGCAGTCTACCCTGTGACTATTGATCCGGTGATCGTCCCGGCCGCTTTAACGACGGCGAAGTTCACCGGAGTGGCTGCGAATGACCGTTTCGGCGTTTCCGTCGCCCTCAACCAGACTGGGGACACCGCACTCGTCGGGGCAGTTGAGAACAACGCTGGTGCCGGCGCTGCTTACATCTTTGAGAAAGGTACTGGTTGGACTAATAAAAGTGCCGCTGAAGCTACAGCAAAGTTCACCGGAGAGGCTGCGAAAGATTCATTCGGCTGGTCCGTCGCTCTCGACCAGGCCGGGTCTACCGCACTCATCGGGGCACATGGGAACAACAGTAATTCCGGTGCCGCCTATATCTTCGAGAAAGGTACGATTTGGACCAATAAAAGTGCCGCTTCCGCAACAGCGAATTTAACCGGCGAAGCTGATCAGGATTTTTTAGGCCTCTCTGTCGCCCTCTCTGGTGACGGTCAAACCGCGTTCATCGGGGCATATGGGAACAACAGTCGTGCCGGCGCTGCCTACATCTTCAATAAAGGTACTGGCTGGACCAACAAAAGTGCCGCTTCCGCAACAGCGAAGTTCACCGGTGTGGTAGCGGAGGACCGTTTTGGCTGGTCCGTCGCTCTCAACCAGACTGGAGATACCGCACTCGTCGGGGCAACTGGGAACAACGCTGGTGCCGGCGCCGCTTACATCTTCGAGAAAGGAACTGGTTGGACTAATAAAAGTGCTGCTGACGCAACAGCGAAGTTCACCGGTGAGACAGTGAATAACTGGTTCGGCTGGTCCGTCGCTCTCGGCCAGACCGGGTCCACCGCACTCGTTGGAGAATATGGATACAAAGTTGCTACCGGCGCCGCCTACATCTTTGAGAAAGGTACTGGTTGGACCAACAAAAGTGCTGCTGACGCAACAGCGAAGTTCACCGGTGAGACAGTGAATAACTGGTTCGGCTGGTCCGTCGCCCTCAACCAGACTGGGGACACCGCGCTCGTCGGGGCATATTGGAACAACGCTGGTATCGGAGCCGCTTATATCTTCGAGAAAGGTGGTGGATGGACTAACAAAAGTGCTACGAACGCAACGGCGAAGTTTATCGCCGAATCTGCGGGACATTTTTTCGGTATTTCAGTCGCCCTCGACCAGACCGGGTCCACCGCATTCGTCGGGGCGGATGGAGGATACAACATTGGCAATGCCGGCACTGCCTACCTCTTCACGCGACCTCACGTCACCCTCACTGCGGGAGGTACCACCACGGGTAAATCGGGAGAGGTGGTCAACGGCCTCACCCTCAACCCCACACTTACTCTCACCAATGTCGACATCTACCTCTCGACATACCCCGGAACAGTATCCGGAACGCCTGTGAAAAGAGTTATTTCGGAATTAACGGCCTTTACCGACAATCCAGTTGGCGGTGTGGACCTTATCGGGACGACTGTCGGTACATACTACCTCATCGTGACTGAATCTGGGACGACGACAGTCCTGGGAGCAACGAGTTTTGCGGTGTACACGGTAACTGGTGCAGCCCCGACCTTTGGCAGCATCACCCCGCCGTCCGGCCCGATTGCCGGCGGTACCGTGGTAACCATCACCGGGACGAACCTCTTCGGAGCGAACGCAGGTGGAGCGAACAATGTAACTTTTGGTGGTGTAAATGCCACCAGTTTCACGGTCGGCATCAGCGGTACTTCGATAACAGCTACCACGCCCAATCATATCGCAGGGACCTTTGATGTTGTCATCACCACACCAAACGGCACTACAACCGGGGGAACGGGCGCATTTACGTACATTGATCCAGGTAGCGGCGGAGGGGGCGGAGACGGACCTGGCCCCGGTGACTCTGGGATCTCCGGGATCTCACCCGGTTCTGGGACGAGCGGCACGACTGTCCAGACGACCATCACGGGCTCTAACTTCCACACCACTACAAAAAAGTCAACGATGAACCGAGGGTTCATAGAAGGCTATGAAACACGAAGTGTTTCATATCAGGATGGGGCAGGTACCACCACGATAAAAGTCTGGCTCTCTCATTTGGGTGAAAGTAGTATTATCGGAAAGGAAGTAAAAGTCCTCTCTTCCACAAAACTCACCTGCACCTTCAACCTTGCGGGTGCCCACCCTGGGAAGTGGACGGTGAATGCAAAGCGGAGTGATGGCTTCATCACCGCTGTCCTGACAGACGCATTTACGGTGAAGCCTGCACCCGCAGTACCGGTAGTTCACCACATTAACCCGTCGATGGTGAAGGCGGGAGCGAAGGCTTTTATCCTCACCGTGACAGGAGAGCACTTCGCAAAGGGCAACCGGGTCCAATGGAAAGGAGTAGCGAGAGAGACTACGTTCGTCTCAGATACTACTATCAAGGCAAAGGTACTTGCGACCGACCTCGCGAAGGCTGGAAGGTACGTGGTGAGTGTGTACCGCCCCGGAAGGGACTCAGCAACGTCGAATGGGGTAGTCTTTACCGTGCGGAAATAAGGGGGTAGGGAGAGGGGTTTCCCCCCTTGGAAACGCCTTTTTCTCTCCTCTCTTATTTGTTTCTCTGTCGTTTAATGTGAATGAGGTTGATTGAATAAATTGTGGGCACTATCGATGTATGCCGGTTTATGGTCATGAATTGGAGAGTCTATTGCATTATCGTAAAGATAAGAAAGGTTGAGGAGAGCAAGAACCATCTTCATCCTTTCGTTTACCTACAAAGAATGACAATGAAACTAATTTGAGTTTTTACTAGATTTTAGGAGATTTTTCTTTAAGATTCGTTTTTATAGAGGGGAAGCCAGGTAACTGTTCTCTCATATGGGGCTGTTTCACAAACCACAAATTATCAAATCGAAGCGATTTACATTGATATCTCAATAATTAAATAATTAAACTTCACTACTTTATTGTTGTAAAATTATTTACAAAAAAATATTTGTGAAACAGCCCCATATCTGGTTCTGGAAATAGAGGGTAGGTTATTTTTCCAGCCAATTCGACTGATAGTGATGGAAAGTATTAATGTACTGATATCAGATGATCAGGCATCATGAGCAATATCGCTGAGGTTATCAGACACTTTCCCGGTGATCTTCAAGACCCCATGCTCCACTTTTGGGAGGTTATCAATGATGAATTTGGAATATCTCAAAAGAATACAGAAAACCTTTTAAAAGAACTAGTCCGGAGAGAGAAGCGGATCGGACGATCTATTCGTCGCTTAACTTAGGTTATCAATTATAAATTTGGGGAACTTGAAAAGCAGTGGAATCTCGATTCAGAAATTTCATTTCGGAATAGGCTGCTAGAGATATTATCAGAGGCCGGATATACGGTCTACAACGTCATCGAGACCGATACAGAGGGGATGATATTTGGCGAAACGACCGAGGTTGAGATCGATGTCATCATCATAGGAGACAGAACGATTGTCAGGGAGATAAAGTCATCTGTGAGTAAGGGGGACGTGTATATCTTCATGAAAAAGGCCGCATTTTATACACATATATCCGGGAGAAAGGTAGATCGGCTTCTCATGATAACCCCGTACATAGACGACTGTGCCCGGGTAGATGCTGATAAACATCAGATAGTGATCTGTGATTCAATATCTGATCTTGGGCCTATGGTTCGAAAATCTTAAAAAACATTACAGGGAGTTCGATTTACCGAATCGGCCAATGGTGGGATTCCTGCGGCCAGGGGATCTGGAAGTCCGGTGAAGACACTTCACTAAACATCTCTGTGAGCAGCCCGTAGAACATACCCCACCAGTACTGAGAAGAATCCTGCTCCTGGGTACAACCGCGATCGTAATTTACCTTTTTAAAGGCTGGTGGGGCGGTTTTCACGTTCACGGTAAAGGGAACAACTTCCAGAACGAGTAGGGTCCAGTGGAAAGGCGTGGCGAGAGAGACCTACGTATCATTACAGCTACCGCTCTCCTGGCAAAGGTACTAGCGATCGACATCGCAAAGGCCAGGAGGTATGTGGTGAGTGTGTACCGCCTAGGAAGGGATAAAGCGACATCAAATGGGATGGCATTCACCGTGCGGAAGTGAAGGGGGGGAGGCGTCACCATGCATGAGGGGAAGGTCACACGCGTGCTCAACGCAACCAGGGAGTGCACTAACAAGCAGCGTGGGGCGGCGATTTGCACCTTGCCCCGAAAGAGAATGCAGCCGGTGTGATCACTGTGCAATCTACCGGTGGTATGGGCAGGTACCGTAAGGGATGGTGCGATCCTCCATGCAGAGAGAGGGGGAGGAATTATACCGAGATTATCTGATGTGAGAGAAGACAATCAGCAATGATTCAGCATTCACACCGCAACATTGACAAATTATAGAGCATCATGGGGGGGAACTTATCGGTCCTGCGAACGTGAGTGGGGGGACCCTCTCCTCGCGTTTTCGATGCATCAGAGGTTTGTGCCTTGTGCATGCTCAACTTCCCTCTCAATGAGCCGCATTGCGGGGACGAAAAGCTGAGCCTTTCCAACAGGGGGATGACTTCCCATGAGCAGGATGTGGGAGAGTTCATACACCTAGTTCAGAAAGGTGGTATAAAAAACAACGCCGCGGGATTCGAAAGTGAAAAGACATGCGAGGGATGGGATTCGAACCCAAGAACTCCTTCGAGACTGGCCCCTCAAGCCAGCGCCTTTGACCTGGCTCGGCAACCCTCGCGTGTCATATTATGACGATGTATAGACTGAATAAAGTATCCCCCTTGTAGCCTTGCACCTGGCATACCAAGAAGTATTAGGGATGAGGTCTCCCTATAACTGGTCTGATATGTGGTCAGAGATCGTAGCGAGCTTTACCGATTTCCCGGCTCAATGGACCGTTGTGCGATTCTTACTCACCAACGGGTTCGGAGTGAACAGCGAGGGACGGATTGTATGTAACGGCATCGAAGTCCCGGCCACACACCTCGCTCGTGAGATTGGGGTCGATCGCCGGGTGGTGGACACCACGGCCCAGAGGATCCTCTCGCTCCCCTTGCTCAGCGAGATCTTTCTTAATATCAGGGCGACGCCTGACCTGTCAAGGGTGGCTGAGGCACTTGGCCTATCAGTCATCACAGTGCTTCCACGAAATGCACAGGAACCTGGAATTGTGAGCTCAGCAGTGAAAGTTGTCACCGAATTTCACTGTAGTATCCGACAGATCTTCGTCACCGATTCATATCTCGCTGAAGACCCAAAACTGGTCATCATCGTGGACGGACCCCTCCCTCTGGGCGTGATCGAGGCTATTCGAGCCCTCCCACAAGTCCGTCAGGTGATTGTCTGAATAGAGATGCCCTAACTTTCCGCTATATCAGTCGTTGCAGATGAGTTCCACCCGCGTCGCGAGGTGGTAGATACGCCTCCTTATGCGGCGTGGGAGTACTGCCGCCTTCATGAGGCGCTCATCAAGGCTGACCACACGCTCTCCTCTGACAAGGTTGTCCACATGCGCAACTATCTGCTCTTCTACCGAATGGGGGACACAGTCACGGGGGAGGAGTCCCAGGAGGGTGCATTCGTCGGCAGTGAGCCCGGCTCCGGTATGGCACTCCACACCCTTTGCAACCGCTTCAGGGAGCCCCTCGTCACGACATAGGTCGCCTCCGACCTGGGCATGACCAATGGTGTGGGTCTTGCCACGCCCGATGTCATGTAGGAGACCAGATAGTGCAGTGAGCTCGACATCAGCTACTCCGGACTGCACCGCATATACACGGGCGAGGTCACTCACTACTCTGCAATGGGTTAGGACGTCCTCGTTGCACCCCGCCCTGACAAGGAACGCTACTGCTTCATCCGGTGTCAGGGAGACCACCATTGCCCCATCCCGTGAATCATGCAAGACCGAGGGCGTCTTTGATGGAGTGGATCCGTCGTTTCAGGGCGACGAGCCGGACCTCGTTGTCGAAATGGTCAAGTGAGCACTTGCAGTGTTCGCAGATGAACTCACGGTCTATCGCACTTGAAAACGTGGAGATCTCTTTGCACTCTTTACAGATGTAGAAGTCATTTATCTCTTCATACCGCTAGCAACCGGCATGCGGTTCATCTTCAATTTCCAGAGATAGGTGAGCCAGCCCGTCTCGTTGTTCTTGATCCTCCGGTATTCTGCGAGGCGCTTTTCATATAAGGAGTAGAGTGAATGCCGCACTGCATTGAGGTTGATCCCGGTGGTCGATGCGAGGTCTTCGTCGCTGTACTCTCCTTCTTTTGGAAACTTCTCCAGAAGCTCGATCCCTTCATCCCCGATGAGCCGGTGGAGATAGATTCGGATCGCGGGGTTATCTAGGCCATTGTCCATGGGGCGAATCACATGATATTGGACTGCACCAGATGAATATGTTTGTTAAGGCGCTGGCACGCGTCTGCCCTGGTCCGCCCCCAACCATACACACTCACTATTGCATGTCCTTCCTCGATTGTGGTCCCTGGCGCGGGGATGTCGGCGACTGCCGGGGATAGGTCTGAGATGTCGGATGATATCTCAATCTGACGGTCAGCAAAAAGGATCTTTCGTACTGCGACCCGCTGAGGCACCGGCATCTTCACTGGCAATATTCCGCTGCAGGCAGCGCAATGGAGCGAGAAGAGGTTAACCCCGGTTGCCATCTCCACCGTGTCAAGGGTGGCCTGGAACCGAGGGTTCAGTTCGATTGCACAGGCCTCTTCCCCGAGGACAAAATCGATCCCTACAGTCCCTGTGCACCCGCTCTCTGCGGCTATACGCTGAGCAATGGTCGTCATCGCAGCTGCATGCGGGTGCTGACAGGGGGTTATCGACCCTGCAAACCCATATGGCGAGGGCGATTGGCCTCTTAAGACCTGGTGGTTCACTGCAACCGCCCGGGCGTAACCTTCTGTGGCAAGGCAGCAGACCGAGGCGGGTGACCCAGTGACAAGCTCCTGGAGGAGGAATGGCGCCCCATCCCCGGCACTGATCCATGTTGCCAGTTCTTCTTCAGACTTGACCACGGCGTTTCGCCATCCCCCTGCCCCTGACCTTGGTTTTGCCATCGCGGGAAAATTCGACCCCCAAAAGATCTTTGGGCATCTTACTCCAATGCTCTCGAAGAACTCTGCAGTGAGGACCTTGTCCATGAACCGTGCGACTTTTTCAGGACACGATCCCCAACGTGGAGGGCCCTCTCTCAGTAGTTCAGCCCCGGATGTGACCACCATCCCATCGAAGTGCCAGCATTGGACCATCTCCTCGATTGCACCCGGCAGATCGGTGAGGTCATCAAATAGGATTTGGTCATCGGTATACCACGCGAGGTCGAGGTCCCCGAAGTGGTCGACAGCGCAGACTGAATACCCTGCCTGGTGGGCAGACTGCGCGACGTGGCGTGTCGCATACCCTGCTACTAGGACTCTTTGCCTCAAGTCTCCTCAGCAATTTTTCCAGCCCGTGAGGGGACCACCCGGATAGTTCCTCCTGGAAACTCCCGTGAAAACTCCTCCCCCTGGAAGATGCGGTCGAGAAAGACCGCGAGGCTTGCGATCTCAGAGTGGGGCTGGGAGGTGACTGCGACATTGTAATCGGCGATTCCGAAGAGGTCTCCTGGGACTTTCTCAGCACCGACCACGAGGAGTACCCGGTCTAGTCTCCGTATCGTCTCTTCCATGACAGGGAGTGGTTCGCCATACATCGTGAGGTGGACAACTCTCCCCCCTGAGTCCTTCCAGGAATTGATGCACCTCCGCCAGGAGACCCCGTCTGTCACAAAGAACGCCCCACCCCACCGAGATACGACATCGGATATGCTCGCAACCACGCTCTGGTCTTTCCCGGCGAGGTACATCCCTTCAGCACCGAGGGCACGGGCGGTGAGCCCCACATGAGTCGTCACCCTCTGGTCGCGCTGGGGCCGGTGTCCGAGCCTGAGTATTACTACACTGACCATCAGACGCGCTACTCCCTCGTCTCAGCGCCGGACTCCTGTCCAGGATTCCGCACCCGGACCAGGCCACCTTCGAAGATTAGCGCGAATGCGGGATCATACCGCGCCTGGCAGCGGAGAAGGGACTCCTGGAAGGAGAGTGCCTGGACCGACCCTGCTTCAACCTTTACGAGAAGGGCGCAGCTTAGACGTTCAACTGATCCCATTGCCTCCTCATGGGTAATTTCACACCGGTCTGCGACCTCTTCAATTGGCATTATCCCCGCAGTTGCGATGGTATGGAATACCTCCCAGTCAAGACTCTCCTCTCTCACGCGTGGTACGAATCGTGAGGGGTGGGGATTATACTTTCGCGGGTATGGGCAGACCATCATCACCACCAGGGAGATACGTTTTCATCACTGGCAGGTGAGTTATCATCATGGCAGCGCATACCACCCGGGAGGAGTACCGGGAACTCGCCCGCCTCGCAGACCGTCTCCTTGCAAAGGCAAAAGACCGGCAACACCTTGCCGTGCTCCTTGATGAGCTCGACCCAGCGATCCAGGTCGAACTTCTATGTTCTGATCTCCTCAATGCACATCAGGTCTTTGTCTATGCATTTCGTGAGGAGCCTGACTGCCTCGCAAGGGAACGAATGGAGCTCGAACCCGCGTCAGCACTTACGCGCGGTATCACCATCAGTGAGTATGATCTCGCTAAAATGATATTCTCTTATAAAGATGGAGAGGGGACCCTCACCTTGACTGAGGGAGGTAGTCACATCGCGACATTCAGGGGGAGAACGGCCTATCGGGACATTTCGACCTTTCTTGCAGAATCTTTCTGACGTGCTATGTCCCTGGGGGCAGAGCAAACCCGGCGGTGATCCGTTCCCTGCTCCCTCTGGCCGGGACAAGGCGGGGAACATCCCCCCAGGTGAGTATCTCATCACCCATCACGGCTGTGACCCCACTGATGCCACTCCCCCGGAGCCGGTCAAGAACACTACTGTCTCCTGGGCGGATGCTGTTGCAGATCGAGGTGGCAAACGCGTCTGCGAGTGCAACGTCACGTGCAAAGACGGTGACTGCATCGGCAACTCCAAACGAGATGGAGGGCCCTACTGTGGCAGAGGACGTGCATACTCCGAGGACTTCTCTGCCTGGGCTTACCAGAAAGGCGAACCGGTCAGAAAGGGGAGACTCTCCTGCGTACAACCCTATTGTGACTTCTCCATCACCGAAGAGGGCGATGTCTCCTCCATTGTCGACCACGCCACACTCTGCACCCGCTGCTGCCATCGCATCTATCCCAGCCCATGCGATCGCCCCTGCGACGGCTGCCATGGGCCCAACTCCTGCCGCTTCCGACGCCTGCACCATACGGCCCACAGTGGTACCCTGAAAAGACACATGATATGGCTCAAACGTCGTTCTGAAGTAGGGGTCTGCCGCGATGCACGCCTCGACCTCCTGCCTGGCGGTGATCATGCCAGACTCGGCTGCATCAAGAGCATGGTGGTCTTTGGCGAGAATGGTCGCGATAGTCTCCCGAAACTCGAAGTGGCGCCGCAGGAATGGATCTCCCCCACCTCGCAGGGTCACCACCGTCCCAAAGCACGTGTAAACCCTGGGCAATCAATAGGAAAGAGACGATGAACCCAAGACAAGGTAGCCCGGGCCACCGATATCCTGGTCGCAGGAAAGGCCGCTATTTCTTGATGGTCCCGGTCCTCTCGCAACAGGTCGCCCGCCTCGCAGACGTACTGGTCACCGCAACCAGCCTCCCGCAGTGCCGAAGTAGTCCGCTCCACATCACGCTCTATGGGCCAGCAACCCTTAAATGGCCATCCAGGCCAGGGGACCTCACCCGGGCAATCGCCCGGGCTTGCCTTGGGGTAGGAAAGTTCACGTTCTTTCCCGGAGCGCCAGGCGTCCTTACTGGGACACGGGGAAGAGCAGTTGTCCTGCATGCAGACCCTGATACTCAGTTTTTGGGTGTATACCAACGGCTCGTGGGAGGAGTCCATGCGGTTGCAAGGAGCACGAGTCGGTTTGACAGCAGGAGGTCTCCCCGTATATTCCATGTCTCCCTCCTCGCCCGAATAAGAGGGACTGCATGGCATGAGGTCTTCCGGGCATTCCCTGGAAATTCTCCCGGTGACTTGACCTACCCGGGAACTTTTGTCCCCCGGGCGCCTATCGTCGTCCTTAAAGTCATTCTTATCGGACGCGGCCGGAAATTTTTGGAGTTCGACCTCCCACGGGGCCGGTGGCTCTCTCTGCTGGAGTCTCTGGACCCTGCTTCGCATGCCGCTACACTCCGGGCATACAGGGAAAACGAGGCATACGAACTGACGGTCTCATATGTCCACCCCCCCGGGGAGGTCTTTGTCATCGGGGACCTCTGCCTTGGCCATGAGAAGAACATGCAGAACAATGCCCGACCTTTCACCGATGTTGCGGAGATGGACGAGGTCCTGATTCGAAACTGGAATATCACGGTGACTCAGGCTGACCAGGTGATCTCTATCGGGAACCTTGCGCCAGGTAGGGATGCCACTACTTCGGTGCATTACCAATCCAGGCTCAATGGAAGGATCACGCTGGTACAGGGAACCCATGACTGCGCATTCCAGATAGGGGTACCTTTCATCCTGGACTCCGGGGGTATCAGCTTCCTCTTTGTCCATGACCCGGCAGACGCCCCTCCAGGTTTTGACGGGTGGATAGTCCACAGTTACTATGGGGACCAGCCGCTGGCCTTTCCGTTCCTCAACTTTTCCACCCGCATGTGCAATGTGAGCGCAGAACTGGTGCGGTACCACCCTGTCAGCCTCAATGAGATCTCTTCGTATATCCTTACGCTTCAGGAAGGTGAGGTCATGATCGAGCGGCCGCCTCGCGTCTCCCTCACGTCTCCTCGCTCTGCGTGAGGGCCCCGTGGGGGCATGCAGTGACACAGTGACCGCAGAGGACGCAGCGAACAGAGTTCACCACGATCTTCCATGCGGCATCGAAGGAGAAGACTTCCTGGGAGCAGATGCTGATGCAGGCACCGCAGTCGACACACTCCTCTTCGTCAAGGATAATGGCATGTTCAAGGATCCTGACTGTTGCCCCTAAGTCGGCCATTCGCTTCCTGACGATCTCACACTGGTCATCTGGGATATCTATCAGGGCCTCCCCTTCATGCGAATCGATCACCGCCCGCACGACATTGATAAGAACCCCGGTATCTTTGACGACCTGAGCAATTATCGGGCGTCTTCCCTCCCGCCTGGAGAATGTCACTAGGAGTTTCATTTCAGCCACCTCCCTCCAAAGAGCTTACCGAGGTCCATGGCAGTGAGCATCCCGATGATATGGCGGTCGTTGTCGATGACAGGAAGGGCACTGATATTGTACCGCTCAAGCTTGCGCACTGCGATATCGACCGGTTCATCGGCAGTTGTGGTGATCACCCGCTGTTTCATGATATGCCTGACAAGTGGCCCCTTGGCCGGGTTCACGACTGCTTTGGATATGTCGTAGGTGGTCACGATCCCGACCAGCTTCCCTTCAGGATCAAGAACCGGGAGGTGGTTTATCTCCCCTTTGAGGAGTTGCGCTGCCGCAGACTTGATCTCATCATCCTCGCGGACCGCAACTATCTTCCGGTCCATGATCTCCCGCACCCTGGGAGCATGGGTAGTCTCCTGTAGGGGCTTTGCGCCACGAGTTAGTGCAAGACGCCTTGCTGGAGCGCGGAGGGGGACTTCTCCCTGAAGGACAAGGTCTCTTAAGCGATCTGCCACCTGGTGTGCCCTTCGGAAGCTGGAGAGGGACGAGGTCCTCACTTCCTCCCCTTTGAGGGTGAGAACTCCGCTCCGAAGGTCGGCATACGTTGCAGTCCGAAGCGTGGGCCTCCCCCGGCTAGGTATCCCATAGTCGACCACATCAACGGTTATGTCCTCATCGCGGACCGCAGTTGACCTGACAGCTGCAAGGTTGGTTACCGGAATTGGGACGCCCACACCAAGATAGAGCGTAGTACCATAGCCATGCATGATAGCCGCCCTGAGATATTCCTGGCTCATCTCCTTGAGATTGCCGGTGAGCATCAGGGTGGAGAAACCCCGTGATGGAGAGTGCTGTGTCCCCTCCCCTACCACCATCCCAACCGCTCCGCCCAGCAGGCAGGGGACCCCGGGTCCGATTGCAAGGAGTTCAGGGTCATTAGAGAGGGGGTTAAGGACGCCCGCACCAGAGTATGTCACGTTTCCGCAGTTTGGGAGGAGGGTCCCCATGTAGGTGTGGATGACCCGGTCCCCGGTGTTCACTGCTGCGTTATACCGCTGGTACGCGTTTCTTGGGTTGCACATCACCGCTTCATTTATGGTCTCAAGTGAGACTTCGGTGGTCAATGTCCGCCTTGGGTAGCAGTCGGTTCCCTTCGATATTGCCCGCAGGTCTACTGACTTCCCACCCACTAGGTCCTCAAGGACATGAGCGCCCCCATAGGTGATCCCCCTGGTGGTGGACTGTTCAGTAGCCCCCAGGTACGCGTCCACCGCGGCGATACCGCCGTATGCCTCGACGTCGTTTAACCATATCCGTTCCATCCTGATCGGGGGGTCAGAGTGGCCGAAGTTGAAGAAGGCCCCAGAAGAGCACATCGCACCAAATGTCCCCGTGGTGACAACGTCGACTTCAGCAAGTGCTCCCTCCTCTCCCAGATCTGCCACTATTGCGGGCATCTGATCGGCGGTGACCACCCTGGCGTTTCCGTCGCGGATTCGCTCATGGATCACGTCGATGGGCTTATCCATATTTTCTATATCTATTAAGGGATATTTATACCTCTCTGATATTACTGTGGGTAATATCATATTACTGATGACCTTACACTGTAATTCGCGCCAACAAAGTTTTCATTCATGAGATGCCCTTGGGGTAGATACCAGAATATTACCTCTTGAACGGCATTCGAATGAGCCCAACACCATCTTTACCAATTCAAGCAGTTGTATCATCGTTCCTCGCTATTAGCCGAGAGTGCTGGAGACGATGGTCCGGTGACCATGTACCCTCCAGAAGTCTCTTAAATCTCCCGGACGACCTCCTTCTATGGACCGGGATGAGGTGGTCGCGACCCTGGAGCAGATCGCACCTCCTTCCCTCGCTGAGGAGTACGACAACGGGCGAATCGGCCTTGTTGTCGAAGGGTCGCGTGAGGTCAGGAAGGTGAGCTGTGCCCTCGATGTCACAGCCGATGTAGTTGATCAAGCAATCGCGTCTGGATCAGAGATGCTTGTCGTCCACCATACTCCCATCTGGACCCCTGTCACCATGGTCCGTGGGGAGCTCGCCGCTCTGCTCAGTGCTGTCCTCGGTGCAGATCTGAACATCTATGTCCTTCACTCCAACTTTGACCGTGCCCCGGGCGGGGTGAACGACACCCTCGCCGATCTCCTCGGGATGACCGACCGCAAACCCCTTCAGATAGGTCTGACTGGCGCGTGTGAACTCAACCTGGAAGCGATCCGCACTATAATCAGGTGTCCCCTGAGAGTGTGGGGTCGCGTGGAAGAGATCCATTCGCTTGCAGTCGTAGGAGGGAGTGGATTTGACCCCGCACTTATCAGTGAGGCTGCAGTCCGGGGTGTTGATGCATTCCTCTCTGCCGATATGAAACATAGCGTAGCTCGCGCACTCCCTGTTCCCTGCATAGAGGCGACCCACTATGCCCTCGAATCTCCCGGGATGGCTGCGCTTGCGAAGCGATTGAACTGCACCTTCCTGGACGACCCACCCGTAGTGATGTGGGTCCCATGAGCAGGGCGCTCTCTCTCCTTGCATCCCGCCGTGCACTGACCCCTGATCTCCGGGCACTCATCGAAGAGGAGTTTGGTGAGCGCGGGCAGACCGCTCTTGATGCGGTCGATGCAAAGAGGGTGAAGCGGTACCTTGACTTCTTCGTAGTTATTGGGCGATCTGACGAATACGTCGTTGAAGATGAGTTCTGCACCTGTCGTGCAGCTATCCTGGGGCAGAGAGCATGCTGGCATGTGCTTGCAGTTGCAATCGCAGAATTGACCCTGACTTATATTGAGGTCCCGCTCTGGTACCAGGAGACGTTGAATAAATGAGAATTCTTCCCAAAAACGCTATAGTCGGAGAGTGCCCAATTAGCTGCACAGATCTGTCGGGTCATTCCCATGCTCGAGGAAGAATACCAGCTTGAATACTTCGCCAGCCACGGGCTGACCAGGAATATCTGCACCCACTGCGGTGCGGCCTTCTGGACGAGGGACCCTGCAAAGACCCTCTGTGGTGACGCCCCTTGTGAACCCTACCGTTTTATCGGAAACCCGGTCTTTTCCCGCCACTCTGTCGATGAGATGCGCGAGGCGTTCCTCTCTTTCTTCTCCAGGAACGGTCATACCCGGATCGGGAGGTACCCTGTTGCAGCAAGGTGGCGTGACGATATCTACTTAACCATCGCCTCCATTGCTGACTTCCAGCCATATGTCACCTCCGGAGAGGTCCCTCCGCCTGCCAACCCTCTCACCATCTCCCAACCATGTATCCGTCTGAATGACTTGGACTCGGTGGGACGGTCAGGACGTCACCTCACTCTCTTTGAGATGATGGCCCACCATGCCTTCAACAGCCCGGGAGAGGAGATTTACTGGAAAGACCGGACTGTAGAGCTCTGCGACCAGTTCCTGATGAGTATTGGGGGAGATCTCTCCCGTGTCACCTACAAAGAGTATCCATGGATAGGTGGGGGGAACGCAGGACCGAGTGTGGAAGTACTGATCGGAGGCCTCGAGGTCGCTACCCTTGTATTCATGAACCTGGGGAAGCAGAGAACAAGTGAGCCTCCGGTTGACCTTGGAGGAGACCTCTACTACCCGATGCGGCTGCAGATAGTGGATACGGGCTATGGCCTTGAACGCCTCGTATGGGCTTCGAAGGGGTCACCGACCATCTACGACGCGGTCTTTCCTGAGATGGTGAGTACTGTTATGGAGGCTGCAGGCCTTTCCCATACCCTCGATGACCCGGAGTTCACCAGGATCCTCTCATTAAATGCAAAGGTCGCCGGTTTGATGGACATTTCGGGCTCTAACCTATTTGCGCTTCGCAAGAAGGTTGCGACCGCGATCGACGTCCCGATCGAGAGGTTGGACAAGATGATCGCACCCCTCGAGAAGGTCTATGCCATCGTCGACCATACCCGTTGCCTTGCCTACATGCTTGGGGACTGCATCATCCCCTCCAATGTCCGTGAGGGGTACCTAGCGAGGCTGGTCGCACGCCGGACGCTGCGCATGATGAATGACCTCAAAATTAAGACTCCTCTGCGGGATTTCGTAGAGGAGCAGATAAGGATCATCGGGCCACAACACTTTGACCAGGAGATCTTACTGACCAGGGAGATCATCGACCGCGAAGTCGAGAAGTACGTCTCCACCATGGCTCGGGGGACCAAGATCGTCCAGCGGATCGCCAAAAATTACAAGGCAAAGACTGAACGGGTCCCTCTGAAGGAGATAATAACCCTCTATGACTCCCACGGGATCCCGCCCGAGATCGTAAAAGAGGTCGCTGCAAAAGAGGGCGCAGTCGTTGACCTCCCTGACAACTTCTACTCACTTATCGCCGGGATGCATTCCACTACAGATCATGACACGACAACAGACCCTGCTGCACGATTCAGGGAACGGGTAAGTACACTGCCGCCCACCCGGAAAATCTACTACGATGAGCCCTCTTCGACAGAGTTCGATGCGGTCGTTATCGAGAGTTTCGAGGGCCAGGTCATCCTGGACCAGACACTCTTCTACCCCGAAGGTGGTGGCCAACCAGCAGACACCGGTATGCTGGTAGGAAGCGAGGTGATGGTACGGGTCGAAGGCGTCCAGCGGGTGGGGGAGGTAATCCTCCACGCTGTGGATGGCGGGGGGCTCAGACGGGGCGACCGTGTCAAGGGCGTTATCGATGAAGAGCGGCGGTGGTCCCTGATGCGCCATCATACCGCGAACCATCTGGTCCTACGTGCCTCCCAGGAAGTCCTCGGGGTGCACGTACACCAGGCCGGAGCCCAGAAGGGCCCTGAGTCCTCGCGTATCGATATCCGCCATTATAAGCATGTAACCCCCGAAGAGCTGAAAAGGATTGAGATGGCGGCGAACCGGCTTGTGATGACTGACCAGCCAGTAGAGATCTCTATCGAAGACAGGGTCCGTGCCGAACAGAAGTACGGTTTTTCCCTCTACCAGGGAGGAGTCCCCCCGGGTCGTGAGATCCGCGTGGTCAAAGTGGCCGGGGACATCGAGGCCTGTGCCGGGACCCACTGCACTTCGACCGGTCAGGTGGGCCTCATCAGGATAATCGGGATTGAGCATATCCAGGACGGGATCGAGAGGATCGAATTTTCAGCCGGGGCTGCTGCAGTCAGGTCGGTGCACCATATTGCAGACCTCCTCTCTAGTTCCTCTGCTGTGGTATCAGTCCAGGAGGAGAACCTCCCCGGGACAGTCCAGCGGTTCTTTTCCGAATGGAAGGACCAGAAAAAAGAGATCGAGCGGCTCTCCAGGCGTATCGTTGAACTCGAGCTCACCCAGATAATTCCTGAAAAAGTAGGGGGTGTCCCAGTAGTAGTGCGGCGCATCGACCTCCCACCAAAAGACCTTATACCGCTTGCGACCGGGATCTCTGACAAGGGTGGGGTGGCAGTCCTGGTGAGCACCGGGCCTGACAGGGTGAGTGTGGTGGTGACTTCAGGAAACCCATCAGTTCATGCCGGAAACCTGGTGAGCGAGGTCTGTGGTGTCCTCGGTGGAAAGGGTGGAGGAAATGAACGGATGGCCCAGGGGGGAGGCCCGGAGGTCAGCGCACTTGACCTGGCCATGAAGACAGGAAAAGATCGAATTCTCGCTGCGATCCATGGTTGACGAAGTGCTCGTCCTCGCACCCGGGGACGAACAGGCGCAGAAGGTAGCAAAGGCACTGGGGTCTCCTACTGCAGGGGCTATCATCTCATACCTCGCTGAGGGGCCACAGTCCTCAACCGGGATCTGCGACTTCCTCAGCCTTCCTATGAGCACGGTGAAGTACCACATAGAAAACCTCCTTGACGCGGGAGTTCTTGAGATCGCACAGACCCGCTACAGTGTAAAAGGGCGAGAGGTGAAGGTCTACCGCCTTAAGAACAGGGTGCTTATCGTTGCACCGAGGGCAACTGACCTCAAGCAGGCCCTCCTGAAGTACACCGCGGTCTTTGGGATGATGCTCCTTGCCACTCTAGCCCTCTTTGCATTCACTCCGCTCCTCTCTAACCAGGCAGGAACTGCTGACCTGGCCGATCAGTTCGCCGAAAGTGGAATGGTTG
Organism: Methanomicrobiales archaeon; assembly: GCA_026394765.1. Lineage (GTDB taxonomy): Archaea > Halobacteriota > Methanomicrobia > Methanomicrobiales > Methanospirillaceae > JAPKXQ01. Next base: position 26,987 of record JAPKXQ010000019.1, read on the forward strand.
CACCGCTCATGGCACCTGGGGAGTCCCTCACTCCGAATATAGAGGTACCTGCCTTAACCCTCGCTGCAATTCCACCGGATGGTCCGAACAAGCTGACTGAAGCAAAAGCAATGGGGTCAGGAGATCCGACCATACCAATGGCGACTGTGACGCTCACAACGGCGATGGTTGCACCCGTGCAGACACCATTGGCGACAATTTCTTCGAATCTCCAGGAGTATACCTTAGCCCCCACCGCATTCTCTATGCGAGAGCCGGGCGTGTTGACTGAAGAAACTGTGATTGAGACTGTGACTCCGGCCATATCGATGGCGACTGTGACGCTCACACCGACGATGGTTGCACCTGTGCAGGAACCACGATCCTTCGCACCCGAGGCACCAGTCAGTCCAGCGCTAACCTTCCTTGCCGGCGGCTGTGTTGCCATAGCCCTTCTCCTTATCATCGAGGTCTTGGTGGTGCGGCGGAAGAAAAGTGGTAGGGTGAAGCAGCATGACGTATCCCATGACGGAATGGACTCAGATCAGAATGATAGTTCTCCCCTGCTGGTATGACCGACGATATTGCTATTTCAGTATTTCCCCTCCTTGTCGGTACCCTCTATATCGTCCTCGGTATCCCGCTCGCACTCAGGAAGGTCAGGAGGAATCACTGGTACGGCTATCGGATCTCACGCTGCGTCATGGATTATGATGCAGTCTGGTACCCGGTGAATGAGAGGGGAGGACGTCACATGGTCATTATTGGGTTAATCCTTGTCTGTTTGGGAATAGCACTCACCATCTCTCCTCCCGGTGCATACGAGGGTTTTTTTGCGCTTGCAGCCTCTTTTCTCATCGTGGGCATGGGAACTCTCCTTTCCTGGGTGATCTGTCTGCGCATGGCCTGGAAGATTGCAGAGAGCAGTGGCCTCAAAGTCCGTTGACCCTGTAGGGAAGCAGGGAGATAAGTCCCCTCTCAATTCCCTCTGGGATCTCAAGGACGGTTCTTGGTACCGCGTTGATCCACATGACCAGGGTCTTTTGGGTGGGATCAGAGAGGACTTTCTCCTTCTCCATTTCAACCCTGAACGACGGGTGGCATGGCAGGAGAGGAGCGGGTTTACACGCCGATATTGACCTTACTCCCATTTCATTCGCAGTCAAGGTAAACCTTAACCGGAACGCCGCGAATAACTCTCCTGATTACTTATGGAACACAGAAGAACAATTCTTACCGCCTTTATGATCCTAATTGCCCTGCTGGCGATGATCGGGGCCGTTTCTGCGGCTGACACAAGTACCGATCGGACGATAACGGCATCAGGGACCGGTTCTGTAATCGGCACCCCCGATCGTGCTCAGATCTCGCTCGCAGTCGAGACCGAGAGTACTGATGTGAAAGTTGCCCAGGCTGAGAATGCTGCCCTTATGACAAAGGTGATGGATGCACTGATCGCAGCAGGGATCCCTAGGGACGCTCTTAAAACCACTGGCTATAACATCTACCCGGTATACGAAGATCTCAAGTTCCCGGCGCAGAAGATCAAGGCATATCACGTATCGAACACCCTGACGATCACCCTTCACGATGTGAGCAGGACCGGGGAAGTGATTGACATTGGCGTTGCGAACGGGATCAATCAGGCGAACTCCATCCAGTTCCTCCTCTCCGATGAACAGGCCCAGGTTCTCAGGACCGAAGCGCTGAAAGAAGCTTCTGACAGGGCTGCTGCCGATGCTCGGACTGTTGCCGCTGCACTCGGTGTCAACCTCACTGTGGTGAAGTCTGTTGATATCGGTGGAGGCTACACCCCGGTACTGTTCCAGAACTATGCGAGAAGCGATATGGCGTCCGGTGCAGCATCAACGCCAATCCAGCCAGGTGACGTAACGGTGACCGCAACGGTTACGGTAACCTACCTGATCGAGTAAAATCCTCCTTCTCAATTTTCCCGGGCTTTAATGCGACTCTATGCTGTCTTCGTATCTAAAAAAAAAGATGCGAACAAGACTCAAGTCATTTTTATACATCCTTTTCGGTACAACCATAGAGGCCCGATAATTTTTATGATATCGGATACGGGTTATCCCGGGAGATAAGTACATCACCTGGTCAGGCGAGATACAACGAAATCGACGACAGGAAGTATCAGGTAGATCGCTGAACTCCACGTACTCCCAGTAAGTGCGATAAGGATCCCCAGTACAGAGACAGCAGGAACTATAAGGTTATTGATACGGATATATCGGATATATGCCAGTTTCAGCGTCGGTTCGACGAGACGATGACCCTGCGTTGCGTAAAACCACTGGCAGAACATACCCATGCCTAAAGCAAAGAGATTGGCCTCAAACACCATTGCTCCGATCGGGACTTTGGGGAAATCACCGGAAAATGAGGTCGTAAATGGGAGGAGTGCGACGAAAAGGAGCATTGAGAGGTTAATCCATACATACGCCTTATCGATACTCTTCACAGAATTGAGCTGGATATGATGGCTGAGCCAGAATGCACCGAGGATCAGGAATGCAAGGATGTAGTGCAGAAGATCGGAGTGGAGGGAGACAAGGAGGTCTATGGCATACCCGGTTGACTGTACAATAGTCGATTTCTCCGGCAGGCTGAGACCGACGACAAGGAGCGTCATCGCAAAAGCAAATATCCCATCCGAAAGCCCTTCCAGACGTCCCTTGGTGAGGTAGACCTCTGCTTCCCCGTTGCTTTCGTCAGCCATATGTTAACTTGTTTGTTAGGAGCAAATAGAATTTATATTCTTGGAATTTTGTTTGTCTCAAAAATTGAAGCCGGGAGCTGGCAATATGGCCCATAGGAAATTAGGGTTATGTTTTTTTGAAAAATATACATAGTCAACTTAAGAAAATTCAAAACGCCTAAAAGTCATGCATTAAAGAAAAATTCCCTCTCACCTATTTTAGAACTGCATTACTGTGACAAGGAAACTTTCATGGAAATTTAGGGTGGCGATAAACTGAATGGCTTTCTTTGTTGCCCTGATCCGAATATCGTTCTTCTCGAGCATTTTTTGGATGGTCCCAAGCTGAAGCTCGACAACCGTCTGGGTCTCATCCTTTGTTAGCGGTTTTTACATGATGAGCTCATCGATCTGGTTGAGGAATTCGAGACGGATGGTCTTCTTGAGCAGTTCGAACACCTGTTGTCGGTTACGGTCGAATACCTCGTCCCGGTTTTTGTCGGTGACATTCTCCAGGTTTTCCTGGATAATGTGTGACCCGAAGTTCGATGTCATGATAATAATGGTATTCTTGAAATCGACCATACGCCCCTTGTTGTCTGTCAAACGGACGTCGTCAAGAACCTGCAGTAGGATGTTGAACATATCCGGTTGGGCTTTTTCGATTTCATCCAGAAATACCGCGGAATAGAATTTTCTTCGAACAGCTTCTGTCAGCTGTCCGCTTTCTTCACATCCCACATACCCCACCAATGCCCCGTTACCCACGGGAGTGAAGGTGATGTAAAGCGATAAAGTACAAATCTCCCCCCTATAACGCAGGTGGCGTGAGTGACTCGTCAGCACCCTGCTGATAGTCGGAATGCGTCTCCTGTCTTGCGACGAAAGCAAGGATCAGTATGATGACCCCGATTAGGAACGCAAAGAAAAAGGCCAAGTCGAAACCTGTCATGAGGGTCTCTATCCTTATGTTCACGGGTGCTGTCCTCGTAATCTCGTTGTGAGCGGCAACCTTAATGACCCCTTGGATAAAAACGAGGTTGAATAGCGCGATTCCCATGGACATGGGTGCAAACCGTTCGACGATGATGAGGCCAGAGACCATGCCCTGATATTTCCTTGCTACTGAGTTCATGATCATATTGGATGCCGGCGTGAGCATTAGGCCGATCCCGAAGCCGATCAGGCTGAGACAGACGACTACGAATCCTGTAGATGTGTCTACCCGGATCAACGTCAGCATGAGGAACCCGGCAGCGATCGAGATACCGGCAAGGATGCAGAGCAGCCGCCCACCGGTCCTGTTATAAAGCACCCCTGCAAGAATCCCAGCGATCCCGCCGGTTACCGAGAGCGCCGTCAAGATCAACCCTGCTGCGGAAGGGACGTAGTGTTGGACATACTCGAGATAAAAGGGTAACAAGTAGTTAAGGCCGCCATAACTGAAAAAGATCAGAGCGATGATCACATTGGTCATGAGGAAGTTCCTCCGTGTGAACAAGCGCAAATCGAGCAGCGGGTCCGGTGATCGGAGCTCGCAGTAGATAAAGCCACCGAGCGTGAGCATGGCGAGTGCGAATGCCATAATAATTGCCGGGGCGGTCCAACCGAAGGCCTGACCCTCTGAAAGAGCAAAGAGCAGGCTCGCGAGACCTACGAAGATAAGGGTTGCACCGGCACGGTCGAACCCCCCGGTCCGTTTCACAAGCCTGGTCGTCGGGATCACTTTTGCACCAAGGAGAATCGCGACGATTCCTACTGGGATGTTAATGAAGAAGATCCAGTTCCAGGAGAGATACTGGCAAAGCACGCCTCCGATTGCTGGGCCGACTATCGTCCCGATTGAGGAGAACGTCAAGACGATTCCCATTGCCTTTCCTTTCTGTTCCATCGGGAAAAAGGCCGTGACCATCGCAGGCCCAATCGCGGCGATCATGGCGGCTCCTACCGCCTGGAACGCCCTCGAACCGATCAGGACTGGGAATGACCCGAGCAAATCGGGAAGAAGCCCGCAGAACAGCGACCCGGCGGAAAAAAGCAGGAATCCCCAGAGGAAGACCTTCCGAAACCCGATCCCATCTGAGACCTTCCCGAAGATCAGGATGCACCCCGAGATGACGAGCAGGTAGATTGTCGATACCCAGCTCACCGTACTGGTCGAGAGATCGAATGCCTCGGATATAGTGGGGAGCGCGATGTTCACGATGGTCCCATCAAGTGCTGTCATGAACGCGGCAAGCGAGATCGAGATGATCAGAAGGGTAAATCCATTCCGTGCCGTAGCCGTCCCCATACTTCTCGTTTTGTATTGCTGCGCATAAGAGGATTATCAAATGTGTTCGGCCCTTAGGTTACGTAACTCGTGTGAACTGTCTCCCTGGCCATTCCGAGATCGTTGGTATAGCGGTCAATTCGCAAACGGATACCAATTAATGGCAAAGTATATACATTTCGAAAGCAACAGAATTCTTATCCTTTTAGGAGGAAACGCTATGAAACACAGTTGGAATCAAAAAATCTCCAGCATGTGGGCGAAAAACACGACTGATGCTTGAATTACTATTTTAGGGCTAGGAAAAATAATATACCGAAGTCTTTTGTGATTTGAAAATATTCATAACGTGTTGAGTGAATATGACCGAAAATCGATTGAGGTTTTTACCGGTACTGATACTATTCTGCTACCTGAAAACCACGCTACCACTACCCGGATGTCCCCCTGCAGATATGCTGCACCAGCGGGGAAATGAACCATAGCGTATGAGTAAACTCGGAAGGTTAAAAAATGGAAAGGATAGGAAATGAGTTCAACGATCCACGACCCGCGAGATCTCTCGTGGTCGTGTTCTCTTATCATCACATGAATACGGAGAAGATCGCTCACGTCATAGCAAAAGTCCTTGATGCACCGGTGAAAACGCCACAGCAGGTTAACCCTGAAGAGATTCAGGAGTATAGCCTGATAGGGTTCGGCTCAGGAATCTATGCAGCAAAACACCACGCATCTCTCCTTGACCTTGCTGGTAACCTGCCGCAGGCCAATGGCAGGAAAGCCTTCATATTCTCTACATTCGGGGCCCCGTTCGCCTTGTTTAAGGGAGAACGGCTCACGGAATTTGTTCACAACAACCACGGGGCCCTCAGGGAAAAACTGCAGTCCAGG
>JAPKXQ010000023.1 GCA_026394765.1 Methanomicrobiales archaeon
TCGAACACTTCGGTGAAGGTCTGGTATACGGGAGCACAGCTCAGCGTTTCTCCCCCTTCGGCAACGAACCCTGTAGGGACGAGCCATACCATCGTTGCGACGCTCAAGTATCCTGATGGAACTCCACTTCCTGATGAACCCCTGACCTTTACAATCGTGAGTGGCCCCAATACAGGCAGAACTGAAGATGCCTGGACCAACATATCCGGCTTTGCCGCCTTCTCTTATATCGGTCTGAATACAGGGACCGACACGGTGAAGGTTACGTATACCGGTAATCGTGCAGTAGAGATCATCTCGAACACTTCGGTGAAGGTCTGGTATACGGGAGCACAGCTCAGCGTTTCTCCCCCTTCGGCAACGAACCCTGTAGGGACGAGCCATACCATCGTTGCGACGCTCAAGTATCCTGATGGCACTCCACTTTCTGATGAACCCCTAACTTTTACCATCGTGAGCGGCCCCAATACAGGCAGAACTGAAGATGCCTGGACCAACATATCCGGCTCTGCCGCCTTCTCGTACACTGGGACCTCTGCTGGGACCGACACCGTGAAGGTTACGTATACCGGTGACCGTGCAGTAGAGATCATCTCGAACACTTCAGTGAAGGTCTGGATCTCATCGACTGATGTGACCATAACCAATATCACTCCCTCTTCCGGGAGAGAGGACGGAAACGGCCCCCTCAATCCCCCGGTATTCTGGGACCCTGCAATTGTTGGAACAGGATTCCAGGTTGGTGCGGTGGTAAAGCTACAGAAAGAGGGGGAGACAGATATCATTGGGAAGAACGTGGTGGTAGAATCACCCGGGAAGATTACCTGTATCTTCGACCTCACCAGGCGTACACCGGGATACTGGGATGTCGTGGTGATAAATCCCGATGGGTCCTCTGCACGACTTCCTGGGGGTTTCTATGTCCAGCCCACCGGGCCGGCGTGCATCATCATCACGACCATCCCCCAGGGCGCGCGCCTCACCCTTGACGGAGCAGATTTTGGGGTCTCGACCCGAACGCTCTATGGACTGTCAGAGGGAACCCATACCATCACTGCGACGTTGGAAGGGTACCAGAACTGGGAGGGAACGTTTTATGTAAAGTACCCCATGATCAAGAATCTCATCACCATCAGGATGACCAAAATACCTGCAACTACAGGGGATATAGCAATCCTGACCATTCCGCGTAATGCTGATGTGGTACTGGACGGCACGTGGTATGGGAAGACCCCCCTCATGGTCAAAGCCATTACTAAAGGGAGTCATACCCTCTCACTCAAACTCGGGGGATACGTGCCTTATCAGGGAACGGTCACCGTGACTGCGGGCAAGACGACCTATATCAGTAAAGTCTTGATGCCCTCGATAACATCCATAATTAGGTAGTCTCAAGTTGCCATTGGGTAACAGATGAACAGGAGCAGCTGGTAGGAGAGGCTATTTGAAGATCCCCTCTTCACCGATTATTACGCACGCCTGCGATTATTTCATCCACCAAGCGCAATGCGCGATTATTGCCTTTAGTAACCTACCAGATCACACCAGGGATCGCATTCCTCTTTCAGTCGCGTATACGAGCAAGGATTAGATAATACCTTCTTGCGATAATTTCTATTCCTGGTGTATTGTGCTCTTCTTAATATATCACTAGGTCCGGAATAGCCAGTTGCCCCCTAATGGTTCTTCTCCAGATTTAGGATGACATCGAATTAACAAAAATGACCGCTCAACCTCCATTTACAAAAATTCCGTTGAAATAAGGTTTAAGTGGTTAAAAATTCAGACCGTTTTTGAACTAGATTTTCGTGAGTATAGATAAATCTCGTGCCGTCACAAAACCATCTTAAATTTTCCCGCACTTTCGTTGCTACGGAGGGGCACAGCGATCCCCCATCGCTCCGCCTCTCCCCGCTGGGTCGAGGGCAGTCAAGATGAGTAGTGAGCCTTCGGCGGCAGGAGTTCATTGGGCCTATGATCTCTTGCTCGTGCTTATGGGTAGGAAAAAATTAAAAAACCATCCTAACTTAAAGAAGAGCCCTTTATTTTTCTCCTGCTCTTCGTCCTCACACTCTTGATTATTTACTCATAAGGTTCCTCGTCTCCACCCTCATGGGAAATATAAGTGTGATATTGTCTCTCAAATCAGAACTTCGCCGTAATTAAGAGAGATCTCACCACCCACGAATTCAATAGATAACACTTTCACACTCCGCACGGCCTAACTTCATCTCACTGCCCGATGACTGGGGAACATGGTGATACGACGGCGCTCCAATCAC
>JAPKXQ010000065.1 GCA_026394765.1 Methanomicrobiales archaeon
TCCTGCACGATCTGCATCCCGATCCCCCCGCCCCCTGCACTCGCCTTGACAATGACAGGGTATCCAATCTCCCCTGCGATCGATGCAGCCTGTTCAGGATCGGAAACCCCGCTCTCAGTCCCGGGGAGGACCGGCACACCCGCCTCGCGCATCATCCGCTTGCTCTCGATCTTGGATCCCATCATCGCAATTGTGCGCCAGGAGGGCCCGATGAAGGTGACCCCATTCTCTACGCAAAGACGGGAAAAACGATAGTTTTCGGCGAGGAACCCGTATCCCGGGTGGACTGCCTCGGCCCCGGACTTGCGTGCGATATCGACGATCCGCTCCATGTTCAGGTAGCTCTTCGCAGGCGGGGCCTCCCCTACCAGGAACGCTTCGTCGGCATATCGTACATGGAGCGCGTTGATATCCACCGACGAATAGATAGCGACCGTCTCGATATTTAACTCCCGGCAAGCACGCATCACCCTGATAGCGATCTCGCCCCGGTTTGCTATCAAGACTTTTTCGAAGAGCTTCATTCGATCACCAGGAGGACATCGCCGCTCTGCACGACGTCCCCGGCATCGACAAAGACCTCAGTCACCCTCCCCTCTACCGGGCTTGTCACCGGGTTCTCCATCTTCATCGCTTCAAGAACGAGAAGGAGTTCGCCCCGTTTCACCTCTGACCCACGACTCACCGCAACCTTTAGGACCATCCCCTGCATGGAGCTCTTCACTCCGCCCTTTATATCGCCCCGCGGAATCTTCCGGGCTCCTGTCGTTGGAGTCTCCACCGCGCTCCCTTCCACAGAGATGATCCGCACTGAGAAGATCTCACCGTCCACCTCCACCTCCATGGCACGGGGGATCCCACTCGCAACCTCGACCTGGGACTTCCTGGAAGGAATCTCCTCAGGGGTCCGCTCGCCCTTCAGAAACGACGGTGCTATGGCAGGATAGAGGATGTAGGTCAGGACGTCCTCTTCTTTTTTGACGAGCCCCTCTGAGATCGCCTGCTCACGCATCCGGTCATATACAGGCGTAAGGAGGTCAGCAGGGCGGACCTCGAAGACCTCATCATCACCAATGATCAGCTTCCTGATCTCATCCTGAATCGGAGCGGGGGAGCGTCCATAAAGGCCCTGGACATAGTCCTTCACCTCCTTGGTCACGTTCTGGTATCGCTCACCCCCCATCAGGACGTTGATCACCGCCTGTGTCCCCACGATCTGGGATGTCGGGGTGACCAGAGGGGCATACCCAAGGTCCTCCCGCACCCGTGGAATCTCTTCAAAGACATCATTCAGGCGGTCCAGGGCGTCCTGCTCCTTTAACTGGGAGACCAGGTTGGAGATCATCCCGCCCGGGAGCTGGTACACCAGGACGTCAGAGTCCACGCGTTCTGATATCGGATCGAGGAGGCCATGGTACTTCTCCCGCAGTCGCAGGCAGACGTTTCTGACCTCGCGGAGCATGAGAAGATCTATCCCTGTATCCCGTGGAGTCCCCTTGAGGGCAGCGACCACGCTCTCGGTCGGAGGCTGCGAGGTCCCCAGAGCGAACGGTGACATTGCGGTATCCAGAATGTCCACCCCGGCCTCGATCGCGGCCTCGTAGCTCATTGACGCGATCCCGCTCGTCGAGTGGCTGTGGAGGCAGACCGGTATGTCGACTTTTTCCTTGATCCCCTGGATCAGCTCCCGAGTAGCCTGGGGCATTATCAGGCCTGCCATGTCCTTGATGCAGAGGGAGTCGCACCCCATTGCAGCGAGCTCTTCTGCCATCCCAATGAACCTCGGGATCGTATGGACCGGGCTTGTGGTATAGCAGATCGCCCCCTGGAGGTGGCCTCCTACGTCTTTCACCCGCTCTATCGAGCGGCGCATGTTCCTGATATCATTGAGGGCATCAAAGACCCGGAAGATATCCACACCACACCGGTGGGCAGCCTCTACGAACCGGTCCACCACGTCGTCAGGGTAGTGGCGGTAGCCGACGAGGTTCTGGCCCCGTAGCAGCATCTGGACAGGAGTCCGTGGGAGAGCCTCTTTTAGTTGAACAAGCCGCTCCCAGGGGTCTTCAGCAAGAAAACGGATCGCAGTGTCAAACGTCGCCCCGCCCCATGCCTCCACCGAGAAGAACCCCACGCCGTCGAGGGCACGGGCGAGGGGGAGCATATCCGCGGTCCGGAGCCGTGTCGCGATGAGCGATTGATGGGCATCGCGGAGTGTAGTATCGGTGATTGCAACCTTCTGTTTAGCGTGTGATGTCACCCTGCATCCCCCCGGGGCTCTCCCCCGATATGGAAATCACCTCTTTCTCTCATCAGAACTATAAATACCTCTCGAAAGAGAGGACGCCGGCAAGAACGATACAGAGTGCAAGACCAAGCGCGATACCATCGGTCCTCCCTTGTCTAAAGCAAGGGCAGATTACCCCTTTCCCGGAAAAACCACGGAGAGCTAGAAGATCTGCCTGGTCACCGGCACCAATTAAGGCCCGCTGAAGGACGAGGTAGCAGAGGGGTATCAGGTTGGCAGGTGAGATCTTCTGCCCTTTCAGGCTGAAAGCGAGTGAAACCCTCCTGAACTCCTCCTCGAGTGCCGCGATCCTGATGACTGCCATCTCCCCTATCATCCCTATCACAAAGCCCCCCCTGGCACCAAATGCCCAGACCGCTGTTCCCAGGAGGTCTCCGGGTTGCCACGCGGCAGATGCCCAGAGGGCGATTGTGGCGATTGCACCCATCCTTACAAAATAGGGGGTGCCACCCCTTGTCGTGAGCTGGACAACTACTGCCACCAGAGCGATGGTAAAGAAGAGGACGGCAGCAGCGTACCTCCGTGCAACAAGCGTCTTCCAGGGGCAGAAGATGGCCCACCAGAGCAGGGTGAGGAGCGCTGCTGCCACAGAGGTGTACGCAGCGGCTGTGAGCGCGATAGTTGCGAGCAGTCTCATACGTGGATCGTCCATGCCACCTCCCTGATCGATTCAGGATCGAGGTTTTTGGGCACGGCACCCTTTGCAAGGAACCACCTGATGTGTGGTGGTGCCAGGCGCCACAGTGCGAGTGCAGCAGGAAGGGCACCGAGGGTGATGAGGGCCCCGTCCCGGATCTCATGTAGGGCAGTAATAGGAGGAAGCGCCCTCGTCTCATGAGTAAAGAGCAGAACAATTCCCGATCCTCCGTCCCTTATCCACGCCGCCACCTGCCTTTTGACCCGGCAGTCAAGTCCTGCATAGGGCTCATCGAGGACAAGAAGGTCATAGGGCTTTGCAAGGGCACATGCCAGCTGGAGACGCTTGCGCTCTCCGGCAGAGAGTTCGGCCAGGTCCAGGTCTGCCTTTCCATCAAACCCGGACCCAGATGGGAGGTCGTGTAAATGAAGGCCCCAGGACGTGACCTCGCCCCCTACAGTCAGTGCCGTTGCCTGACTGTCAGCGGATGCGAACGTGACCATGCAGGTAGAGATGCCCTCCCTGGTGAATGCACCACTCGTCGGGGAGAGGAGACCGGTGGCGGCCAGGGAGAAGGTGGACTTTCCTGATCCCACCTTCCCGGTGATGAGGTGAGTCCCGGGAGAGAAGGTCGCGTCGGTCTGGAGGGAGAACTGACCCCGCCTGATCGTGACACCCTCACATGAGAGCCTCATCAGTGCTCCCAGGGAAGTGGGACTAGGCAGTCCTGTCCAAGAGCCTCAAAAACGGTATGGGGTGGCCCGCTTCCCCAGACCTTCCCGTCCCTGATGATGATAAGGGAGTCTGCTGACCATGCGAAAGCACTGTCATGGGTCGAGACCAGGAGGTACCGAGCCCCGCTTCGCTCCGCATGCACCATGACCTCACGTGCCGTCTGCCAGTCGAGGTGCGTGTCGGCCTCGTCAAGGATGAGAGCAACTGGCATAGCAACAAGGGCGGTAGCGAGTGCAACAAGGATACGCTCCCCACCAGAAAGTTCCCTCACGTCCCGCTCAAGGAGGCCTGCGATCCCCATGCTGCCCGCCACTCCCCTGACCCGGTCCTGCACCTCCGGGCAGGGGCGGCACCGGAACCTGAGCGGGGCGGCGATCTCGTCAAAAACACGGGAAAAGATCATCTGCCGTTCTGGGACCTCTCCAACCCACCCCACCTCGCACTGGCGGGGATGAGTCCCATCGATCTGTACCGTCCCTTCTGCAGGTTCTCTGACCCCCGCGAGTGTGGCGAGCAGCGTCGTTTTTCCCCCCCCATTGGGGCCCATCACCACCGTGATCCCAATTGGAATTGCGAGGTACGGGACCCGGACTGTCCCGGTCACAAGACCGGTGACCTCAATCATCGAACGCTGCCCACCCTGGATTTCAGACGCTTTGCGATCACTGCTACCGCTGCTGCCTTGATGAGGTCACCTGGGAGGAAGGGGACCAGTCCCACGAGAAGTGCGACAGAGAGTGGCATCCCGGTAGAGACCAGGAGCCATGCCACTCCAGAAAGGAGGATAGCAAAAGTGGCGGTGGTCAGTCCTGCTGCATGCCGCAGAGGTGAGTCTCCTTCATAGGCGATCCCCACGAGTGCCGCTGCAGGGAGGAACCCCAGGAGGTACCCGCCGGTCGGTCCGAGAAAGACCCCTACCCCTGCAGCCCCGTTGTGAAAGACAGGGAGGTTAAGGGCGCCGAGTAAGAGGTAGAGGGCGACAGGGACAACTGCCGCACGCCCCATCACGGCACCGGCAAGAAGGACAAATAGAGTCTGCAGGGTGAAAGGGACCGGGGGTGCCGGTACCGAGACCCAGGCGCCCGCTGCGATCAGACTGATGAAGAGGGCAGTATGGGTGACCTGCCCGGCGAGGACCCGGTCGCCGTACATGATGGAGTGAGGGACCGCTCAGGTATGGATGCAGTCCCCGGCAATGACCCGCTCCACCTTCCCGCTGTCCCGGCGGACAAGGAGCGCTCCGTATTCGTCGATGTCAATAGCGTCCCCCTCAAACGTCGCCCGCATAGTAGTGATCCTGACACGGTGCTCAAGGGTCGCCGAGAGACTCCGCCACTCCCGCGCGATCGTGTCATACTCTCCCCCCTCTATTAGGAGGTAGCGGCTCTCGAACTCTTTGAGCACCCGGGCAAGGAGGGCGGCCCGGTCGACAGGGTGACCCAGCTCGGCAGAGAGGGATGTAACGGTCTCCCGCAGGTCTGGAGCGAGGCTGTCCGGACTTATGTTGGCATCGATCCCGATCCCGAGGAGGCAGGCACGGATGGTATCACCCTCTGATACCAGTTCAAGAAGAAGACCCGCGATCTTGCGGTCCCCTACATAAATATCATTTGGCCACTTGATCAGGGCCCCGAGGTCGTACTCCTTCCGGATCGCACGGGCCACCGCGATCGAAGCGGCCATCGTCACCATAAACGCCCGCCCCACCGGGACCTTGGGAGCGAGGACTACGGTCACCCAGATCCCCCCTGCCGGAGAGGTCCAGGACCGCCCCAGTCGCCCGACTCCCCCGGTCTGCTCCTCGGCGATGATCACCAGGCCATGGAGTTCGGCAGGGTCATGGTGGGTGACCAGGTCCTTGCCCACACAGATGGTCGATGGGGTGCTCAGCAGGTACCGCATGCGACGTCCCACACAGGTCGTACGGAGCCTTTTATGGACCTCGTACGGGAGAAGGCGGTCACTAGCCCGGGTGAGTGCATACCCTACCCCTTTGGTTGCGGCGATCTCATACCCCATCTCTTGGAGTAGCTTAACGTGCTTCCAAATTGCAGACCTCGATATACCAAGGCGCTGACTGATCACCTCCCCAGGCACAGGGCCTTCAGTGCCTTCGAGGATCTCCAGTACCCGAAACGCTGCAGACTCCACGGTTACCCCTCACCGATTCGATGTGGTCTGTTCACCCGGAAGTGAGCAGGGGTCCTTCCCTCCTCGAACCGCATACCAGGTACGTCCCGTGCCCGTGCAGTCACCGGGAGGCGGTTTAAGATCTCATGGACCGTCATGACAACCGGCTGAAGGTCAGTCACAGTTGAGGTGGGTGAGAGGGTATTGCGATACATGAGAGATCTCCTTCCTATCACCCTCGCATTCTCTTACAATAAGACTTCCCGTGGAAGAGAGGGGAATGTCGCGAGGAAGGCCCGGGAAGGATACTCGTGGACCGTGGTCGCCACCACCGTCCCTTCCCCGCACTGGCAGGCCACGATGACTGCGTGCTCTCCATTCGAGGCTACAACTTCCCCCTCGTACCGCGTGAAGTAGCCATCACAGGGGATGCAGGCAGGGTCGAACCCTGTAACCAGACCTGCACAGGGGTGGGATAGGTCAATGGTGAGGGCGCACTCCCCATACTGGTGGTAGTACTCAAGCGAGAACGGGAGCCAGTCATACAGATCAGACTTGGGGTCAGCTGCCCCAAAGACAAGGAGACACCCCCCTGCAGTCAAAAAACGCCGGATACGTGCCGCAGATGCCCTGAGTGCGGGAAGGAGACGGGAGAAGCGGGCCGACCCAAATCCAGTAGGGACTATCAGGAGGGAGAGACTCGCGCGCCAGAAGGGAGCAGCGAGCATGTGGGGGGTGACAGATTCGCAGGAAAGTCCGCAGTCCTCAAGATAGCGGCCAAAGAGGGTGGGCTCGTCCCATACGAGGCCAACTTTGACCTTCACCCCTTGATCACTCCGATCGGCTCGAGCCTCGCCACCAGAAGAGAGATCCCTGATTCGTGGACCACCCGCACAACCTCTGCACTCGACTTGTACGCGGCGGGTGCCTCTTCAGCGATAGCCCCCGGGTGAGGCGCTTTCACTACTATCCCATTCCGCGCAAGGCTCTCGGTCACCTCCCGCCCTGATATCTCCTTCTTGGCAGCGGTCCGCGAGAGGAGACGCCCGGCCCCATGGCAGGTGCTCCCAAAGGTTGCAGCCATCGCATGTGCCGTCCCTTTCAGGAGGAACGAAGATGTTCCCATGCTCCCCGGGATGATGACCGGCTGGCCGGTCTCTCTGAACTCTGCGGCCACCTCCTCCCTCCCGGGTCCAAACGCCCTGGTCGCTCCCTTCCGATGGACGCAAAGCCGGACCCTGTGCCCCTCAACCTCATGCTCCTCCATCTTTGCCACATTGTGGGCTACGTCATAGATGAGGGGCATCTCCTCATGGGGGATATGGTAGAGGCGCCTTAATACGTCCCTCGTGTTGTGCATGATCAGCTGCCGGTTTGCCCACGCATAGTTCGCAGCTGCTGCCATCGCGCCATAGTAGGCCTTCCCTTCAGGGGAAGAGAGGGGAGCGCAGGCGAGCTGACGATCTGAGAGTGCGATCTGGTACTTCTTTACCGCACGTTCGAGGGTGAGCAGATGGTCGGTACAGACCTGGTGCCCTAGGCCCCTGGAGCCACAGTGGACCATCACGCAGACCTGGCCTTCGCGCACGCCAAAGGCTGCCGCAGCGGCCGGGTCGTACACCTCCTTCACCTCCTGGACCTCAAGGAAGTGGTTCCCGGCCCCCAGGGTTCCGGCCTGGGGCATTCCCCGTTGTTTGGCCTTCTGTGATACTGCGGCAGGGTCGGCACCGGCCATTGCCCCCGCATCCTCACACCGCCGGATGTCAGCTGGAAGTCCGTAACCCTCCTGTTCTGCCCAGGAAGAACCCTGAACCATCATCGCATCGAGTGCCTGCCCAGAGAGGCGGAGGCTGCTCTTTGCCCCCACCCCGGTTGGGACTGCCCGGTAGAGCTCCTCAAGGAGTCCTCTCACATCACCCAGGTCCTTTCTCACAAGTGGGGTCCCCATGAGACGGACACCGCAGTTGATGTCAAACCCTACACCTCCTGGGGATATCACCCCGTCTTCCATCGAGAAGGCGGCGACCCCCCCTATCGGGAACCCATAGCCCCAGTGGATATCAGGCATCGCGAGGGCGTGGCTCACAATACCCGGCATCGTCGCGACATTTGCGAGCTGCCGGACAGCACCGTCCTCCAGGCTCGACATAAGTGCCTCTGACAGATAGATACGCCCAGGGACCCGCATCCCTGGCACAAACCCTATCGGCACCTCCCACACGAGTGAACCGAGTCGCACGAGCCCTTCCTGCATCACAACCCACCCCCGACCATTTCAGATATCGAAGAGTATCTCCAATACATTCTGACCTTCCTTGTTAAGGATTCGCATTCCTGACAGGGAGACCCCCTTCACCTCATGGCCCATCCCATGGACATCGGGATCAAACGGGACTCCCAAAAGGACTGCGTCTAGCTGATCTTCCAAGACATTAACCTCAAATGCCGTAAAAACGGTCCCGCTGGTCTCTGATAGAAAGATTACCTCTGACAGGAAGGAGTGGAGGAGGAGCCCGGTGTCCTCCTCGGTGAGGTGAACCTCATGTCTGACAGGGGAGATGGTCTGTTGACTGCTCTGGAGACCGTACATCACCGCCATAAGGGCTTGGGCCGCCTCACGAAAGATCTCTCTGTGGGTGGCTCCGATGACCCTTACCCTGATATCAGCAGTGTGCGGGAGCTCCTCATACGGCATGGCAAGGATCAGCGGCCCCGGTTGTCGAGGAAGAAGGGGACGAGGTCTATTCCGATTGACCTGATATAGGGGTACTGGTGGGCCGAGACATAGATGGTGAACTCCCCGGCCTGAACAGGGACGTCAGAGGGCTTTGGTGGTTTGTATGAGACTGGGAGAAGCATTGGTCCACCACAGGAGGTAGATATCCTGAAGTCACACCGCCTTCTCCTGACAAACTCCAATACCTCGTGGGCAACTATAATCTCAGTCACCGCAGTGGCCTGGGACTGGCTGGTCTCCATGATACCCTCTTCGTACGAGGGGATCCTGCAAAAGGGTTGTGGTGAATGTTTCAGATTGGACCGAGGGTCCGTGTAAGGAGGTCAACGTACTGGGACTTTATCTCATAGCGATTCGCTTCCCCTTCTATTCCCTTATTGATATGAAGGATCCCAATACGTGAAGCGATAAGTCCTATCATCGCCGCGACCGAGTGATAGCTAATCGAGAACCTCAACCTGAGCACTTCAAACGCCTCAGCAATGGTAAGCGACCTCATCCGCGCAAAGAGCAGGAGCATCTCACGCCGGATCCCGGTTCGGTCACGAGCGAGGTAGCGTCTGAGGCGACTCTCGATCACTGCGGCAATCTCGCCGGGTGTCCGCATATCGGGGTACTTGCAGGGGGATCGGATATGTCTTCTCTTTTATTCACGAAGTCCCGTGACTTCCCATCCTAGTACCCATAGTAAGCACCATTTAACCTTTCAAGGACAAAATTATAGGGACATGGGAATTTTCAGGTACGATGTGAACCGATATACCCCACTCCAGATGGCCATCATACCGGCGGTCATCTTCATCCTGGCCCTAGTATCCCTTGGGATGATGATGATGGCCACGGGGATGCCAGTGCGACCGGGGATTGACTTCTCAGGGGGGACCGCAGTCACGGTCTTTACCACAGACACCCCTGAAGAGATCAGGACGTATTTCGCGGGATTTCCCCTCGTGGGAGACCCTAAGGAGGGGCCCAACAACGGCCTCTACCTGACGTTCTCTGCGATGAGTGATACAGACTTAAAGGCCCTCTCGGACAAGGTCCTCGCCCGCTACCCTGATGCTAAGATCGACCAGATCGGGGAGTCATTCGGAAAGACCCTCCAGCAGCAGGCAAGCATCGCCCTGGTCTTCTCATTTATCGGGATGGCAATCGTGGTCTTTGTCGCGTTTCGGACCTTTGTGCCTTCGGTCGCGGTAGTGACCTGCGCGCTCTCCGACATCGTGATAACGGCCGCGTGCATGAACCTCTTCGGGATCCCTCTCAACCTTGGGACAACTGCTGCACTCCTGATGCTGATTGGGTACTCTGTGGACAGCGATATCCTCCTCACAATGCGGACCCTCAAAAGGCAGGGTAAGCTCGATGAGAAGCTCGCAGGTGCGTTTCAGACCGGGATCATTATGACGACGACGACTATCGCGGCAGTCGCAGCGATGGCAATAGTCGCCTACTTTGGCAACATCCAGATGGTCTATGAGATCGCCCTCGTCCTCATAATCGGCCTCTTTGTCGACATAATGAACACCTGGCTCACCAATGCCGGTCTTATAAAGTGGTACATCCTGAAGCGGGGTGGACGATGAAGCGTGAGGACCTCATAGCACTGATCTCCGACTACCGTGTAGCCCTCCTAATAATACTCCTGGTCCTATCAGTCATCTCAATCGGTCCGCATATCGACCAGAACGGAAAGTTTGCCACCAACCTCCAGTTTGGCCTCGACCTCCAGAAAGGCGCGTGGCTCCAGCTCGAGTTCCGCGCGGCAGTGGTGGGATTTGAGACCAACCGCCCTGTCGATGAGTTCATAAATGACCTTAAAAAACAGCTCGAAACTGATGTAGTGCTCCTTGGCGAGGACAAGATCGAGGTGAGGAAACTCGTCCCACGAGCCGAACTCGAACAGGTCTTCCAGGCAGCTGGCGGTACCCTGACCACGTATGAGCAGGGGGTCTCAAAGGAGACTGCCGACGATGTGAAGCGGATCCTCGAGAACAAGGTCAACAGCCTCGGTACTAAGGACGCACGGGTGAACACCCTCACCGGGATGAATGGGATCTCCCGCTACATCAGGGTCGAGCTCGCCGGTGTGAGCATGAGCCAGGCCCAGAGCATAGTAGGTACTCAGGGACGCTTCGAGATACGGGTTCAGACGAGTGAGAATGAGACTGCGCACGTCCTTTATGGCGATACCATCACGAGTGTGGGCCGTCCCACCCAGGAGCCCCCGGGAAGCGGCAACTGGGGCGTCTCGTTCACGCTCAGTCCTGAAGGGGCAGATGCCTTCCGGAACGCTGCCATACAGTACGGTGCGACCACAGACCCTGCAAATCACGAGCTCCAGATGCTCCTTGATACCAAGCTGGTCTACAGCGCGCCCCTCTCAGACGATCTTGCCGGAAAGCTCCAGATAGAGCCTACCAGAGAACTCCTCGCATCGACCGGGAGCGGTGCAGCAGCACTCACCCAGGCACAGAACCTCGAGATCCACTTGAGAGCCGGGGCGCTACCCGTAGATGTCCAGGTAGCAGGTTCAGGAAGTGTATCAGCAGCCCTTGGGGAACACTACCTGATGATGAGCATCATCGCGTTCATCTTCGCGGTTTTGGCCGTTGGTCTCGTGGTATGGTACCGTTACCGTGAGCCTGCGATTGTGCTCCCCATGATGGGGATAAACATCTCTGAGATAATCATCCTCCTCGGGGTGGCGCGGTGGATCCAGCAGCTCGACCTTGCTGCAATCGCAGCACTGATCGCGGTCCTTGGGACCGGGATCGACCAGCTCGTCATCATCACCGACGAGATCCTCCACGAGGGCAGGGTGCCGTCCCAGAACCTCTACCTAAAGAGGCTCACCCGTGCGCTCGGTATCATCATGGTATCGGCAGCGGCAGTCATCTTCGCCATGCTCCCTCTCGCCCTGATGGACCTCTCAACCCTTCGGGGATTTGCAATCATCACCATCCTTGGGGTGCTTATAGGGGTAATCGTCACTCGGCCTTCATACGGCCGTATCATCATGGCGATCCTCTCCAAATAACCGATAGAATACCTTTATCTCTTTTTCTTTCCACAATCTGCAGTGGAAACCGTAATGAGCAAGCCTGTTCTGTTGGACTTTTTCGCAGAGTGGTGCGGCCCCTGCAAGCGCCAGGGACCCATCCTTGAGGACCTCAAGAGAAAGATGGGGGACTCGGTGGAGATCCGTAAAGTCGATGTCGACCAGCACATGGATCTCGCGTCGAAATATGGGATCCGGGTTGTTCCTACCCTGATCATCGAAAAAGACGGGAAAGTCATCCACTCCCTCGAGGGCGTGACTGGGACTGACACCCTTGTAGGGATGCTCAAACCTCTGGTGGGATAGCGTGCGGATCGGGATCGTCGGGGGGACTGGGGATATTGGGGAGGGGATGGCGATGCGCCTTGCCCCCCACCATGAGGTGGTGATCGGGTCCAGGGAGTCCGGGAAGGCCAATGAGTACCGCCTGCGCTGTATAAATACCCTTCAGGACCGCGGGGTAACCTGTTACTGTGAGGGGGCTACAAACCAGGAAGTCGTGAACACCACGGAGGTCGTAATCCTCGCTATCCCTTTCACCCACCTGGTGCAGACGCTCAAGGGACTATCAGGATGGGAAGAGCAGATCGTGATCTCTCCTGTCAACCCGATGGAGAAGCGTGAGTTCTTTGCATTCACCCCGCCGCCCGAAGGCGGTGCAGCCCTCCTTGTGCGGCGGCTCCTTCCACCCGGGGTGAAAGTCTGTGCTGCTTTCAACACCATCGCGGCTAACCGCTGGCGGGCGCTGAGTGAGGACCTGACATATGCCGTCCCAGTCTGTGGTGACGACCTGGAATCTAAGCGAACGGTTATGGCCCTTGTGGACGGGACTTCGCACCTGCGCGCGTTCGACGCCGGCCCACTTGCCGTATCTCCGATGGTCGAGAGCCTCACACCCCTCCTCATCAATATTGCACGTTACAACCGTATGCGGGACGTAGGTATCCAGTTCATCTGATGACCGTAACCGCTTTGAAAAGCCCGAAGAGATGATTCCAGACTCCTGGCACCAGAAGAGCTGGGGAGATGAAAACACGGGCTGCCACAGCAAAGAAGGGTACGGGGGGATAGGAGGGATTCTGGCGCATGCCATCAGGACGCTTTGCGATTTGACCCGTGTGAAGAGGGCATGGAATGAGGCCATCCTCCTATGACCTAAAGGTCTACCAAAATGTGAGTGGCGACATCGTGAAGTTTAAGGAAGGAGTACTGCACAGGAAAGAGGTGTGACGGGTGTGTGGGTTTATGGAATTTTCAAGGGTAGGGCAGAGGCTTATCCGTGAAGGGCTCGTTACAGGCAACTTCGGGAACATGAGCGTGAGGATGGGGGAAGAAAGTTTCGCGATCACACGGACCGGGAGGTTTTTGGATGAACCTGGTGATCCAGTCATTATCCCAATCAGAGGGACTGTCCCCCCAGATGCGTCCACTGAGTACCGCGTCCACCACGCGGTGTACGCAGCGACCAAGGTTGATGCGATCGTCCACGCCCACCCCCCGCACGCAGTTGCCCTCTCATTAGGGCGGGATGAGATCATCCCGGTTGACAGCGAGGGGGAGATGTTTGCACCCAGGATCCCAGTGGTGGGAGGTGATCCAGGGACCGAAGAACTTGCCCGCCATGTTGTTGGCGGCTTTACTGCAGGAAGGGTCATTATAGTACAGGGGCATGGGACATTCGCTGGAGGGAGTACCCTCGAAGAGGCCTACCTCCTCACTGCGGTTGCAGAACACAGTTGTCACGTGCGCTGGCTTTGGGAGGTCTCGTACACTGGGAGGAACGAGGTGCCTTTTCCATGATGGGACGTATCGGAGAGAAGATCGGTCGACTCCCCCCTGCACAACAACAAGAGGTCGAGGACTTTATTGACTTTCTACTCTCACGTTCTGCCCTCTCACTCGGCCCACCGGGAATAAGCCCATTCCTCGCCCCTGATACGGTACCCCTACTATCGACACAGGGAGCGTCGCTCTTTTCTGAAGCGAGCAGCGGCCACGATGAGATCCTCCCAGACTATTCCTCGTATGATGATCCGACAACCCAGAAGCCCACACAAACGGTGCAGGTACGCCAGGTCCGAACCGTACACCGTCGTGAGGAGAAGGCCCAGAAGATCCTCGACTGGATCGAGTGACACTATGTCAGGTATCAGGGAGGGATCAGAAGTGCCCTGTGCAGTTACAAGTACACCTGTTGTGGAGAACCTATCCACATGCCCTGCAGTCATCGCGGTCATCCTTTACGGATCAGTGGCAAGGGGAGAGGCAACTCCCCTCTCTGACATCGATATCTGCGTGGTATCGGTGCCTTCCCTGGATCGAAAGACCAGGGACTGGGTCATGAGCTATGCGTCACGTAGTCTGGATATCCGGCTATTCCACGACCTCCCCCCAGCCATCCAGCACCGGGTGATGGGAGAGGGAGTCACCCTATTCTGCAGGGACGAGTCAGTCCTCACTAACATATGGTCCAGAGCACTGCGGGTATACCTGGATTTCCAGCCAACCCTCAATAGGTACTGCAAGGAAGCGATCGCGGGGAGGAGGACGCATGCGATACCACGTTGACATAGAACGACTGGGGGTGATGGCAGGGGATATCGAGAGGTACCTCAGCGATGTGGAGGAGCTGCTTGGAAGGGGCGAGCGGTGGCGCACCGACAAGTGGGAGTTTTATGCCACATCAATGCTCCTCTTCTCCCTCATTAACAGGGTCCTCGACCTTGGGGGGGAGCTGGTGATGGAACTGAAACTGGGGATACCCCACCACTACCGTGACATCTTCGCTATCCTCGCACGCAACGGGATGATCGGTCCCGATCTCGCAGATGACCTGGGTAGATTGGTGTACTACCGCAACCTCCTCTCCCACGAGTACCAACGGGTGACTGAAGAGGACATTGGGGCGATCCTTGGGCAGGTCGGTGGTATAGACCGGTTTTTAACCGCCGTGCGGAGGATTAGCAGGGAGGAGGGTATGCAAGTGAAGGTTGGTCCCCTATCTGGTAGAGAGGTCCTGCAGAAGAGATAAGGGAACGATGGACTCGACGGGATTTGAACCCGTGGCCTTCACATTGCAAATGTGACGATCTACCCCTGATCTACGAGCCCACACAATCAGGAACACCGCACTGGTGTGTCCCTTCCATCTTTCCCTCTCCCCGGACTTGATTGTTTGCTTCACCTCACACCACCAGATGGATAGATCATGAACAGATCCCAGGTCTCCAGGGCTCCAGGAGGGTTCACGCGCAGGGAAGGTTAGTTCCAAGGGTTGATCCTAAAGTGCTGATGATCTGGGAAGTCCGCGTTCATGAGAACACCCCACGAGCGCCGAGCGCTCG
>JAPKXQ010000031.1 GCA_026394765.1 Methanomicrobiales archaeon
ATGAGAAGATACTCTACGTGAACCCCGCTTCTGCAAAGGCACTGGGGTATGATGCAGATAAGTTGGTTGGCACGTCCTTGATCTTGTATATCGCAAAGGAGTACCGCGATGAAGTGGTCTCCAGAATATCTGAGCGCAGGAAAGGGGGTGAAGTTTCTCCCTATGAGATAGAACTCCTCACTCGGGATGAGCACCGAAGATCAGTGATCGTTAAAGGCACCCTTATTAATTACCAGAATAATCCCGCTTACCTCCTGTTATTCGTTGATATTACCGATCGCAAAGTGTCGGAAGAGACGATCCGTCAGGCAAACAAGAAACTCACCCTACTCTCCGGTATCACACGGCACGACATCAACAACCAGCTGACGGTGCAGATGGGGTACATCAGCCTCCTCGAAATGAAGCAGCTCGATCCCACACAGAATGAGTATTTCCAGAAGGTTTCAACCGCTGCACAGCGCATCTCCGCAATGGTCCAGTTCACCGAAGAATACGAGGAGATCGGTGCCCACGCCCCTGCCTGGCAGGAATGCCGCACACTCGTGGACACTGCGGCAAAACAGGCCCCGCTCGGAAAGGTCTTGGTGAAGAACGATCTCATTGCCGGTGCGGAAGTGTTTGCCGACCCGCTGATCGGGAAGGTCTTTTACAACCTGATGGACAACGCCGCCCGGTCTGGCGGAAAGATCACGACCATCCGGCTCTCAATTCAGGAATCCGGCGATGAACATCTTATAGTGTGCGAAGATGATGGCGACGGTGTCGTTACAAAAGAGAAGGAAAAGATCTTCGAGCGCGGATTTGGGAAGAACACAGGGCTTGGTTTGGCCCTTGCCCGCGAGATCCTCGATATCACCGGCATCACGATCACCGAGACCGGTGAGCCGGGCAAAGGTGCACGTTTCGAGTTGACGGTGGCAAAAGGGATGTGGCGGATGGATAGGAACGATGCATGATGGCAGATACACTCCGGGTCCTCTACGTCGATGACGAACCTGATCTCCTTGACATCGGCAAACTGTTCCTAGAGGAATCCGGAGATTTCACCGTAACGACCGCAATGAGCGCACCTGAAGGGATACGGTTGCTCGAACAGGAGAAATTCGATGCCATCATCTCCGATTACATGATGCCCGGAATGGACGGCATCCAGTTCCTTGTTGAGGTACGGAAACGTTTTGGTTCGGTCCCTTTCATCCTGTTTACAGGCAAAGGCAGGGAAGAGGTAGTAATCCAGGCAATTAACAGCGGAGCGGACTTCTACCTCCAGAAAGGCGGAGATCCCAGCGCACAGTTTGCTGAACTCTCGCATAAGATCAAACAGGCGACTTCCCGGAAAAGGGCGGATGATGCGCTCGTGGAAAGTGAGGGACGGCATCGTATCCTTCTCGATGAGTTTTCGAATCCCATCTTCTCGTTCTACCCTGATGGGACTTACCGTCACGTTAACCGCGCTTTTGCCCAAGGAGTCGGAAAGTCCGTTGACCAGATCATCGGAAAGAAGATCTGGGATGTATTTCCAAAAGACGAGGCAGATAACCGGTTTTCTGCCCTTAGCAAGGTCTTTTCCACCGGGGAAGGCACCGAAATCGAGGTTCGAACCCCCCACCCCGATGGCGATCGGTATTACCTGACAACTATTGTCCCGGTCAAGAATGAGTCGGGATCTGTTGTCTCTGCAATCTGCTCATCCAAAGACATCACCGGGCGCAGGCAAGCTGAAGAAACACTGCACGAAAGTGAGGAGAAGTATCGCAGTCTTGTTTCCAATATACCCGGCATCGTCTACCGTTGCGCAAATGATTCTGACTGGACCATGCTTTACATAAGTGAAGAGATTGACCAGGTCTCAGATTATCCTGCGTCTGATTTCATCAATAATGCCGTTCGCAGTTATGCAAGCATCATTCATCCTGACGATCGCGATCTGGTTGATCGCGCCGTGCAGAAAGGAGTAACAGAAAAAGCAATCTTTTCAATGGAATACAGAATATGCCGTGCCGATGGCAGTATCAGGTGGGTTCATGAACGGGGCCAGAGTGTTTTTGCCCCAGATGGAAATCTGCTTTGGCTGGATGGCGTAATCCTGGATCAGACCGGGCGCAAGCGGGCGGAAGAAGCGCTGCGGGAGAGCGAAGCCCGCTTCCGCAGTTATTTTGATATGTCATTGCAGGGCATTGCCATCACCTCTACTGAGAAAGGCTGGCTTCAGGTCAATAACCGTCTCTGTTCAATTCTGGGTTATACCCGGGATGAGATCATCCGGATGACTTGGACGGAAATAACGCACCCTGATGATCTTGCCACTGACGTGGAACAATTTAATCGTCTTATCTCTGGTGAAATTGAACATTACACTATGGATAAGCGTTTTATCCGCAAAGATGGGGGGGAAATCTGGGCAAGTATTGCCGTGGGGTGTGTCAGAAAACCCGATGGTAATGTGGATTACGTTGTTGCTGTGATGGAAGACATCACCGAGCGCAAACGGGCGGAGGAAGCGCTGAAACGGCAATTTCGGTTGCAGCAGTTGCTCATGGAGATTTCATCGACATATATCAACCTGCCTCTGGGGGCCGTAGAAACGGCGATTCAGGTTTCGCTTGGTGATTTGGCGGGATTTGTTGGGGCGGATCGAGTCTATATTTTCGAATATGACTTCAACAAGCAACTCTGTAACAACACTTACGAATGGTGCGCTGAAGGCATAGAGCCTCAAATCAACAATTTGCAGGAAGTACCACTGGCGACCATGCCGGAATGGGTGGAACTCAATTGCAAGGGTAAACCGGTTTATATACCGGATGTGCTCTCCCTTCCTGCAGGCAACTTGCGGGACATGCTTGAACCACAGGGAATAAAGAGCCTGCTGGCCATCCCAATGATGAGCGAAAGCGATTGCTTCGGGTTTGTCGGTTTCGATTCAGTTCAAAAGCATTATGACTATTCAGAAAACGAACAGTATCTTCTGACATTCTTTGCTCAAATGTTGGTGAACATCCGGCATCGCAAACGGGCGGAGGAAGCGCTTGCAGAGAGTGAGGAAGTATTCCGTGAGGTGTTCAATAATGCAAACGATGCTATATATCTCCATGAATTGCTCCCTGACGGATTACCCGGTCAGTACTTCCGGGTCAATGATATTGCGTGCAAGCGTCTAGGTGGAAAGGACCACTTCGGCGCCGTAACCCCGCGCAGCCTCCTGCTTGGAGAGGGAAGCCCAGACGGGCATCACGACCATGGCAGGGACGCCGGCAAGTCGTGCGGCTACCGCTACTCCCTGGGCATGGTTCCCGGCCGAAGCTGCGATCACACCAGTTGGTGGGATCTTGTGCCGGGTGAGGAGGATCGTATGCATCGCCCCCCGCACATTGAATGACCCCGTCTTCTGGAGTGTCTCGAGATTTAAGTAGACTTCAGCCCCGGTCGCGGCACTGAAGGTAGGGGAGTAGACGAGAGGAGTCTTTAGGACATGGCCTGCGATAAGCTGCGCAGCCTCCCGTATCGTTCCTGCAGTCAGCATGGGAATCGTTCCATCTTCGCACCCCAATCGTGTTATGCGTCCTTACAGTCCCGGGCCCAGAAGATGGCCCGGTGGAGTGATGCCCGGGTCAGTGGAGATTAAAACCCTCATAACTTGGACAGACATTGAGCACATGGCATGGCATCTTACCGGCCTAATGTCACTGCACACCATAAAGTGAACAGGAATATATAGTCCCCTCTGCAAAGTCTCTGACATGAAACACTTCGTGTTTCATAGTTATTCTATGAACCTTATGTTCATCGATGACTTTATATACAAGAGGTATCACGATGGTATTGAAAAAAACGATGATCAAGCAGTTTGGGATATTGTCAGTTGCGAAGTTTGGAGCCATCCTCGGCCTTATCTACGGCCTGATCATAGGAATTTCAATCTTCCTGACAGGGTCTGCTGAGATGGGGAAAGCGATTGGAATGGCAGGGATGGCAGGACTCGGCATCGGGGCAATACTCGTAGGCATAATTATGGGTGCCATAATTGGTTTCATCTTTGGCGCTATTGCCGCGTTCATCTATAACCTGGTCCTCGAAGCGATCGGTGGCATCGAGGTGGACCTCGATATAGCCGACTGAATTTAGCTTCCCACCTGCCAGACACCCTTCTTTTCATTATCCCCCTATCTGCCTCACTTATGCTGAGCGCATATAACCGTCATGCGAATTACCTTAAGCACCAACAGGTTACTCAGACTCCTACAGAATACAAAAAAGAGCGATATAATAGAATTAGCATTATGAGCCCGCATCAGGGGCCAAAAATTCGGGTTGATGGGTCTCTTACCCGATGCCCGGAGCAGCCCCCACGCTTCAGGGGGTGGTACTGATATGTCTCAGACGCTCGATTAGGGAGATCTGTGTCTCCACATCCTCCCGTTTCTCCCGCTCGATCTTGTCGATGATCTCTGGAGCAGGACGGGTGAGGCGATAGATCCTGACTGGTCTCCCCTTCCCCTCTCTCCTGGTCTCACGGTTCTCAACCCACTTGTTCCCCACAAGGGTCCGCATTGCGACGCTCACCTCGGGTTGCCTGAGGTCAGCACCGAGTTCGATCTCACGGGAGGTCGCCTCTTTTGTGAGGGCGAGGTACACAAAGACCTTTGAAACATTCTTCGAAAGTCCGATCTGGGTGAGGATCTCGACGAATTCCTCCTCACGCGGTCCAAAATTACTGATCTCTCTGGTTCGCATAGGATCAACTTGGGATAGTAATATAATTGTTTTTTGTATAAAGAATTGTATGGGGATAGGGTACCCCAACTCACAGGACTGCCTGATACAGGGGTATACTCCAAGCAATGAGAGTCTCCTGAAACAAGCCATTCAAATTATGCATCGGAATAGAATTCAACGCTGCCTTTCCCCCTACCCGTCTCAGTCACCCATGATAACGTGGGTTCAGCATCACGACTATTTCAGATAGAGAAGAAGTCAGTAGGTCCTCATGACACCTAAAGCCCGGTGCAACAGTATCTCCACCAGGCCCGGGGCGCCGGTAAGCGCGCGCACGAGGCGCTATCCACATTGACCACATCAACACATTCAACAGTCCATTCAGTCCGCACCTCTCTCCCCATGGACCCCCAAAACCCTGCGATAGAGAGATCTATTAAAGGAGGGAGAAGGTTTTCTTCACTGACAGGAATAGCGCGTCTAATCTCCGATTTAGCAGGGGAAGGTGATACCAGGAGATCTCCCTCACCGCCATACAATATTTTGGAGAGAAGACCACAGCACCGGGCCTGATATGGCCCCCCATCGTGAAGTAAGAGAGATATCCAACGGATGTCTAAACTCCTTCTCCCATCGCAGCTAAAAGGTATTATCCGGTAAATCCAGTGATGGATCTTTGAGCTCATACATGGCAGCCTTGCAGCATATCAAAAAGACATTGGGTCCACTGGTCGTGGGATGAGGAGGGGCAGGGAAATGACAGAACAACCTGCAGCTATTACTGGGGTTCATCTAGGGGCTGGGCAGCACCACCCACACGAGGCACTCCTCAGGGGAATTGCTGATGCAGGGATCTACCTCCTTCTGAATGACGACCTACCTGCCGCGATTGTCCGGGCATTATCGGCAGTTGGAATGGCAGTGGCAGTGGACAGGGTCTATGTCTTTGAGAAACACACCGACCATACAGATGGGACAGCGCTGATGAGTCAGCGGTTTGAATGGACGAATGGAAAGGTCTCGGTCCAGATCGACAACCCCTCACTCCAGAACGTCGCCTACGCGCATGCTGCCCCACGATGGTTCTCACTCCTCTCTTCTGGGTCAGCAGTGAGTGGCCTGGTACGTGATCTTCCAAATTTAGAACGGGCTGCTCTGGAACTACAGGAGATACTATCGATCCTTGTTGTCCCCATCACTATCGAGAGGAGATTCTGGGGATTCGTAGGGTTCGATGACTGCCATACTCCAAGAATTTGGAGAGATATCGAGATTGATGCACTCACTGTTCTGGCCAACATGATAGGTTCGGTGATCGTAAAGGACCGTATGCGTGTGCAGATCAAACAGAGCGAGGCGAACTTCTCCGCGTTCTTCAACGCATCTGTCGACTTGCTCAGCGTCCTCGACCAGGAGGGCAGGGTCCTGAAGGTGAACATGACTTTGCTCTCTACTCTCGGGTACCGCGAGGAGGACCTCATCGGCAGGGGCGTGCACGAGATCCACCCAGCCTCCCGCTATGACGAGGTCTGCAGCGTGATGCACGAGATGCAGCTCGGGAGCCGAAGTGTCTGTACCATCCCACTTTCTACCCGCGACGGCCAGGAGGTGGCGGTGGAGACCCGGGTGGTGAAAGGAACCTGGAACGGGGAGCCCGCCGTCCTTGGCATCAGCAGGGACATCACCGATCTCATGCGAAGCGAGGAGCGCCACCGGACCCTGATTGAAGAAACACCCCTTGGTATCGCGGTCTTTCGGGAAGAGGGAGATTGCGTGCTCTTAAACGATGCGATCTGCCGGATCCTTACGTCCAGGCGGGAGAGCATCCTCGGAAAAAATTTTCATACCCTCTCGTCCTGGACCGACTGCGGATTACTTGAGGCTGCAGAGGAGGCACTCTCACGATGGACCCAGGTCTCACTCAATACCACGACGACGGTCATGAGTGGAAAGACTCTGCATATATCCTGCATATTATCGCCCTACAGGGTCAGGAATGAAAAGTTCCTCATGGTGATCGTAGAGGACCGCACAGTCCAGAAGAATGCCGAGATTGCTCTTGGTCACGCGCGTGCCTGGAAAGATGCCCTCCTGGAGAACAGCCCGGTGGGGATAGCAGTCCTTGACAATGAGCGAAGAATTCAGGACCTCAATCCCACCACAGCTGCGATCTTTGGATACTGCTACGAAGAGGCGATTGGGAGGGAGGTCTCGTTCCTTCACCTTTCACCTGACCATGCAAAAAGATTTGGAGAATCGGTATATCCTGCAATACGTCGCGGAGAACCGGTCCGGCGGGAGTGGCAGCTGCAGAGGAAGGACGGGGAGGTGTTCTGGGCTGACCTCTCTGGGAAGGCCATCAACCCCCTTGACCTCGATCAGGGCGTAATATGGATAATCATCGACATCTCAGCAAGGAAGGGGGCTGAAGAGCTGCTTCGTCAAGCGGCGGCATGGAGAGAGGCACTCCTCACAAACAGCCCGGTAGGGATATTTGTAGTGGACCATGAGCGGAAGATCATCGACATCAACCCCGCAGCCTTTGAGATTTTCGGATTTGACAACAATGAACTGCTCGGGTCGTCTTCGAGGGCCCTCTACTATTCAGACGAGATGTGGGAGTCTTTTGGGAGCCAGGTCTACCCCTACAGAGCACGTGGAGAGACTAAGAGACTAGAGTTCCAATTCAAACGTAAAGATGGTGAGCCATGCTGGTGCGACGCTACTGGACGGGCACTCCAACCCGGAAACTTAAATGCCGGGGTTATCTGGATAGTTCAGGACATCTCTGAAAGAAAGAAGGTCGAGCGTGAACTTGAGAGATATCGGAGAGATCTAGTGCTGGCAAATGAAGAGCTGGACAACAAAGTTAAGGCAAGAACACGAGAGATTGAAAGACTCCTAGCCCAAAAGGACCGGTTCATCATCCAGCTAGGCCATGACCTGAGAACACCGCTCACTCCCATCCTGGCCCTCCTCCCCCTCTTAAAGCGAGACCTTTCTGACCCCCGCCAGGTTGAGCTGGTGGAAGTCATCCTGGGCTCGGCCAGACAACTGAAGGAGTTGATGGAGAGGTTACTCACCCTCGCAAAGCTCAACTCAGGAGCATTCCGGTACATCTTGAAGGATGTCGAGATCAGGGATGAAGTCCTTAGAACAATAGGCTTGCACCTACACCAGATACAGGAGAAAGACCTGGTAGTAACCCAGAGTATTGAGACAAATATGATGACAAAGGCTGATCAGGAGTTCTTCCACTCCATAATCGAGAACCTGATCAGCAACGCTATTAAATATACGCCTTTCTCAGGTGAGATCGGAGTTACCGTTACCAGGATGGGCGATCAGGTGGAGATCGTGGTGAGTGACACGGGTATTGGGATGACGCAGGAGGAGATCGCGCAGGTGTTTGATGAGTTTTACATGGGAGACCCTGCAAGGTCAAAAGGGGAGTCATTTGGACTCGGACTCACGATCGTGCGACGGATCGTAGAGGTGGCAGGGGGGTCTGTGACCGCAGAGAGCCCTGGAAAAGGACAGGGCACGGTCTTTCGCGTGGTCCTCCCGGTGGTATGGCCCGAACGGGGTGCAGGGTGACAAGCAGGGTCCTTGCAGTCGACGATGACCCGCGCATCCTCTATACCATCATGCGGATCCTATCAAGCGCAGGTATAGGGGTGGACACTGTAGAAAGCGGGAAGTCATGCCTGGCCTGCCTGGAGCCAGGGGTTTTCAGGTCTCATCCTCCTCGACATCATGATGCCAAATATGGACGGATGGGACACCATTCGGGAGATCGTTGCCCGCGGATATACAGAGAGGGTGATGGTCGTGATGCTCACCGCAAAGGACACTCCGGATGAGAAGATGGATGGGCTACAGGAGTTCGTCTTCGATTACATCACCAAGCCATTTTATCCTGACGAACTGATCGAACGAGTGATGAAGTACCTAACTTATATCTAGGGAGGATTTTTAAGTGGCACAGCGGGCAGAAAACCTCGTGGTAATAGGAGCATCAACTGGGGGACCGCTTATCCTCGACGAGATCTTTAAGGATCTCCCCTCGCTCAATGTCGCAATAATTATAGTCCAGCATATCCCTGCCCGGTTCATAGAGTCTCTCCGCGCGAGCATTTACCATCCCGGTGGAATGGCCGTTGAAGTGGCAGAAGAGGGTAGACCTCTCATGCATGGTGTTACATCCATCGCTCCCGCGGGTCTGCACCTTATAATTGATAAGGCCGCGGTCTTCCACCTTGATGAGGGAGAGAAGGTGAACTATGTGCGACCCTCAATCGATGTGACAATGTGTGCGATTGCAAAAGGGACTTTTCATTCATTAACGGGTATTGTCCTTACCGGCATGGGACAGGACGGAACAAAAGGGCTCGCCCATATCAGAGCAATTGGTGGTGGGACCATAGTGCAGGACCCAAGGACCTGCCCTATACGGCGTATGCCTCAGAGTGCAATAGATGCCGATGTGGTCGATACTATCCTCGCCCCTTCAAGAATTAGGGGGTGGCTCACCGGGAGGTACGCACTAGCATGAATTCAGAGCACTTACCACCCAGCTCACAATAACTACTACCTCAATGAATATCAGACCGTATCGAAAACCGGGCCATCTCCTTATCTACGTTCTCTACCACACGGTTGATGCTCTCGATCACCTGGGTGATCTGGCTTACTACAGCAAGGGCCTCTTCACTTGTCGCCGATGAGTTCATAGCATCCTTAGCAGTCACCTTCACTAGCCCGCTCATCTCGTTCACACTCGCAGTGATCTCCTCAAATGAAGCCGCCTGTTGCTCGGTGGCCTGAGAGACCGCGTCCATGTTCTGCGTGATCTGGTCTACAGACCTGGAGAGCTGGCCAAAGAGGGCAAGTGTCTCTCCAACTGCCTTGTTTCCGTCCTGGACCGCGGTTACTGCTCTTGACATCGCAGTCGCCGCCTCTTCAGAACGGGAGTGGAGACCCCCTATCATCCCTGCAATATTTTCAGCTGATGACCTTGATTCCTGTGCGAGCGACTTCACCTCAGATGCGACGACCGCAAAACCACGACCCGCCTCCCCAGCCCTCGCTGCTTCGATGGCAGCATTGAGGGCAAGGAGGTTTGTCTGATTGGCTATGTCAGTTATGAGCCCGACGATCTTTGAGATCTCACCCATCTGGCGGCGGATGTCCTGGATGATCCCACCTGCCTGGGTAGAGGTATTGGTGATGCTCGTCATCCCTGAGTCGGCCTTCTCAGCCGCGGAAATTCCCTGCTTTGCAAGGTCATTCGCAACAACAGTGAGCTTTGCAACTGACTCTGCCTTTGAGGAGACTTCTCCTACCGTGACGGTGAGGTCTTCCATAGTACGAAGGACCTGGTTGATGCCCTGCTCGCTCTTTGCCGCGTTATTACTCGTAGACTCAGCGTTCTTCGCGATCAGGTCAGCACCATGGCTCACGTCCTCGACGCCCGTATGGGCATGCTGCGCATGAATGGCAAGGGCCCGGATCTGCTGGTTCACTACCGAGAGCGTTTTGGAGACATTGGTGCCGATCGTATCGAGGGCTAATTTCAGTCCGACAAGGTCACCCCGCACTTCAAGACGACGGCTCACCTCTGCAGTGAAATCGCCCTTTGCATAGGCATCTGCAACACGGGTGATCTCTGAGAAAGAGGCTTCGAGCTGCTCCCCAATTGCATTGAGACTGTCCCTGAAAGCGACAAAGTCACCTGCAAGCCTGATGTTCCGGTCGAAGCGGGCTGCAAAACGACACTGTGCGTACTCCCCACTCACCCGCAGACCCTCCTGTATGGGGGTTATCACGGCGTCAAGAGTCCCATTCACACCCTCCACGATCTTCTTGTAGTCCCCAAGATGCCTTGTCGCATCAGATCGTGCGTTGAGCCGCCCCTCCACGGCCGCCTTGGTGAGTGCGTTCGCGTCCTCTACGAGGAGGTTTATTGCGTCGATAAGGTTATTTAAGTTGTTCTTGATCTCATTGAAGTCGCCTTTATACTCATCCGAGATCTTCTGAGGGATCTCACCATGTGCAATCCGGTCCACATACTCAGCCGCAACGTTAAGAGGTGCTATCACCGCATCGAGCAGGCGGTTCACCCCGTCGATCGCTGCCTTATGGACACCAGTATACTTAGTGGTATCGGCCCTTACATCGAGTTTCCCGGCAATTGCTGAGTCTATCAGGAAGTTGACGTCACGACCGCGGCTGCTTAAGATGTCGATGAGATTGTTTAAGTTGTTCTTGATCTCATTGAAGTCGCCCTCATACTCATCCGAGATCTTATGAGGGATCTCACCGTGTGCGATCCGGTCCACATACTCAGCTGCAACATTCATTGGACCTATAACCGCATCGAGGACCTTATTTATCCCTGAGGTTATGAGACGGAAATCCCCGGAGTAGTCTCCCTCTTTGGCCCTTATACTGAGGTTTCCTTTCTCGGTCTCTGCAGCAAGGGTGAGGATATCCTGTATCGCTGATTTCTGCGCAGTGATATCATTATAAACAGTGAGGACATTGGCAGTAGAACCCGATACATCGAGGAGGGGGATGTTGTACCTTTCAAGAACGCGATCTCCTGCAGGAAATTCTATTGTTGCCTCACCTTTACTCGCATTCCCGGATGAGAAGGTGTCTTTTACACTCTGCCCTGATTGTGAAGTGTAGTGGAAATCACGGATTGTAAGTCCACCGGCCTCTTCCCTTGAAAAACCGGTGAGCTTAAGAAATGCCTTGTTAAATGTGGTAACATGGAGATTGCGGTCCCAGAGCAGAATCGGCATGGGATTGTCCTGGACGATTGCCTCGGTCTGCTTCTGCATTGCAGCCACTTCAACCATCGATCTCCTGAGGTCTGTA
Organism: Methanomicrobiales archaeon; assembly: GCA_026394765.1. Classification (GTDB taxonomy): domain Archaea; phylum Halobacteriota; class Methanomicrobia; order Methanomicrobiales; family Methanospirillaceae; genus JAPKXQ01. Next base: position 11,605 of record JAPKXQ010000031.1, read on the forward strand.
ATATCGTTATAGACCGAGAGAAGGTTCACCATTTCGCCCTTTCCATTAAAAAGGGGAATAGTGTACCTTTCCCAGACAAAGTCACCTGTTGGGAAGCGGAACGTTGCCTCTCCTTTGACTGCACGTTTATCCCGGATGCTCTCATCGATCCCCTCGCCCTTTTTGTCGAGGTACTCGAAGTCTTTTAAGTGGGCTGCAAGGGTCTTTTCCCGGGTCCAACCAGTCTTCCCGATGAATGACTCATTCGTATCCAGAATGTTCTTTTCCATGTCCCAGAGGAGGATGGGTGTAGGGAGCTTCTGCATTACGAGGGCTGTTCTTTCGTAGCGTGAAGAGATCTCCTCCATCTGGCGGCGCTGCTCGGTGATGTCAGTGTAAAGCGAGAAGATACGGGAGACCTTGTTCTTATCGTCCAGGACAGGTGTGGTACTACATAAAAAGACAACATCACCTTTTGGGACACGGAAAGCTACCTCTCCCCTGACCGCGCGCTTGTCCTTCACACACTCTGCGATGCCTTCTCCTTTTACCTCGATATATTCAAAATCGGAGGAGATCTTTCCGATGACCTCATCCCGGGTATACCCTGTAGCCTGGGTGAACGCCTCATTGAGATCGATAACGACCCTATTTGAATCCCACACCAGAATGGGACTTGGGTTCAATGCGACAAAACCTTCCATAATCGCTTTGAACTGTCTCAGCTCCTTGAGATCACTCTTTAGTGCATCAAGATCCTCTTCCATAACACTTCCCTCAGGTTCCTGGCTTGCCACTATCAATACATACCTCTGATTGAGAAGATTAAAGCTTGGAATTGCATCTCATGAGAGACGCGAGATTGGACCCACCTCATAGGGTTAGGTCCCAGAACAATACTGACAAATCAGTCTGATACCCACGGGATATATTAAGATATCGAGAAAAAGGAGGATAAGTGGGTGGGCCCGAGATGTTCTGGGGCATAAACCAGCAGTAAATTACATGCGGCATGAAAGAGAACAGTTGAACTACCTATTGGAGATTAGAACAGACCGAAATGGCATTCACCTACTTCTTCCGTGACCTCCAGACCCTCGAGATGATCATAGAGCATGTCCTCCCAGTGGTGAAGACACGCCGGTTCATCACCATCTGGAGTGCAGGGTGTGCGATGGGCCCTGAGCCCTACACAATTGCAATCATCCTGCGTGAGAACATGGGCCAGATGATCTTTCGCAATGTTCGGATAATTGCTACCGATATCGACATCTCTGATCAGTTCGGGCGGGTGATCCAGGAAGGTAGCTACCCCTACGGGGACCTAAAACGAATACCTGAAGCCATCTTTTCCCGTTACTTCTCCCCGGACGAACGGGTCCCGGGTAACTATGTCATTGCAGAAGAGATCAGGCGGCGTGTAGAGTTCCAAAGGCACGACCTCCTCACCCTCGTTCCGGTCAGGGACCACATCAACCTGGTGGTCTGTAAAAACGTCCTCCTCCACTTTTCAGAAGAAGAACGGCGTAGTGTCCTGATGATGTTCTATTATGCCCTAGAGGGGGACGGGTTCTTGATCACCGAGCAGACCCAGAAGATGCCCCCAGAACTCGGAGAGCGGTTCTTACAGGTTATCCCCCACGCCCAGGTCTTTAGGAAGGTCGCATCATGAGGATCACAAACATCTCAACCCACGAAACGACCTACACCTGTAATGTCTACTATATCAGGGGAGACTGGAACTCCCTCGATAATGTCAACACCTTAATTGATGTTGGACGGGACAAAGAGATCCTCAATTCGCTGCTCCTGTACTCAGGAGGAGTCGGGAAGTGCCGCGTTGAGCAGGTGATACTAACCCACTCCCACTTCGATCACGCAGGTCTCCTCAATTCAATAAGGCAGGAGTTCAACCCTCGGGTCTGTGCATTCTCTCCTTTCCTCGCAGGAGTCGACCACTACCTCAGCGACAGGGAGGTGCTCCAGGCAGGAGATGGGAAACTCGAGGTGATATATACCCCGGGCCACAGCAATGACTCGGTCTGCCTCCTTGCCGCAGAAGAAGGAGTCCTCTTTGCAGGAGATGCCCCCATTATTGTGCGTTCCGGGGATGAGACATATGAAAAGGGATTTCTCACCGCCATGGAGCGGATCTGCGCGCATGAGATAAAAACTGTGTATTTCGGCCATGGAAATCCTATGACCGAGCGATGCAACGAGCACCTCCAGGACTCTCTCAGGATCGTGCGCCAGAACGTTCGATGAGTTGGTAGACCTAACCCCTCATCGATGACTTTTAAAGGTGTTTTTTCCCTGCATAACCCCGCATGATCCTGATAGGACAGAAGTTACCGCACATGGTACAGGGACCAGAAGATGGACAGAGTTCTTCTGCCCTTATCGTGTCGATGGCATGAGGTATCTGGCCGGCCAAGTCGAATGCAACCCTCTTTCGTGACAGGGCTGCATCTTTCTCTGAAATTCCATACTTCATGCTATCCCCGATATGGGCAGCAATCTTGAATGCAATCAGTCCCTCTCGCACCTGTTCAGGGTTAGGGAGTCCAAGGTGTTCTGCCGGGGTGATGTAGCACAGGTAATCAGCTCCTGCACCACTTGCGATACTGGCCCCCACCGCTCCGGCAATATGGTCGTACCCCATCGCGATATCGAGGGGGAGGGGGCCTGCTACGAAGAGAGGAGATGGAGAAGTCTTTTTATATCGCCGCACCGTTGACGCTATTCGGTCAGCCCGCATATGCCCTCCGCACCCTTCTATGATCACCTGGACCCCGGCTTCATGCGCCTTCCGGGCAAGGTTCGCATTTCCCTTCATCTCCAGAATCTGAGCCCTGTCCCACCCATCATGAATACAGCCACTCCGAACGGTATTTCCTAATGAGAGGACCACGTCTTGACTTTTCAGGAGGGAGAGGACAGTCTCAAAATGCTCGATGAAAGGGTTCTCACAGCGGTTGCGCATCATATAAGCACCCATGATCGAGCCTCCCCTGGAGACTACTCCAAGAATTCTCTCTTTTTTTAATACACTCTTCAGTGTTCTATTGTCCACGCAGTGCAGGATAACAGATCCCACTCCCTCAAGGACCTGGGTACGTAGCGCTTTGATGATATCATCCTCTCGCAGATCGGCAAGACCATTCTCTGCGACAGCCTGATAGAGGGGAACAGTGCATACAGGAAGGGTAGAATGGTCAAATACCATCTTCCGGATGGCTGAAATATCTCCCCCCATGGATAGGTCAGTGATGGTATCGGCACCATGACGTTCTGCTATCTCTACTTTCATTATCTCTTCGGTGGGATCACAGGCATGGGTTGAGGTACCAAGGTTCACATTGACTTTCGTTCGCAAACCTTTCCCTATGCCAAGGGCAACATCCTCCCGTACCATAAAGACCACGCTCCCCTCTGCAACCCTCTTTCTCATGGTCTCGTGGTCAAGCCCTTCCAGGGCCGCAATGGTCTGGCAGGTACTTGTTATCCGACCAGACCGTGCTGCCTCAACCTGGGTCTCCATCCTACTCTATTCGTATGACAGGCTCTCGGATAACCACTTTTGCTCGTACAATTAGGGTAATTCCACCAAGGTCTCACCGACCTGCAAAATATGCCCTGAACGATTCTGATAGAGATAAAAGATTATTGCGGTAGTATATCTCTCAGTACTCATTGCCGCCTCTGCCCCCTGAATGTGAAAAGCGTCCATGAGAAACCCAGGGAGCAGACCAAAGAGAAGGTAATCGAGTGTATGGTACTGGTCGCGACACTCAAAGGAGAAAGAGGTCCCCATATCACCCAACCGCCGTCCGACATACATCCCCCAGGGGGATCCTATATCCATGCCGCATATCAGCTAGTTTACCAACAGCGCCACGTACTACGCGACCCTCTACCATAAGATCACACATTGGACCAGCCATCCATCGAGGGTTGGCAGGACCGCGGTCTCCTGGTATGTGGTGGGGGAGAAGATCACATTCGGGGATACCGATCACTCGCAGGAAGAGATCGTGGCAGATATGGGAGCCGCCTTCATCTCAACTGTCAGAGGGATAAGCCGCCCCAACACAGAGGAAAACAGAGCCGCGAACCTGCAAAACTGTCTCTCCCACTTAAGGAGCGGATCTACTACTGATCGTGAGGGCTGCAGGACAGGCACAGGCCACGGTGGACTGCGTCCTCACCCCATCTCGAAATCCAAACGATGAGGGGATTACCCCCCGAGAAGATCCCACCAGGCAGGGAAGCACCGGCCTATCCGGTCAGGCCAATGAAAACCTGCCGAACTCTTTTGATATGAAACCGGTGACAGAACCCGACGGGTTCACTTCGAAGGTGACATATCCGACCATGTCGTCTGGGTTTGGCCACGAGAGATACCAGATAGTGTAAACAATTTGCTGTAAATTTCAGGACGCCCTGATCTCTAATGGAAAAACAGGAGAACAGGGCTTATGGATATAGGCAACTTGATTAAAGAATACCTTGTCGATCAGGAAGACGGGATGAGAAAATTTCTTAC
>JAPKXQ010000086.1 GCA_026394765.1 Methanomicrobiales archaeon
CGAGCAGAGGGAAGAAGGAGGATGATAACACCCTGATAATCAACTGTATCAGGGAACTTGAGCCCCATGGTGCATTTCCCCCAAGCCATATCGGAAAGATCCTCGCGGGCACCAGGAGCACTCGAATCGCCGCCCTGGGCCATGCCCGCCTCTCCAGCTATGGCACCGGGGCACACCTGACAAGGCACGAATGGACCGATACCATCCGGGCCCTCATCGCGAGGGGTGTGCTTGCCTACGCAGATGACCAGTCTCAGGGTGTGGTCTGTTCACCCCCGCAGGCAAATAGAGAGGCCCCGGCTTCCCAGTTGCGTGAAGACTCCGAAATTGGAGCACATGACCAGCTCTTCGACCGACTAAGGGAGGTGAGGTCCCAGCTCGCCGCCACGCAGGGCTATGCCCCATTCATGGTAGCCCATGACCGTCACCTCAGAGAGATGGTCGAGAGAATGCCAGACACACGGGAAGAGATCGCGAGGATGAGTGGGATGGGGGAAAAGAGAGCAGCGAAGTATGGCGACGCGTTCCTCGCGGTGATCAGGGAGTACCGGTCCATGCCTCAAGTTGCGGGAAGAGAGCCCCCAGTTAGAGCCCCTCCCAGGAGAACCTGATCGGCGTTAATGGCCAAAGTCCATAGTAGATACAGGGATACGCAGGCTCCTGGCTACGACGACCGACTTTACCGAGAGCGTCCAAGGCAGGCCTTCCGGAGTTGCTCCACACTTCATTTCCCCACCGCCACAAGGAGCCTTCCCTTCCCACGGTTCGCGACGTCCCCCTCCCAGACATCCATCTTGAGGCGCTTCCCATCCCAGACCTCATCATTTACGCCCTGATATTGGAACGTCGGTAGCATCCTGTTTACATGGCCAAGGACGACTGCAGTCCCGGCGGTCATGTTCCCGCACGGGCGGGTCACTGTGCCCCCAATGACAAGGAGGCCGCCCCGCATCTCGATACCTGCCATATCCCCACAACTCCCGTGGATCCTCACCTCCCCTCCTGCAAGGTACTCGCCGGCAAAGTCCCCAGCGCCCCCAAAGATCTCGATGGTTCCCCCTCGCATCCCACGCTTCTCGCCACGGTACCCGGCACCGCAGTTGTGACTGGTGCTCCCCATGCATGTGATCCGCCCGCCCCGCATCTCGCGCCCAAGCCATGCATCGGCATTGCTTTTTATAACAATCTCCCCGCCACTCATGAAGTTCCCGCAGTGCATCCCGATATCGCCTTCGATTACGATGCGCCCGGCGTTCATATATTCCCCCACGCGCTTAACCCGCCCGGTAGCCCCCATGAGAACCACCTCCACCTGGTCGGGTGAGACCGCAGGACCTTCCACGGTGATGAAAAAGAGCTCTTCCAGCCTTCGTTCCTTGTTCCCCTCATAGACCGTAAGGTCTGTACCCCGCAGGAAGTTCTGGGGGATTATCGACTCTGCCTCAACAGGGAGCGAGGGCTTGGCACGGGGCCTCGCCACGAGAGTTACCCTCACAGCGCCGCCTCCGTCCTGATACAGACACCCCTGGGGAGGTATGCCTCCTGGACCGGGTAGTTCTTCATCCGCACCGTGTAGTACTGCGAAAACTTCTCTGTGAACGCAGGGTCCTGGCCCATGTCGTACTGGGAGGGGACATCTGATCTGGACCAGATGGTTGCGTTTGCCCCCTCCACAATCACCTCTCCATCCCGAGCGACAACTCTCCCCCGCTTGATGGTGTACTTCGTCCGCGAAAACCCGGCGATCACCTCCTGGACCTGGACCGCCGGGTCGATACCGTCCGGATCAAGGGGATAGATGGCGAGGTCAGCTGCAGCACCAACTCCCAGGTGGCCCTTCCCCAATCCGGTGATCCCAAGCGCCTTCGCCTGGCCTGCACGGGTCATCACCGCGATCTCTTCCCAGGAGAGCTCCCGGTCGATCGAGAAGATAGCGGTCCGATGAGACGTCCTGGGATCGAGGAGCGTCCCTTCCTGCTCGCGGTAGCGTCTGCTCATGAGGAGGGCGATGATCTCGGGGTACTTCACAAATGGGGCACCGTTGGGGTTGTCAGTGGAGAGGAGGCACTGCCAGGGGTCATTGGTGAGGAGGGCGAGTTCAAGGCCTATTGCCCACATTACGCAGTTCACCAGGCTCTTTCGGGAGTAGTACACCGGGATTATCCCTGACCCTGTCTCGAGCTCGACGTCATGGTTGGACCACTTGTTATGATGGAGCATGTAGAGCTTCCACTCCATCGGGCCATCGGCAGTCATAGTCGTCGTCCGCCCAAACATCACCTGGCCCATGTCCATCACAATGGGCTTGCCGTTCACTGCCTGGCAGATCGCCTCGGCCCGGGAGTCAATGTCCCGCCAGGTAGAGCCCCCGTAGGCATGGAACTGGGCATGGGTTAGATACAGGCTCTGGCGGAGGGGGTTTAAGTCAGGGACAAGGTCAATCGTTGCGAGCGTGGTCCGGTAGTTACCCGGGACGCCGAGGTTGTTGCAGTGGAGGTGGACCGAGTGGGGGAGGCGGAGGATCTCATTCGCCTCGATCATCGCACTGATGATCTCAGCGGGAGTCACTCCGAAGTGGGGGACCTGGTCATGGATCCCCCGCACGTCCTGGCCCCACCCCCATGCCTCGGTCCCACCGGGGTTGGTGAGCTTGATGGCAAAACCCTTTACTGCTGATAGCGTCCATGCCACGATAGCTGCCACCCGCTTTATGTCACGGTCACGCACCGCCTCCATCACCGACCAGTTTCCGTCAAAGAGGGTGTTGGCGAGCATGTCCTGGTGAGGGGTCGCGGTGAACTCCTCGTGGGTGTGGCGTGCCTCGAGGGGTGCCATCGCCCCCTCGAGCAGGGTGGTGTAGCCCATCGCGCTGTACCGGTACGAGTTCCCAAATGTGGTGGGGACGCTGTAGCCCGAGGTGACGTGCATCACCCCGCGCCTGGCCGTTCGGCCGGCTCGCATATCTTCAGGGCTCATGTAGCGGCCGAAGTTCACCTTGGTCCCACAGACATGGGTGTGGGAGTCGATACCCCCCGGGAGGGTGAGGCAGCCGCTCGCATCGATAACGACCGGGTCTGGCCCGGCGTCCTCAACGACCCACCCGTCCCGGATTGCTATGTCCATCACCTCGCCTGATATCCGTTTTATGGGGTCGATGACAAATGCGTTCCTCACAAGGATCCCGCTCATTGCCCTTTCACCTCGCGGACCCTTCTGTAGATGGCTGATAGGACCTCAGTATCGTCAGGGAACTTCGTTTCTACGAGCTTTTGCACCCGAATCGGGACTCCGTCCATACGGTAGGCCGTCCCTTCAGCATCGATCCCTGATACTGCGACCGGGATCTGAAGGGTTGCGAGGTGGGTCGTGGCATTGACATGAGGGTCGAGCTGGATAGTGGGGATCTTTGCGAGGTGGGCTGCGCAGGCCCGAGGGAGGTGGGCCCCAGGATCACTCCCTACGACCAGGCAGGCATCGCACTCCCCCCTCCTGAGGATGTCCACGCTCGTGGTCTCCCCGGGGTTGTAAAAGGCTATGCCCCGAGAGAAGTCCACCGCAAACGGGTAGCCCGAGATCCAGGTGAAGACCTCGTTCGAACCGTATACATTCCAATGCCCCCGCATCGGTGAGATCGTCCACTTAGTGTGGCGGTTCAGCTCCTCCACGAGCTCGATCGCGTTCCTGATGTTCTTATGCTTACCCGCCGACATCGTCAGGCCGAGGCCAAAGAAGATCGCTCCGAACTTCGCTCTTTTGCAGATCTCTGCCACCCGGATGAGCTGGGTCTTGGCGACGCCCCCGACAGCGCCAGAGATGACATCCTCTCTCCCCCGGACGATAGCCCGGAGCGCAGAGAGGATCTCATAGTCGTACCCCGCCTCCACCTGGACGAACTCGTCCGCAATCTCAGCAGTCTCGGTCCTCCGAGTGTCAACGACGATGACCGTCCTTGCAAGGTGGGCGTCTTTGACAAAGAACCCCTGGGTGAACGTGGTGTACCGGCTCATATGCCGGGGGTGAGCTTCGATCGCATTGGCCCCCCAGTACACCACCACGTCCGCCCTGTTCTTCACCTGGCCAAGGGTGCAGCCCGGGTGGCCCACCTCCTGGATCGCGAGGATTGAGGGGCCGTGGCAGACGGTAGACGTGTTGTCGATCACACCGCCAAGGACCTCGGCGAGGTGGACACCCACGCTCTGCGCTTCCCCGTGCGTCCCGCTCCACCCATAGAGGAGGGGGAGGTCTGCTGCGAGGAGGATATCTGCAGCTACAGAGATGGCTTCTTCATACCCTATCTCCCTCCATCCGAAACCTTCCCGCAGGATGGGTGACTGGAGGCGGTGGTCGCCAAGGAACTTCTCGCTCGCGAGGGTGCATCCGTTTTCTACCTTCACGACCTTTTCGTCGCAAACCTCAACTACGAGGTCGTCACAGAGGCATCCACAAAAGGGACAGACGACATCAACGACTTTCATTCCAAGTCCCTCCCTCTGTACTGCACGCCTCCGCACGCCTCCATGAGCATGGCGACTGTTGCTATATCCTCACCAGTCGGTTCGAGATCGATACTCGTCGATTTGAAGTCAGGCATCCCGGTGCCTCGGGTCTCAGCGTCAACGAGGTGGTTGGCATAAGGGCCGAGGGTGACAAAGACCTCTCCACGCTGCACCCCATCAGCAGGTAGCACATGGAGGACGACACTTCCTGCAGGCCCGGTCGCCCTCACGTGTTCACCCGGTTCCACGCCTAGGTCCATCATGTCCACGGGGTGCATCCGGCATGCAGATGCCTCGTCATAGTAGGCCTGGCTGTTCTTCCGCTCGACATAGGAACCCTGCCTGATGCTCCTCCCGGTGTTCATAAGGACTCTCATAACGATACCGCCTGGACAGCCTGGAGGACGCGGTCCACCCGGATCGCCCCATTAGGGCAGTGGTCCTCGCAGGTCTTGCACCCGTTGCACCGGTCCTCCCGCACCACCTTGCACTTCCCTTCCACGACACATAGGAGGAGGTCGTCACGACTCGCCCTTCCTCCGTATGCCATCTGGGGGTCAAGGCCCCGGTTCACCGGGCAGGCTACAGCGCAGTTCCCGCACCCCATGCATGAAACTGTGTCGACATCGATCCGAAACGTGAGCGTGAGCGCGGTGCCCGACGCAGTGACAGATTCGAGCACCCTCCCGCTCGAAAGGACCCCATTAGGGCAGGCCTCCACGCATAGCCCGCACCTGATGCAGTGACCCCTGTGGATCCTCGGGTGCCACCCGTCTGCCTCCTTGACCACATCGATAGCTCCCGGTGCCGGGCACACCATCATGCAACGGAGTGCACGGGTGCAGGCCTTCCCGGTCGGCTCAGGGAACCCTCGGAAATAGGGTGGGGTGAGCAGGGGTGCAGTCCGGACAGTGAAAAACTTCCTCACCCAGGAAGGCCTGATGAACTCGACGAGGTACCAGAGAAATGAGGAGGCCATCATATCACCGTTCCGTACATGCGATGCAGGGGTCCGCGCTCACGAAAGTGGCAGTCACATCGGCCAGTGAGGTCACCCCGGGGATCATCCTGTGAGCACATACCTCGATATTCATGATCGAGGGGGTCTGAATGGCTATGTCGATGACCCTCCCTGCCTCGTCAGTCGTGATTAAGTACGAGAGCTCCCCCCGCGGGGCTTCGCCTGAGTACGACACCTTACCCGCTCCGCAGACCCCTCCGGCTCGAATTGGTCCCTGGACGAGGGCGTCGAGGCAGCGGCCGATGATCCCAATACTCTCCTGGACCTCCTGGAACCGCACCATCACCCGGGCGAAACAGTCTCCTTCGCTCCGGACAACAGGTGAAAACCCGATCTGCTGGTACGTCGGGTGACGGAGGCGGAGGTCTTCTGAAATCCCGCTCCCCCTAGCCGTGGGCCCGACTGCATGTGACTCACGCGCCGCCTTCGCGGTCAGGATCCCGACACCCCGGCTCCGGAGGCCAATTAAGGGGCCGGTCTCAAAGATCCGGGTGTACCGTGCCGATGCCCGAGTCACTTCGGCTAGTCCTGCGCGAATGAGTGCTGCGTCCTCGTCTCGCAGGTCAAACCTCACCCCCCCGGGGACGATGTAGGCACAGGTGACACGGGCCCCGGTGAGCCGCTCAAGGAGGTCCATCACCTGCTCCCGCAGGTCCAGGAGGTACATCGCAAGGGTCTCGTGCTCGATAGTGTAGCAGTATGAGAAGTTGGCCAGGAGGTGGCTCTGGATACGGTCGAGTTCGTTTGCCACAACCCGCAGGAGCGCTGCCCTCGGGGCAGGGGATATTCCGGAGATTGCCTCCATTCCCTCGATAAAGACCATGTTATGGATGACTGAGCAGATACCACAGACCCGCTCTGCAAGGAACATCACCTCCTGCCAGGGGCGCCCACGCATGATCCGCTCGATCCCCTTCTTCATGTAGCCCAGTTCCACCTCAACGGCAAGGACCCGCTCTCCAGAGGTCTCGCACTTGATCCGTGCCGGCTCCTTGAAGCAGGGGTGGATGGGCCCTAATGGGATGGATACGTCCACAATGCGTCTCATAAAACCCGCACCTCATAGTCCCTGAAGACCTCAGGGGCAAGGGCAAGGACCGCCTGGAGGATCTCAGTCGGCCGCGGGGGGCATCCCGGGACCTCAGCCGAGATGGGGATGTGTGCTGCAACCGGGGGATGGATTAGCGTCCCGGGCCGGGCAAAGAGGCAGCCTGATATGGGGCAGTTCCCAATTGCGATCGCAACTTTGGGATCAGGGATCTTCTCCCAGAGGGGGAGGAGCCGGTCTGCCCAGCCCGGTGTGTAGGCACCGATCACCAGGAGTATATCGGCCTCCCGTGGGTTATTGTGGACATAGATCCCGTACTGCTCGATGTCATAACGTGGGGCGAGGCACGCGAGAATTTCGATGTCGCACCCGTTGCAGGACCCGACATCCACGTAAGCGACATGAATAGACCGCTGCCGGACTGCGTTCTTTACATTCTGGAGTATTCCCATCAGTTCCCACGCTCCTGGATCAGGCGGGCTAGGTAAGGTCGTGCTGCTATTGCAGCATCAGGCTCCGGGGTCCCTGATGAGATGGCATCACGCACCATGCCACGTACCTGGTCGATATCGGTGGTCGCCAGGAGAGGGACTGCCTGCGTAAGGAGGTCGCCACAGACTGCATGCACCAGGGGGTCTGCTCCTCCCGCAGCATTCCGGGAAGCCTCGTACCGGGCAGGCAGGTTCTCCAGTTGGATCATGTCCAGCTTGGCGATCAGGGCCCTTCTGATGACCTGGGGGGATATACCACAGATACTAGCGATCTCTCTCACGACCCGGTCGTGCCTGATGGAGGTGAGGACATTGTACTTCATGCCACGAAGGTCTTTCTCATAGAGAAGTTCCATCAGAGGACACCCCCGATCTTGAGGGCTGCATAGAGGGCAAATAGCAGGACTGCACCCCAGAGTGCGATTGCCTCAACCCTGTGGACCAGGTCATGCTTTGGGGAGAGGTAGCATGCTGCAGCTCCTATCAGTACTATCCCGATGACAAGGGCCTCACCTCCAAGCGGGGGGTAAACGAGTGCCTGGTAGAAGATCAGGGCAACGTAGAGGCCTGCGCCCAGTGCAATAGCCTCCCGGATCATGGTATCACCCCGAGGAGGACGAGGTAGCCGAGCATCACCACTGTGACGAGCGCCTGGATGGTGACGCTGTCAAAAGGCGCAAGCATCGGAGTTACCGCGCAGACGAACGAGAGGCTTACGAGTAGGATTACGATAGCGACTACAAACGCAAACGGAGAGAGCGGGCCGAGGAAGAGAAGGAGGAACAAACCCAGAAGAACTGAGGTCTTGATCGCGTTTGCCACCTCCAGGCCTGCCCTCCACACGCCGAAGTGCTCGGTCTTGTACCCGCTCACCAGCTCCTTCCCTTCCACTATCGCGAAGGGTGAGAACGGCATCTTGGAGAGGATGACCAGGTACATCGCGAACGCGGCAGGGGGGGCGATGATAAGGAGGGGGCCGTTCACAGCCTGGTAGGCTACAATGTCGGAGATAGCCAAGGACCCGGTGAAGACTGCGATCGCAGCCACCGATACAAAAAGCGGGATCTCTGATGCGGCAGATATCACCGACCTGACAGCACCAAACTTCCCGTACGGGGAGCCTGACGAGAGGCCGAACCCATGCTCCACTATCTTATGGAGCATGTAGACCCCAAAGATGATGAGGATACTACCCCCCGCAAGGACTACGGCGAGGGCCGCGGTCCAGATCCCTATCGCGACCAGGACGATGCCCACAAAGAGGCCGGGACTCGCCGTCTCAGGGACCCAGGTGCTCTTGAACGAGAACTTGAGGGTGTGGAGGACCTCCTGCCAGACTGGTGGGCCTGGGCGCTGCTGGACCCGTGCGATAACTTTCCGGTGGAGGCCGAGGAGTAGGAGCCCCCCGAGGACTGCAGCGAACAGTGCTTCGATCATCTCTTCCCCCTTAGTACCCCACGAAGGGAACGTCTCCCCTGCGTCCCCGTGCCATCCACCACAGCCCCAGTGAGAGGCAGCAGGGCGGAAAGAGGATGATGACTTCGGCCCAGTACCAAATGACCGGAAGGACCTGGATCGCCCATAGAAACGTCCCCGCAATAAGAAAGAGGGCGCTCACGACGAATATCCTCCCGGCCCCCTGCTGCAGGCCTGTCACCTTGCCAGCCATCATATCACCATCACGACTTCTGCCACGCGAAGAAAGATCAAGAGCGAAGAGAGGGAGCACATGATCACATAGGGTGCGCCAGGTGCCCGAAACATCTCGGCCTTTGCGGCATAAAAGGGCGCCATCCCCTCCCCAACTACGCCTAAACAGAGGAGGGCTCTCGCAAAGAACGGTGCCTGGGGCACAGTCCCACTTGCCAGGGCAACAATAGAGAGGGTCCCGGTGGTGGCCGCCACTATCCCTGCCCCGGCAAAGAGAGGGACCGTGGCCGTGAGAGCGACGAGGCCGTACTGGAAGGCCGCGTTCTGGACATGGCGGTTTTTTACCGCAGCGACGATCCCAACATTGGTGATCCCTACGAGAGCGACGAAGAGGGTGAAGTTGAAGAGATCTCCTGTGACCACAGCACCCATCGATGCACACCCGCACGCGATCGCCATAAAGCGTCGGAACCGCATCTGGTCGACCGTCGTATCTTTAGCGTAAATGGCGTCGGTCCCAAAGAGGGCCTCCACCTGGCGTTCAGGCCGGCTCACCAGGGCGAGGACCGTAAAGACGAGGGCAAGGATTAGAAGAGTGGTCGTGTAGGGGGTGAAGTATACCAGCTCGTCCCCGAACTCCAGGATGTACCAGGGAGCACCCCCCAGGCTACTCATCAGGCCGCCCCCACATCATTCCCACAAGTGCCATCTTAACCGTCACCTTGAGGAGGATCCCGATCGCAGCCCCCATGAGCGCAAGGAACCAGTACTGGGGGAGGACCATAAAGACGAAGAAAGCCGCGATCCAGAGGGCCCAGGAGACCCCGCTCGCCATCTCCAGGAGCGAGAAGTGCTCTTTTGCTCCCCGTGCCATGAAGAAGAAGACGATTCCGAGACCAGCAATCCCTCCACCAGTGAAGCCAGAAAGCACAATCCCGTACACGATCAGGATGACTGAAATTATCACCGGGGCATCAGCCTTGCTGATCACCTCGATGTTCAACCCAGAGACCTTCCGGTCTGCGATCCCCTCCTTGTGCAGGTAGATCTGGGAGAGGGCAAGGAGCTCGGCGATCCCAACCACCAATCCGGGGAGGATGAGGGCTTCGGCTAGGTCGGTCCCCAGGAGGGCGATCACCCCAAGGGAGGGGATCTCTACCAGGTCGATCAGGAGGAGGCGGTGGAGGTCGTCCCACTCTAATAAGAGGGCTACGAACGCAACTATCCCGCAGGCGAGGACGACTAACAGGCCAACAGAGTACTCCTGCCAGATCATGGCTCCCTCCTGAAGAGGAACGAGGCGATCGCAAACGCTATGAAGAGGATCGTCGGCTCGACGACCGTATCCAGCCCCCTCGTATTGTAAAGGATCTCATCGATGATCCCCCCCGGGTGCGCAACGATGGTAGTCCCCAGGTGGTGGGTGGTATTGGCAAGGAACCAGGAGAATGGTGTGAGGTACGTAGTAACGTACCCCGCAGTAGGGGAGTTTTCGGGGTACTGAGACTTTATAACCACCTGGGTGAAGGGGGGGCCTCCACGGTCATAAGGGTCCAGGCTGCTGTTCCGGTCGATGGTCTTAGGGTAGAGCTGGTCATCGTAGTAAGGGAGGGGCAGGAGGAGGACTCCGATCAGGAAGACAATTGCACAGCCCCCTGCAAATAGCGGGAGGATATTTTCGTAGTTCGAGAGGACGTCTGATATCCTTCTTATGATCATGCTGCCTCCCGTTTCTGCATGACTCGGACATAGATAAATGTCGAGAGTGCGGAGACCCCCCCGAAGGTGAAGAGGGCGAGGGCCTCGTCATACGAGAGCATCACGAGGAGGAGGCCCCAGGCAGGGATCTCGAGGTGGATTAGCCTCGTTAGATAGTCACGCCGCCCGGGGAACGCTGATGCCACGGTCCCGATGATAAGGAGCGCGAGACCAAGCACAAACTCAGGGGCCATGTCCCTCCCTCCTCATGGCCATGAGGATGAAGATAGTAGAGAGGGGAGCAATTAGTGCCGTTGCCGCAAGGACATCTAAGTAGCCTCGGTCTGCGAGAAATGGCATCACCCCCGCGACCAGGACCCCGAGGGAGATGAGCTTGTCGAAGGGGTCGTGGCTCCGGACCGTTCCGATGGCACCGATGAGGAGCATGGCACCAAAGACTGCCATTACCAGTTCATTCATCCTTCTTCCCACCTCCTGCCCATGTGCTCGCGATCGCGTTCGATTCAAGCGTTGACCCGACGAAGTAGGCCGCTGCAGCAAGGACCGCGAGGGGGTGGGGCACAATAAGGACGATTGCGCCCGCGACTGCAAAAGAGACGACGTTGAGGAAGGGGAGCTTCCGCATCGTGTTCCGTTCAAGGACTACACGGAGTGCCGCATAGCCAGCGATACCAGCGCAGAGAAGGAGTTCTATCATGTCCGCCACTTCCAGAGTCTGCCGAGGAGGCGGCTCGCATGGCGGTGGGAGAGCCCCTGGATGGTGAGGATCGCAACCACCATCCCGACGATGAAACTCGTTGCCGAGAACCCGGCGAGGGTGAATGCGTACACGATGAATGTGGCAGTCACTGCCCCGGTAGTCCCGGCATAGCCTGGGTCATAGCAGATCCGGTTTCCGATGTACACGAGGAGCGCGGCGAAGAGGCCCCCCGGGACCCCTGCAACGGCGACTCCACAGGAGGCAAGCAGCGTTCCTGCCGAAGCATCGGGCGAGGACACGATGTTTCCCATCATCGTCCCACCCTTGAGATCGCCACCCCCGGCTTCCACTTCTTGGGCAATCGCTGTGGCTCCGGATACTCCCCCCTCACGTGGGAGGCCGAAGAAGAGGTCGATAGTGACAAAATTCACCCAACAGACAACCGCAGCGAGGGGGATCTCCAGGAGCTCAGACGGCATGGAACAGATCCAATAGAGACTGGTATGGGAATTATCGCGATAAACGTTTTCACTTGCCCTTGGTATCTCCCTTCCGGCACTGCCTCTACAAACACATAGTAGGTGCATTGGAGATAGGGCAGCCACTCGGTACAATCAGTCACCTCCCGAAACTACCCTTGGCCACAGAAGGGTCAGGTCCAAAGAATTTGCGCACCTCTCCACGACCTCATGCCCTGCCATTCATATACTTTCGGTGCGACGGGTGATACGGTTCCATGGTGCGGGGTACATTCACGAGCGACCGTCCCCTCCTCATATCTCTGCTGATCGCCGCGATCGCTGTACTCACAGTGATTTGGCAGATCCTAGACGCCGTGGTCCTCGCTGCGTCCCTCGCAGTCGTTATCTTCCCGCTCTACCGTATCATTTCAGCGCGGTCGAGACCGGGGGCAGGGGCGGCACTCACCTGCCTCCTCGTCCTCGTTGCCGTCATCCTCTTCCTTGCGTTTGCAGTCTCTGTCTTCCTTGATAACCGAAGCTATATCGAAGAACTAATCGGGACCGTCTTTACATGGGTCGAGTCCGCGCAGTCCGCTTCTGTACTCTCGCAACTCTCGATTGAGCAGGACCAGGCAGTCCTCTTTCTCAAAAGTACCCGCGACGTCTTCTCCCGGTATGTCACCAGCCTCGCAGGCCAGCTTCTCTTCATTGGATTTAAAGTAGTCCTCTTCTTCACCCTCCTCTTCCTCTTTCTCTATAAAGGAGAGGTGCTCATCCAGGGCATAAGCCGAGGGGTCCCCCCGCATGCAACCACGACCTGGGAAGAACTGAAAAAGACCGGGGTCGACACGCTCTACGCGATCTACGTGGTCCAAGGGATAATCGTGGTGATCACATTCGTACTCGCGCTTCCCTTCTTCCTCGTACTAGGGTACGGACATGTCCTCTTCCTCGCGACTGCGTCGGGGATCATGAAGCTCAACCCGGTCATCGGCCCCTCGGTCATAATGCTCGTCCTGGGGATCCAGGCCCTCTCGATCGGGGATACACGGGGACTCCTCCTCCTCATATTTATCGGGTACCCCGTGGTATGCGCACTCCCAGATCTCCTTTTAAGGCCTATCCTGATGGGGCGGAGGACCGCTATACACCCGGCGATCATGTGGGTAGGGTACTTCGGGGGCATACTCACGATGGGTTTTATCGGATTCATCCTCGGCCCTCTCATCCTCGCCCTCGTGGCGCGAGGATATCCCACTTTGATCAGGGAGATACGACGGGGGTCTGCAGGAGAGGGGGAAAGTAGTACTGGCGCGAAGGATGATGAGGACAGAAGTGAACCTTACTGTGCGGATGAACCATCAGGTCCGCCCTAGTGAATGCGCGAGGATTGCCGAGCTTGGTCAAAGGCGTAAGGCTTAGGACCTTATCGCGAAGGCGTCCAAGGGTTCAAATCCCTTTCCTCGCATCCCGTTTATTGTCGATTCCACATCACTGTCTTTAGTCCTTCTTGCTTTTTCGAAAGGAGATCTACCCCATGTAACGGACGGATGGTGCAATCGAAAAGGCATCTGATATCAACACCAGATCGCAGCCCTGATGGGTTCTTTTTAAACCGTCACTCTTAGACTTGAGTTGGTAATATTAGAACCGCAGCATCTTATTATTTCTATTTATTTATAAAAATTTTAAATTAATATCATTCTATCTCTCTCACGTTTAGAAAAAAAATTGATTCTTCGTCATTTTCTGCGGGTAAAGTGAAAAATGGGATATCTTATTTGCCTTTCAATCTCTCTTCTTCTGCCATAATGCGCTTTTTTGTTGATCCCCGAGCAAGCATCAGAATGTAATGGCCATGATGAAATCCCCTCCAATGTGCTTACCCATACAAAATGTCGAAGAGCCCTAAATTGCATCTCACCTAATAGTGTTTTAACTATCCTTTTGTCGTTTCGTTTAATGAGGAGTCTTTTGTTACAGATTGGGCATCGGTCGTAGACTTTTTTGAGTTCTTCTGGTAAAATAGGTAGATGAAGAAGGTTTTTTTTCCAAAATCGTAGGTGAT
>JAPKXQ010000013.1 GCA_026394765.1 Methanomicrobiales archaeon
GAGCACACCTTACCAGGATACAAAGAGCCCGCCCCCCATTACTAAGCGGATCTCGGGCACGGCTGCTACCGACCCTGGGCGATATGAAGGGGGCGGCGAGACGTTCTTTACGACGCGAAAACTGACTCCCCAGTCCCGCTCGGCCCGGCAATCGGTCCGGGGGGTCAACCGTTCGGTCTGCATCCAGCCTTTTCCCGACCCCAGTCGCACATGGCCCATCGCCGGGATCACCACTACATACTCCCAAAAAGAATTACCCCGGCCATGATGAACCGGGGGAATCTTGAGGAGATCGGTAAGACGAAGGTGTTGTGGCGACTCTGTGAACGGTGCGATAGGTGGCGGACTCACGGGAGGTCGACAGCTGGAGTCAAGCCTTTCGCCCGTGAAGCACCCGCCTACTCCCCTCACGGTCCCTGAGTTTTCCTACTCATGAGGGAGTGGAGTGGGGACATCAGTGTCCCGCCGGGCGATCGACAGAAGTTCAGCGTCCGGTCTCAACTGGTGCGTACTGGGGGACGGGACCCCGGTGAGAACAAGCCCGTGCTCGAGGACCGGAGCGAAGCGAGGACCAGAGACTAAGGGCGGCATCGCGATCTGATTATTTATGATTCCATATAGGGGCCGTCAGATCGGCCCCGTGCAGACAGGCCCTTACTACGCAGCGGGCTGATGCTACAACAAGAGACCACGATCACTTAATTCCCAATAGATTTCTCTCAATTTTTAAATCTGGAGGTTTAGCGCCATCAGTTTTAAAACTTCATGAAAATATTTTTATTTCTCTCTCCCACGAATAATTGGCCCAAAAGGGGCCTGGAGTTCAACAATGGGAGATTTCATCCAATCAAGTATTGTGAAGTCGGCAACACGGGTCCTTGCGACTCCGCTGCCGCTCGCAACTGCTAACACCCTGATCACTACGATCACGGGTGCTACTAATCCGTTCGCAACTGCTGACTATGAAGTCAGTGGGGAGACTGTAGACGGTTGTCAGAAGACCAGCGAGAGCTATTCAGGTCGTATCATCTATGAAGATGCCCTCGCAGTATCTGTTGGGACCATCAACGTCCGCCGCCCGGTCCAGGCCAATTTCGAGAGTGCTATGACCCGGATACTTGCAGACACCACGCTTGCGGGTCACATGGGTGGAGAGCCTGTCCGTGACACAGAGTTTGAGACCTACTCTCAGACTATCCGGTGTAAGGATGCTGCAACACTCGAGCTCTACACGGTGACTTTTACCCCCGCCTACGTGAAGGTTACCTCGTACTCTGATGACTCGATCCTCACCAGAATCGAGGCCTGGGCCGATCTTCAGGCCAGCCTGGCGTAATCTGACCACAACAAAACACGGAGGTGAGGCATATGCCCGAAGGGGAGTTCCTCATCGGGATTGGAGTCGGTGTTGCTCTGGCACTGTTAATCTTTGCCAGGGCAGCGTCCGATATCCACAAAAACTGGAGAGGGAGATGAACTCTCCCTCTTCTTTGCCTTAACTTTTCCGTGAGAGGTACGAGGAGGCATACATGACCGATCCCGAACTATTAAGTATCCTTGAACTGGCGGTGGCGCTTATCATGGCAATCCTTGCGTTATGGGAGAAACGCCAGGCTGATAACGCAGAGGCGGAGACGAAGGCGGTAATTGCTTTCTATGACCCCAACAATGATTCCGTCTCGATTCCACCGTCAATTGTCCCTACCAGGACATGGAAGATGCACGGAGAGACTAAGCAATGGATCTGCAAGGGCAAAACTGCTCATGAGAAGGCGTCCTTACTCCAGCAGATCGACGAAGCCGAAAGAAAGAACCTCGTGGACTATACCATTACCGGAACCACGGCATATCACCATATCAACTATGGACTTGTAGCAGGAGGAGAATAAATGCCCGCTGATACTTCA
>JAPKXQ010000045.1 GCA_026394765.1 Methanomicrobiales archaeon
TGTGCCGAACTTGAAGCACAACATAAAAGGAGAGATTTTATTATGTTGCAACGAGGCTCCCTCAAAAAGGCGAAAAAAGACGGGTATGTAGAAGGGCGTGAAGACGGGCATGAAGAAGGACGTGAAGAAGGTCTTACAAAAGGACGTGAAGAAGGACGTGAAGAAGGTCTTACAAAAGGACGTGAAGAGGGGCGTGAAGAAGGTCTCAAAGAGGGACGAGTCCTGATAGCGAAGCAGTTGAAAGCAATGGGGTTTTCAAGTAATGAGATCGTGAAGGCAACTGGCTTATCAGAGACTGAGTTACTACAGATTAAATAAATACGCTAGATATTAAAATGAGGTTCCTCTCCAGATTTAGATGACATCAAATTAGCAAAATGATTTTCCAACTTTGATTTACGGAAATTCAATTGAAATGAGGTTTAAAAGGTTTAACATTCAGACCGTTTTTTGAATGAAAATTTTCGTGATTGTAGATAAATCTTTTACCATCACAAAACCATCTTAAATTTTTCCGCACTTTTGTCGCTATGGGGGGCACAGCGAGACCCACAGGGACTGATCGATGCTTTGTTGGGGATGGGGAGTGGAACATGGTATGGGTGAACACAGATACCATGGGTCACGATATGTCACCAGAAGAATTCAGGCCTGGAGAAGTTGTTGGGAAGCCCTATCACCGTGGCATGCTACCGTTTGGTGGGGGTATCAGCAACTGAAAGGAGGGTTGTGTTCGCCCGTTCCTGTGAGGTGGTGGAGGGGCGACTCCTGACCTTGCGAAAGTTGATGGATGGTCGATGAGAGTATTCCTGGATACGGAAATTTTCCTCTTTCTTCGCAATATTTTTCCAGTTCAGAACTAAGTTATCAGTATGCCGAAATTCTGTGAGGAATGTGGTGCTCCGATCATTCCGGGTAGTAAGTTCTGTGAGATATGCGGAATCCCGATTGTTGACCAGCCACTACCCCCGCCCCCAGAGCCCCCTAAATCCCAGGAGCCACCGGCACCCCCTGCATCTATGCCGATTCCACCTGTCTATATCGCTGCAGGGATAGTTGTCTTGGTGATCATCATCGCCGCGGTATTCGCATCAGGGGTAATGTCACGGCCCCCAGAGAGAGTGGTTATTCCCCCGACCACCGTGACACCGGTGACAAAGGTTACCACAATTCCTCCTACGACGATGGCAGTCCCGGGGAGTGGGACAGCATATGATTGGAACGAAAAGGGAATCGAACTCAATAATATTAAAGGAGATTACCAGGGAGCTCTCTATGCATTTGAGAAGGCAATAGCGCTCAATCCGAATGAGGAGGTTTATTGGAGAAATAAAGGCATTGCTCTCTATTATCTTCAACGCTACTCAGAAGCTCTCATTGCAGCTGAAAAAGCAATCTCTTTGGACCCAAATTATGCAGGAGCATGGAACAACAAAGGCTTATATTTAAAGAACCTCAACCGCTACCAAGAAGCACTCACCGCCTACGAAAAGGCCATCGCCCTTGACCCGACCGATCAAACCGCCATCAATAATAAAAAGAACCTTGAGGATATGATGTAGAGGTAATCTCCCAATAGTTATATAAAAATACTATTTTTAATAAGACCCCATCCTGTCAATCTGATTCACCCTCACCGCCACCGACGCATTCAATCTTACCTCCCTACAGAGAGGACTACCTTTTCCGCATTTACTGAGTGGTCCACCCTCACTGTTCACTGCCTCTATTGTATATAACCATCAATGACCGAGATCCGGGGGTGATCCAGAATCACGAACCAGAGCGAGTGGGGGGGCGTGGTGAGGTAGTAACTGCCCGCTAAAAAAAGGGATGGGAAGGAACTCACCCCTTTATTTTCACCCCCATCGAAGGTAGTGTGTGAGTAAAGAGGCCTCGATGAGGAAGTGAAGTATCCTCACCAGCCTCTCAACCATTGCAGCGATCTCTTCAAGACCGCCGCAGATGATCTCTTTGTAATTAAATTTCAGTCCTGCAGGTGGTGAATCGTTTACACCGAGGCACCAGCCCGGAGATCTCCTTGTCCCAGATCTCTGTTATGTCTTGCTTTCTCTCTCAATCACGTGGAGTTGATCGGGGCTTATGAATCAGAACCAAAGTTATTTTCTGGCTCCATCATGAGGGACCCATATACCAGCTTCTCGATGACCTGAGCGGTATACTTGACCTTTTGAGCCTGTTCCAGGTCCTCGTTCCGGTAGATATCGGAATGGATCTGCAGACGGACCAGCGCAAACCTGAAGCGGTCCAGCTGCTCTTCGTCAAGCAGGGCTGAAGCCCGGTAGATCGGCTCGATCTGGTCTGTGAAGAGACGGATGTCGGCAAGGCAGGGGGTGATCATCTGGTAGATCTCAAGAGGCTCTCCCTTCCCTGTGAGGACAGAGGCAAGGTCCATTACTCCTCGACCACCTTCACGAGTGCATCCATCACCGCTTCCACTGCCTGCCACGTAGGATTGTCCTTTCTTCTGATGATGAATGGGCGGCCCTCGTCCCCAGCCTTGCGCATCTCGGGATCTATCGGGATACTTCCAAGGAATGGGACATTAAGTTCCTCGGCCACCTTCTTTCCGCCACCCTTTCCGAAGAGGTCGATCTCTCCTCCGCAGTGGGGACAGACCATCCCACTCATGTTCTCGATGATCCCAAGCACCGGGATCTTCAGCTGTTCAATAAAAGTAACAGCCTTGCGGGAGTCGATGGTGGAGACGTCCTGAGGTGTGGTCACCACCACCGCGCCGCGCACATTGGGGGCCAGCTGCACAATCGAGAGGGCTTCGTCCCCGGTCCCTGGCGGGAGGTCAACGACTAAGTAGTCGAGCTGGCCCCATTCGACGTCTGAGAGAAACTGCTCGATCGCACTCATCTTCATCGGCCCGCGCCAGATAACAGGGGTGTTCACATCAGGGAGGAGGAATGCCATCGAGATAGCGGCAAGGTTCCCTGTCACCTGGACGGGTTGGATCTTGTTGCCGATCGCGGTGAGGCGGTGGTCCTCGATCCCGAGCATCTTGGGAATATTAGGCCCATGGATGTCGAGGTCCATGATCCCAACTCTGGACCCGCGGGTTGCGAGTGAGTATGCAAGGTTCACCGCTATTGTGGATTTTCCTACGCCGCCCTTGCCTGACAGGACCAGGATGACATACCTCACGTCTATGTCTGCCTTCTTTGGGAGATTTGCTCTCCCCTCTCTTCCTTCAGCCTGGTCGCATGTCGCCGCGCCCGGGCAGGTGTCACATAATGTGTCACAGTCCTTCGAACTCTTCTCTCTCGTTTCGTCCATGGTCAATCCCTGGTGATAGTGCGGAGTACTCTTCATCTCGTCCCCATTAAACCTGCCACATGTGACCTCTTCATCGGCCACGGGCAAGAATGACTGGACTGCAGGCCACCATGCCCTTCATTCACACGTTACGTGGCTATATTATGTGGATGAGATGAACTTGTGCCATAGCGCTCTTTTATCAGTGTCCTCACCCACCTTCAGGTATGGCACGTCGGGACGCCCTCTTCGTGGTTGCGGCGCTCGTAATAGTCCTGATGGTCGGGCTCGTAGTCAAGCCCATAGCCACAGGCCAGCCCGTGGGCCTAGGCGTTCCCATACCCTTTCTACCGACCCCAACCCCGACACCGACGACATTTCAGCCAACCCTGCTGCCCCGGACCTCACTTCCAACTACCCTGCCCACAACGACAGTTCCAACAACTACCCCGGTACCAACCTGGGGCGGGCAGGTAACGTCGGTCGGTTTCGGGCCGCCTGGTAATGCCACCACCACTCCGGTCCCTACGGGTACCTTCACCCATTTCCCTGATGATGTGGACGAGAAGCAGAAACTCCTCACCTATGCCACGATATCTGCCAAGCAGGGCGGTGTTTCGAGCCCTGTTCGCATTCCGTTCCCGTACTGGGAGATCCATTACACGGTGGAGCCCCAGGAAAAGACCGTGATTGAGGAGCCGGGTGCCCCGCGGACGCAGAGCGTATCAGAGGTGAAGGGCTCCCAGGTTTTTCCCTACTTCTACCTCGACGTGGTCGATGCCAATGATCCGACCCATGTCATACGGAGTATCACCCCGCCTGGTGGCCTGGACCCCAAACTATGGAAGGCAGATCCTGAGAACGACCCGCGGCCCTGGGTCGAGAAGTTTTACGAGGGCCCTGGAACAGTGACCGAATACCAGTTCGTGGTCAGTACCTACCTGATTACTGGATACACCATTGAAGTGAAGGTGCCACAGCAGTACCTGGGAAAGTATTAGAAAAGCATCTTTTCGCAGGGCCCTCTCCTACGATGCTCCTGTAAGAGAGGGTTCACCGATCCCAGCTGGAAGGTACGAAAAGTATCCAGTTTCACATTCAATCAGTCGATCTTCCGCTTTCCAAGGGCCTCGATGTACATGACCTCATTTCCGACCGTGACACTACCCGTCTTTTCGGGGGGGATCGCGATCTCGAAGTTGGAATAGTCCTTCATGTCCATCACCTGGGCGATAGTCCCTGCGATTGAGAGGACCTGGGCGGACTTTCGTTCGACCACCGGTACATAGGTCTTTGCAGAGACTGGCTGTACAATGGACCGCTTCACCCCGTCAAAGATCCCTACTGCATCGATGCGGGCCTTTGCCGCCCCGTGCTTCCCTGGCTTGGACGTTGATATTCCGATGATCTTGCAGGGCTCGTCCTCGATCACCATGTAGCGGCCTTCTTTCAATTTGCCGATTTCGGTCTGTTCCTTCATGAAAAGACCACGCTCTCGCTCGAACGGGTGAATAGTTATCTTTATTGCATTACATAAATACACCGATAGAATCGGGAGTATTCATGGATTTTATAGCATCCTGTGAGGAGATCGCCTGTGAGGTCAAAGGTGCCATAAAGGGACTTGTGGGGTCTCCTGCGGGCGGTGAGTATATGGGGATGGGAGCAGACGGCACACCCACCAAGCGGATCGACAAAGTTGCCGAGGACTGTGTCGTCTCCTACTTGCAGCATAATCTTCTGGCAAAGGTGCTCGTATCCGAAGAGCTCGGGAGACGGGAGATCGGAGGGAATAAGGGCACCATCTTCCTCGACCCAATTGATGGGACCTTCAATGCCGTGAGTGGCATACCTTTTTTTGCCCT
>JAPKXQ010000046.1 GCA_026394765.1 Methanomicrobiales archaeon
TGAGATTGTCTACTATGGATGTGACGTTTCCGATGATGCTACTGACCTGATCAATTGCCGCAGAAGCCTGTTCACTTGCAGACGCGGATTTGAATGCTTCCTTTGCGGTATTTTCAATAAGACCGTTCACCTCGTTGATGCTCGCGGTGATCTCCTCGACCGAGGCGGCCTGCTCTTGTGACGCCCCGGCCACCTCTTCCATGTTCTTATTGATGCTCTCGATTGCAGCCACGATCTTACTAAATGCAGAAAGAGTATCAGTGAGGGCGGAACTCCCCTCTTTCACCGTCTTTTCGGTCTCTGCTACTGCACTTGCAGCTTTTAGGGACTTACTCTGGAGCGTTGCTATCATCTCTCCGATATTCTGGGCAGAGGACCGTGACTCCTGCGCAAGTGACTTGACTTCGGTTGCAACGACCGCAAAGCCCCTACCTGCATCCCCGGCCCTCGCTGCTTCGATTGCGGCATTAAGCGCCAAAAGGTTGGTCTGGTTTGCGAGACCGGTGATGACATTGACGATCTTTCCGATCTGGTCCATCTGGGCCTTTATGTCGTTTACGATCGTTGCGACATCTGTTGAGTTTCTGGTGATCTCTCCCATCCCGGCATCAGCCTTCTTTGCAAGGACTGCTCCATTCTTGGAGAGGACGTTTGCTTCCTGTGCGAGTTTTGAGACTGACTCAGCCTTGGTGGAGACGTCCCCTACGGTGGCATTTAGATCATCCATGGCCTTAAGGATCTGGATTATCCCGTCCCGTCCCTTCTCTGAGTTGCTGCTCACCCTGGCCGAGTTCTTTGCGACCTGGGCAGAACCCGCCGAGACCTCTTCCACACCCGCATTCGCCTCCTCTGCAGCGGCAGCGAGGTCGAGGACCTGGTGGTTTACCAAGCTGACGGCTCCGGCGACACCACCTGCGATATTATCAAGGGCCTCTTTAAACGCTATCCAGTCACCAGCAACCTTGATTTCGGGGTTGAACCTGATGGTAAAGTTCGTCCTGGCATACTCCTGGGAGACTATGAGTGCCTCGGTCACCGGGACTACCACGCTATCGAGGGTCTTGTTAACGCCGTCTATTACCTTTCTAAAGTCTCCCTGGTGGCGGTTCGCATCTGCCCGGACATTCAAACGCCCATCGAGGGCTGCCTGTGCGAGGTCCTGGGTGTCCTTGATCAGGGTGGCGAGGGCCTCACGCATCTCGGTGAGGCTCTGGTTGATCCCTACAAAGTCTTCATAGGCATTTTTGGTGTGTTCATTTGCCTTTTCAAGTGTGAGGTTGAGATTGAAGTCTCCCTGAGATATCCGCTTCATGTTGGCGAGGAGGCCCTTGATGTAGGTACCCCGGTACCGGGCAAGTTCCGTTTGTGCAGTGATATCGAGGTACATGTAGAAGTTCACCTCGATCTGGCCCGATTCATCGAGGACAGGGATCTGGAAGAGCATGACGTACTTCTTTGTCCCGTCTTGAAACAAGACTTCAAGCTCACTGATGGCACGGCTCCGCGTCTCAAATGAGTGGTAGAAGTCTTCGCCACCAACCCGGGTGATGGTAAAGTCTGAGATCTTCTTGCGCAGCAGCTCTTCGCGGCTCCCCCGCCAGAGTCGTTCATACTCGGCGTTTATGGTGAGCGGGGTCTTGTCAGCCTTCATAACTGCGATAGCAAGGGGATTATCTTTAATCATCGTCTCGGTCTGCTTCTGGAGTCGGGAGATTTCATCCATCGTCTGCTTCAGTTCAGCATCAATCGCCCTCTTCTCGGTGAGGTCGCTGTAGACCACCATGATGGATACCACATTTCCTTCCTCATCCAGGAGCGGGATCGTATGCTGCTCGAGGAAGTGAACTCCGGTTGGGAAATCGACCTCTATCTCTCCTGTCACCCCTTTCTTAGTTTCCAGGGCTTCCCGTATACCATGCCCACTCTTACTGATGACTTTGAATGACTTTGCGTTCATTCTGAGGAGAGACTCTTCTGAAAACCCACTCATCGTGATGTATGCCTCATTCACCAGCTTGATGTCGAGGTTCTTCTTCATGAGGAGGAGTGGCTTAGGGTTTTGGTGAACCATCTGGAGGGCGAGCTGACGTTGCTTTTCAGTCTCATTCTTTTGAGCAATCAGCTCTCTCTCACGTTCTTTTCTCACCCGGTACTCTTTCAGTTCCCGGTTTATCGCGGGCACCAGCCTTGCGTAGTTGCTCTTGGAGATGAAGTCCTGTGCACCGGCCTGCATCACATCTACTGCGGTCTCCTCTCCGATGACTCCTGATGTCATGATGAAGGGGAGGTCGCATCCCATCTTGCGTGCGAGCTTGAGTGCAGGGATCCCACCGAAGTTGGGGATGACATAGTCAGAGATGATAATGTCAAAGCATCCTGTTTCTAGGGCTGTCTTCATCTGGTACTCGGTGTCGACACGCTGGAGGTCTTGTTTGAACCCTCCACGCTCCAGCTCATACGAGATAATCATCGCATCATCGACAGAGTCCTCCACGATCAGGACTTTTATGGGTATTGCCATTGGACCTCTTCCTTACCTCAACTTTTATAATGGTTGTATAAATGATTCGCATGGAAATAAATAGGTGGTACAAAGTGTTCTGCTGTGCTATGCTTATAAGTGGGCAGGGATTGTGAAAGATACCGTAGTTCTGGAACTCTCTCCACTTTCGGCCCAAACCCTCCCTTAATACCGGTTGAGGATTCGATTGAACG
The DNA here is from genome assembly GCA_026394765.1 of Methanomicrobiales archaeon. Taxonomy (GTDB): domain Archaea; phylum Halobacteriota; class Methanomicrobia; order Methanomicrobiales; family Methanospirillaceae; genus JAPKXQ01. The sequence goes on from JAPKXQ010000046.1 coordinate 2,716, forward strand.
GTCGCAAGCCCGATCCCTGTAACATGGAACAATGATTCGGGGTGGAACCTTCTTGAGGTGAGGAGGGGGTCAGTTGCAGAACGCAAAGACTCCTTAGTCGAGGGCAACATCAACTCCCTGGTAATGATGAAGGCGCATTAACTCACTCAAGGCCTCCCATGCGAGGGTGAAGAGAAAGACCCATTCCCAGGTAATCACAGCCCCTCCTGCCCGCGATAGTTTGAGCAGGTCCTAATTGAGTTCTTCCCTGCGGCTCATAACGGCAAGGATACACTGAAACTACTGCAATGAATCGGGAGAGTTCGCTGCGAAGACTTGTAATGAGTTCCAGAAGAGATGAATTGACCTCCCTTTTTTTCTCAAGTAAGAACTTGGCACCATAATTTAAGGCGTAAATCATGCACTCTACCAAGTTGCTCCCTGATAAAATATGAACTGGATCTCTCCGGCCCGCTCCCTGATGAGGACCTCCGATATAAGGGCAGGACTGAGCGATATGAACAGTGGTGGCGGTACAAGGGGTCTTTTCAAGAGGAATTTACGCGCCGTATACGATGAGTGCAATTATCGCAGCACTGGTGAATCACTAGTGCGATGATGAGTAGTTATCCTATCAGTTCGGAGACCTCTTGTTAACCGGAAGATAGGTGTATCTCTCTCTGGGGTAGTGAATGGTGCTTTTATCTGGGGATACCATGGAGGGATGGAGGGGGGGTCAGGTCACTTTTATCTTAACTATCACAGGGACGCTGTCCTGCATAGGGTCATTATGCCTGACCGAGAGGGTGGTCCAGTACGTCCTGCCGACCTGGAGGCCGTTCGTAGTGACCCTGATCACCACATTGGCAGTCATTCCTGAGACGACTGTTCCTGAACCTCCCTCTATAATGCTTATCCATGACGGTGCACCATCGATCGAGTAATCGAGTGATTCCTTGCCTGTATTTGCAACAATGAGCAGGGTATAGTCACGCATGGTATTAGCCGACTGTGTGATGGCACTTAGTGCCTGGTTGATGGTGATAACCGGAGCATTGGTGGGGGTAGGAGTTGGAGTCGGAGTTGGTGTAGGTGTAGGCGTAGGTGTGGGGGTTGTTGTCACGGTGATGAGGCCGGTTCTTGTTGTCCGATAGCTCCCCTTATTATTAGAGACTCTGAGGGTGACTGAGAATTTCCCTGTTTTAGTGTAGGTATGAACCGGGGACTGGACGATAGAGGTACCTCCATCACCAAAGGTCCAGTACCATAATGTGGGCCCACCAGTGGAACTGTCAGTGAAGGTCACCGGGAGGGGCGGTGCACCCATAGTTGGGTTTGCACTGAAATCGGCCCGGACCTGCCCAGGTGTAGGTGTGGGTGAAATGGTAGGAGTTGGTGTTGGTGAAGAGGTGGGGGTAGGTGAAGATGTAGGGGTGGGAGTCGGTGTTGGAGTCGGAGTGGGAGTTTTTGTCGGGGTAGGCGTTGGGGTGGGAGTTGGTGATGAGGTCACCTGGAACGTGAGTGCAGGGGAGGTCCCTCCCCCGGGTGCGGGGTTAAGTACCGTAATTGTGTGGGTACCGGGTTGGGCGATGTCCTTGGCCGTTATCTGAGAGTCGAGTGTGGTTGGAGCACGGTATGTTGTATTGCGATCTGCACCATCCCACATGACCACACTTCCAGTAACAAAGTTTCCACCTGTGACACCGAGGGAGAATGCTGGACCTCCGGCAAGGGCTGTGGAAGGCACCAGAGAGGAGAGAGAGGGGACCGGGTTTGTCTGCTGGTTCACGGTGAAAGCCTTGATAGCAACGTCTGCACCGCTATCCTTTGCAAGGAGCGTCCATGTGGTACCGTCTGCGCTGATCCAACTCTTCTCTGAAGCAGTGGCACGGGAGCTGTAACCATTCATCTTCTGCTCGATTGGGAGAGGATACCTGTAGTTGGGGGTAGAAAACTTCAAAATCACTGAGAATGTCTCTCCGTTCCCAAGTGCAACAGGAGTCGCAAGAGTCACCGTGTGGTACCCGGGGTACTGGAACGACCCTTCCTGGGTTGTTATAGGGCCGGTGGGACTTAACGGTCCGTTCGTTGGGCTCTTGTATATCGCGACCCGGTAGCTGCTATTTACCTGGGTGGTGTAGAAGCTCACTGCTTTGAGCTGTTCGGCCCTCTCGGCAGAGAAGACATTCCCTCCCCAGAAGGTCTCTGAACCAGAAGTACTGCCCGCAGATGAGACCCACCCGAGCGGGTCGTACGAGTAGATGTGGTCATAGGTGGTGGTCGGGTCAGTTAAGAAAACTGTATTGGTGTTCACACTGGATGTGGGGTAATACCACACAGAGGATGCTCGTCCCAGGCAGGTGTCATAGTAGGAGACGAAAGCGTACCCGCCGTCTCCCCACCTCGAGCCCCAACTGTTCTTGATGATAAATGCGCCGTTTCCCGGCGGAGGGTTTTTGAAGTTGCTGGCCGGGTAGGTATCGTTCCACCCGATGATGGTGATGGCATGGTTACCGCCGAAATTCCCGTTGTAGTAGTACGCATCGGTTGCATCATTAAACGCGCTATCAAAGTAATTGAATGCTGACCAGATACCCCCATAGGTCATGATGGCAGATTTGACCTGCTCATTGTCTAGAGCCCCGGTCCTGGGAGGGACTATTATCCATTCTCGCAGGTGCTTCTTCACCGCGAGGTTGATGGGAGAGATCCCTGACGAGGGATTGTAGGGGTCGTCAGACTCAAGGACCGGTCCGCTCCAGCGGGCGAGGTACGCAGCAGACATCGCACTGAACCCCCCATCGCATGGAGCATAGTCGAACCCATGGGTATTCTTCATATTGTTCTCAGAGAAATCCCAGGCCTCAATAGGGAGTAGGACAGACTCCATAGACCCATAGGTCGCAAATGCCCAGCAACTCCCACACGCCCCCTGATCTTTTACTGATGAGACTTTACCAGCTGGCCTGATATCATAGCTCGCAGGCAAAGCCTTTATCTCCCCTGCAACCTTCGCCCCCACAAGGTGCGAGAGGTTCTGGGGCCCCTGGATGAACCCGAGTCCATGGCCGTCTGCCGTTACAGAGACCGTATGTGTCACCCCTGGAGAAAAAGCCGGATTTGGGGGTGCGATTGCGAGATCAAGGCCCATTACCGGAGTGATACAAAAAAGGAGTGCGATACCGGAGAAGATTACCTTGAGTAGTGTGTCCCCTGACATGACCCCCTCTTCCCCAGAGTACGTATTAAAAGTTGTCATTTGTTCTCATGGCCCAAAGATGAGAAGGTGATGGGGCTGTTTCATAGACCTAAGTAAAAATGATCAACTAATATTTCTAGTAGTTAACTATAAATAGTATAACGACACATAATAATTATGCATCTGAGTGGCAGCGCTCGCCAAACGCAGCCAGGGGTTAACCAACCTCTTTTTCCCACTGAACCGAATGAGCATAATCCTAAAAAAGTCAAAATTCGCCGTATATTCCCTACCGCTAACATAAA
>JAPKXQ010000072.1 GCA_026394765.1 Methanomicrobiales archaeon
GGAGCAGACTTACCGTGGACATACGGCGCCCACGGGGTTGCGGGGTGGAGGAAGGGCACACCGGCGAGGGCAGTCACGTAGCATCGACCAAGAACGTGTCCCCATTTTCCTAAATTATGGCAAAAGTCACCGTCGTAGGCGCAACAGGGAACGTTGGGGCATTTGCGGCTCATACCATCGCAGAGATTCCCTATGTGAGCGATCTCCTCCTCATGGGTAGACCTGGACGAGGCGAAATACTTGAAGGCCTGGTGAGCGATCTCATCGATTCACTAGCAGCATGTGGGAACTCGACAAGGATCCGGTGGTCCACCGACCTCGCTGACATTGCTGGATCAGAGATCGTCGTCTGCACGGCAGGGACACCACGCCGGCCTGGACAGGACCGGCTCGACCTCGCGCGTGAGAATGCAACGATCGTTGCCGATATTGCTGAGGCGATTGGCAGGATTGCGCCTGGTACATTGATCCTTGTGGTAACTAACCCAGTAGACATTATGACTGCGGTTGCCCTCAAGTGGTCAGGGATGATGCCACAGCAGGTCTTTGGCCTTGGGACGCACCTCGACTCTATGCGTTTAAAATCCCTCATCGCTACGCACTTCAATGTCCATGTAAGCGAGGTCCACACAAGGATCATCGGTGAGCATGGCGACAGTATGGTTCCCCTCTGGTCAGCGACCACTATAGGGGGTGTCCAGATCAGTAACCTCACTGCATTTCATCAGCTTCCGATATCAGCGATTGTTAATGCAGTAAAGGGAAGCGGGGCCAGGATCATCGAGCAGAAGGGCTCCACCGTCTTTGGGCCTGGTGAAGCGATTGCAAGCCTTGTTCGCACCGTCCTAGGTGATGAAAACCGGATCCTAACGGTCTCTACCCATATCACGAGTGAGATCCATGGGATTGGAGGTATCTGCATCGGGGTGCCGGCAAGGATCAATAAAAACGGGGTATTTCCTGTTGCGATCCGCATCGATGACGAAGAACTCGCGCATTTTCGGGAATCTGTGGAGAAACTCCGCCAGATCACCGATACGGTACTGGAGTCCTATGGGCGAACCCAAGGACGCAATAAAAATCTCCCTTCTTATGGGGGGATGGGTATCCAGGAACAATGATCGAAAGAGTTCCGGAAGTTATGTGAGTGTCGCTTCGATCGTCTCGACCCTCTCGACACCTATAATGTCTTGAAGGGACACTTCCACCCGTTCTGCCGCCCCGGCCTCGTCCTCGACGATGACGGCGAGTTTCAAGGCTTTGAGCCCGAACCCAATCGGCTCTTCCCTGATGTCTTCAACCTTCACACGCTCCTGGATCGCCTGCTTCACCTTGGCGAGGTCAATATCAGGAGACTTTGGCATCACTCTGAGGATGAGTGCGACCTTGCCCATCCTTTATGGCCCCCCGAATCCACATTTCGGGCATGTATACGGCAGGCTCTGCTCCCTGCATCGAAAGCACCGCCTGATCTCTGCCCCGCAGCCGGGACATCCGAACCTGGTCGCCCCCTGCTCGGCGAGGGGGGCATTGCATGAGGTGCACGTTCCCTCTGACATGGTCTTATAACTTCACCGCCGGGACATTTAAATGGTGGTTCCAATGCCAGTACCTCTGGTACGATGACCTCTGATCCCTGCCACAATGCAGTCGTCATAAACTCCGCTCTCAATAAGGGTCTTAACCCCCTGGGTGAGGACATAGGGGATGCATGCGGGGTCGACTACCCCGGTTGGAACAGGGTGGTCTATATAGGGGATGATCCCGTCCTCTCCCATTATGCCATCGACTGACTTGAGGATCAGGAGGTCAAGCATGAGGTGGTGGGCAACCCAGGCAGCGATGGTATCTGAGGTGACCTCCCAGGTATGGGGGAGGGGGTCGGCCTCCAGAAGGGTGCAGTAGGGGAGGAGTATGGTGACCTCATCGACGTTTACTACCCTGGTCGTGACAGGGTATCCATTGGAAGCGAGGAGCCACCCGAACTGGTCCATTCCAGCAATAGCCATCCAGTGGGCTGCATCTGTGGACGGGCTCAATGATCGCACATGGTCAGCAAAACTACCGCCCCCAGGGACGACAAGGGCTCGACATCCCTCGCGGCTGAGTATACTGAGGATATGCGCGCCCCGTAAGGCCAGACTCCCCCCGATCTTCACGACGAGTGTTTGTCCCATGCAGATGAGCGTTGGGTCTCCCCACCAGATTTATCCTGATGTCATAGGATCATATGAGTGATGCATCGGTCCGGGGCTCTCCTCTTTTTTATTGTCTGTATCCTGTTCATCTCTGGTCAGACCTGTGCAATCCTCATCACCGAGTTCTGTCCTGACCCATACCTTCCGAAAGACCCGGATGAATTCATTGTACTGGGGGGGGAAGGTCTCCTTGCCCCTGTCACCATTGCTGATGGGGAGGGTGTCCTGACTTTTCCTCCAGGGGCGCGAATAAATGGGAGGGTCACGTTGGCGCGTGATGCACAGGCGTTTTTCCTGACGCATGGTACTAAACCAGACTATGAATGGGAGGACCACGACCCCGGGGTCCCCCAGGTATCAGTCGTTGGGCAGTTTCAGCTCGCGAACCAGAACGAGGAGCTTATTCTCACTGTGGGGGGTGAGACTGCCCAGCATATCAGGTGGCCTGGGGACGTCGAAGCTAGGGAGGGGCAGGTCCATGTCCTTATAGGTGGTAAGTGGGACCCAAGGCCCTTCATGATCGGCCAGTCCCGGTTCTCTCCTGAAACATTTGAAAATGTCACCATCGAGGTGTTCGTCTCACCCGATTCTTCCAGTGATCTGGTCCTTGAAACGATCAAGCGTGCAGAACGGGAAATTCTCGTCGATGTCTATGAGTTCACCCACCCCAAAATTGCCGAAGAGCTCCTCCAGGCAAAGAGGAGGGGTGTGACTGTCACGGTCCTAGTGGAGGGAGGGCCGGTGGGGGGGATCCCTCCTGACGAGGTCGAAGTCTTGAATCTATTGAAATCTGACGGTGTCCCCGTTTTCCTGATGGAGAGCCAGAACGAGTCTCATGCCCCCTATCGTTATTCTCATGCCAAATATCTCGTCATAGACCGCGAGGTACTCCTCCTCACAACCGAGAACTTCAAACAATCAGGTTTTCCTGATCAGGGTATGATCGGGAACCGGGGCTGGGGCGTGATCATAAAAGACCCCGGAGTCTCCCGCTACTTTACAGATGTCTTCTTTGAAGACCTCAATGGTCCTGGTGTTGGACCACTCAGTGCGGTTTCACCCGGAGGCCGTTCTGGGGAGGCTAACCCCACCAGTACCTACCGTGCCAGGTACCCGCCTGCTACCTTATCAGGTGCCCGGGTGACCCCTGTACTCGCACCCGATACGAGCTATCTCATCGCCACGCTCATTGAAGGATCGTCGCAGTCGGTGGATGTCGAACAGGCCTATATCACAAATCCATCAACCGGTGACCTCAACCCCTACCTTGCCGCAGCTATCAACGCATCACGGAGGGGTGTTCAGGTCAGGGTTCTCCTCGATTCGTCCTGGTTCAACATAGAGGAGGAGGCTGATAATGATGAGATGGTAGACCTCATCAACCGCATCGCAGAAGAGGACAATTTACCACTAGAAGCTCGGTGTGCAGACCTTGCGCGGTCTGACCTCCTTAAGGTGCATACCAAAGGGGTTATCGTCGATCGACAGCGTGTCCTCGTGAGTAGCATCAACTGGAATCAGAACTCCCCGAACTTTAACAGGGAGGCGGGCGTGATCCTCGATCACCCCGGGGTGGGGAATTACTATACCGCCGTATTTGAAGATGACTGGGCGGGCGGGGGGGATACCGCTGCATACCCCGGGAATGAGGGGATGAGCAGTCTTCTTAAATGGGGTGCAGCCTGCGTGGTCATTCTCATCCTCGTGGTGATAGCCATAAAAAGGAGGGGGTGATTCTGCATCACTGTTTCTTCATAGCACAGCGACAGACGTCACAGATGGTAATCTGGGGCTCCTCCCCTATCACCGCGAGGGCCCAGCGCTCGATCAAAGCACTCATCTCCCCGGTGATCTCGAGTTCAGACCCCCCCCGCTTCCGGCTGAGGTACTGACATACCGCAGCCCGTGTGATCCCCAGTTTTCTTGCTGCTTGGCTTTGGCTTATGCCCCTGGTTTTTATGAGCCGATTGACCATCTCTGCCCTCATGGCAGGGAGGTACCTGGAAGCCATGAATTCACATGTTATGATGTTGCAGGGGCTTTCGTGCACACTATCCCTCTACGCACTGACAATAGCTACAGGCCTATGCTGGTAGATGATCTGCCGTGCGTCGCGGAAGTTGAATTTTTCGATGATGAGGTGGTGCTCCTTGAGCCGTTTCAAGGCATAGCGGACCGTCCTCGGGGCGAGTCTGGTCTTTTCTACCAGCTCTTTGTGGGTCATCGCACCCTTTGCATCCAGGACAGTGAGAACTGTCTTAGAGGATGGTGGAAGGTTCACGTCTCCCATACATATATGTTAACGCCGTTAACATATCAACCTATCGATCCTTTTCCCCCTTAAGAGCAAGAGATCCTGGTATGCTTGTCCACCAGGAGAGGATCGCGCTCGTCCTCCTCTGCATCGTTACGGTGGTGGTGGTGGGTGCCACTCTCGTCCTCAATCATATTGGCCCCACCCCTTTTGCCAGGACTTACTCACCCACTCTCGCAGACGGCACCCTCGTCACACTTGATGGGACAGTACATGATATCTCATCCACACGTGACGGGGCTCACTCCCTCATCAACGTGAGCGGTGTTGTGATATTCATGCCGAATACCGGTTTTTCTGACCGCACACTTCACAAAGGCGATATCGTCACTGTGGTGGGGACGGTGAGCACCTATCAGAACAGAAAGGAGATCCTGGTCGAATCTCCCTCGGATATCACGGTCAGATAGCAATAGGGATATCCACCCATCAATATTTTTATAACAATCTTTATATATTCCTCATATCTCCAATATTTTTTTGTTCAGTGATTGAGAGAGTGATGCTTTCAGGCACATTTCGAGAATTCCTGCAATTTTCCCTGTCATCAGATCCAGTACTCCATAACTTCGGATCGTATATATTGCGCTACCACCCAAAGAATATCCAAGGGTCCGCAAAGCGGAACGATTAAATGGGACGTTTTTCCGCATGGCTCAAAGAAGATCGAAATAAAGTGACGCTCCTCATACTTGTCACTGCCGTCTGTCTTGCCCTTGAACTGGTAGTGCACCTGGTGATCGGGGTCAATGTCGTCTACACGCACTTCTTCTACGTAGTGCTGGTGATGGCAGGGATCTGGTTCTGCAGGAGGGCGGTCTGGCTTGCCATGTGTCTTGGGGGATCCCATGTTGCGGTGAGCATCTACCTGAACGAAGGCATTACCGCGAGCCTTGTCCGGGCAGTCATGTTGATTGTGGTGACTTATATCGTTGGGTCCCTAGCTGCTGAGAAGAGAGAGTATGAACAGGAGCTGATGGCATCAAGGGAGCAGGCGGAGCGGAAGCGTTCTGCACTCGTAGCCTACATAGCAGAATGCACCGTAAGGCTGAAGAGTCCTGTGGAGTTAGTGAGAGAGAACCTCGCAGGGATTATCAGTCGCATGGAGACGGGAAGTATTGAGGCGGGTGAGATGAAGATGACCCTCGCTGTTCAGATTGGGCATGCGGACCAGATCTTGGCTAACCTGCATGAGCTGAACGAAGCCATTATTGCAGAGCAGCAGGACATCCCTGATGCATATAGAGAATTTTTGATGAGGTGATCAGGGTTCCCATGCCATTTTCACTTGAAAGGATTGGGGATAGCAAGTTGTTTCTTGTACTCTCATCAGCTGCAACTATCCGCAAGGATCATATCGATATCATAAAGACGTTAATTGGGACAGAATACCGCGTGCTCGTGGTCACCACGAATCAGCCCTATGTCATTCTGAAAAAGATCTATGGGAAAGAGGGTATCAATCTTTCAAAGACATTTTTTGTCGATGCGATCACGAAGTACGCAACTGGGAGTGCCCTTGAGAACACCCCGGACTGCCGCTTTATCAACAACCCTGCAAACCTGACTGATATGGGAATTGCCATCAATGAGACATTGAACACCCTCAAGGGTGAGCAGGTCTGTATCCTCCTAGACTCTATCAGCACTATGCTGATCTATATCCCCTCGATCAACATCTCCAAGTTCATCCACTTCATAACATCAAAACTGAGGCTTGTGGATGCTGCTGGTATCTTCCTTGCTGTGGAAAAAGGGCTTGATCCCCTCCTTATGACGCAACTCTCAACATTCGTTGATGAGACCGTGGATATGGAGGAGGATCCTCATAAAACCCAGTCCTGACAGGAACCTTATAATGAGACTACCTGACACATGTGTCGGGTTCTTTGATGAGCGATATTGCATGTTCGATTGCCTTTAGCACCGCAGGGTCCTTCTCCTGGAGGCACGCTTGGAGGGCAGGGAGTGCCCCATTGTCTCCGATATTTCCCAGAGCCCATGCAACGGTCTTACGAACTGTTGCACTCCGGTCATGAAGAAGAAGTGTTAGAGGGACTACTGCCCGAAGGTCGCGTAGCATCCCAAGGGCTTTTGCAGCACCGAGACGGAGCCATTTCTCATCAGATGCGAGGGCTTTGATGAGAGGCTCGACGCCGCGGGGGTCACCGATCTTTCCTAGTGAGACTGCTGCGAGCCAGCTAACTTCGACAAATGGGTCACTGAGCGCCTCAATAAGGGGTTCTACCGCCCGCGGATCCCCCAACTCCCCGAGTGCCTCTGCAGCTTTCCAGCGTTCATCGAGGTACCGGCTATTGAGGAGGCTGATGAACCCCGGTACCCTCCAGGAAAAGGGTACCGCACTTTCTATTGAGTCGGTATCCTGCGTATCTTCAGTCTCCTGACGCTCATCCACCATGTCAGACTCCCAGGAAGCATCGTTTTGCCTCGACAACCCATAATGGTTTGCTCTCTCGTGCCCTGCACAAAGATGGCCCTCCTGAAGAGGACTCTGGTGCACTGTCTTTCTTCAAAAGTCGGTGGGGTAGAGTGAGGAGCACTACTAAAGCACCGGGCCTCTCTAACCCTTGGGAATGATCTCGAGACTGAAGTCCATTACCTGGACTGAGTGTGTTATGGCCCCGGTACTGATGATGTCGATGTCACACGATGCATAGTCACGGATGGTCCCTTCGGTCACCCCCCCGGATACCTCGAGGATCAGACTGGAGCGAAGTCCCTGGACCTCAAGTGCAGTTACTGTCGCACGAACGACCGCGGGGGTCATATTATCGAGCAGCAGGGCCTCAGCTCCTGCGCGTGCCGCCTCAACAGCAGTGTCAGGACTCTCGACTTCGACCTCGACCCGCATCAGATGGGCACCTGCCCGGGCCAGTGCTACTGCTCGCTCTAGGGGGACGAGTGCGAGATGATTGTCCTTGATGAGGATACCATCGCTGAGCGTGTGCCTGTGCGCGATCCCACCCCCAGTTACCACCGCGCTTTTGTCAAACCCCCGCAGTCCTGGGCAGGTCTTTCGCGTCGCGGCGACCCTGCAGGAAGGGTTTACCTCATGGACAAGGTCGACCAGTCTCCGTGTCGCAGTCGCGATCCCGCTCATACGGCCAAGGAGGTTGAGTGCAGTCCTTTCTGCGATGAGGACCCCATGGGCCGGGCCATGTACTGTAGCGACAACCTCACCCGCTCTGAACCGCTCTCCGTTCTCTCTCCCGGGAATGAACGTGGCCCCAACTTCAGAAAAAATACAGGCCGCCAGATCGACCCCTGCGATGACACCCTCCTGCCTGGAGACAATTCTGGCCTCGCACTCTTGATTGGGGACCACCAGGGTGGTAGTGAGGTCACCATACGGGGCGTCTTCTTCAAGGAACATGAGGATGTCATAGCGTGAGATCATTGCACCTCACCTTCCGATACTGAAATCCGTGCGATTGTAATCCTGGCCCTTGCCATGAGGGGTGTGAGCCGCATCCTGACCAGTTGCGAGGGCATGATGGTGGGGAGGTATTTTTTTATATCTGCACATGTATCGTCTTCCACCATGTGAACCTACTTTTAGGAACCCGGGTATTTAGGCGTGAGACCAACTCCCTCTTGTAGAGACTACAAGGCCAACTACCTCCTGTACCCTCCTGCACCGGGATGCGTCCCGTTCATGTCCCAACCACGATGGGGTCCTCAAGTGAGTGCAGGAGTGTCAGGATCGAGAGGGCGGCGAGGTAGCTCGTAGCAGGGTTGTCAGGGCTTGGCAGGTTCCGGACGCAGATTGAGATCTCACCAAATTCACCTTCTATCTGGATCTCGTGGACGATCCTGTCTGCAGAAGGGTCTGCCCAGAGTTCCACATCCACCTCCTTCCCAGCTGCGAGGCTGAGGGCTACAGAGACATTCACGTTCCTGGGAAATTCTTTGATGCACTCGTTTGCCTTTCCCTTGAAGACAAGCCTTCGCTCTTCTGCTGCTATCCCAAGTGATTTAGGGCTTTTTGTGGTCTTTAAGAGGAGGCGGTCTATGCGGGCGAATCGACCGACTTTTGCGTTGTCCAGTCCGGCGACTGCACCGCTGGGGATGTAGACGCGGCATGCATGGTCCCGCGCAGTCTGTTCCACGGCGTGATAGAAGGCTGAGTCTGAGAGTGCACCTACGCTCAGCACCACGAGGTCTTTGCCCTTATGCAGCACAGGGATTGCAAATTCCCTGACAGCCTGTACCGACGCAGCCTCAACGACAAGGTCGATAGTATCGGCAACAAATGTGTTAAAATCTTCATGTACCCTGGCGCCGCATACCAGGGAGAGCTCGTGAGCCCGTTTGGGGATGATATCATAAAGGCTCTCTATCTGAAGCCCGGACCGGTGTGTCACTATGATATTTCCGATATTTCCGCATCCAAGGAGCCCAATCCGGCGCATCGTACTCATTTCGGGGTACCACCGGTTAATGGTTTTGATGCTGGGAAATCCGATATTTCCTTAAAACAAACGCTATTCGCCGTTTTCTCTTGAGCACTACCTCTCCTAAAATATACATAGACAGTTGCGACCCTTTGTTCTCGCTCTTTACATGGGTTCATCAGATCAGAGACGAGATCGGGATATGTGCAAGGGCAGACCACGTGCACCGGGTACCACCAGTCGGGCCCTGATGACCCGGAATGTGTGCTCCCAAGGATCGAACCCGATCTCCCCTGCTTCTCTTCAAGTGACCTGATAGCAGGTACAAGGGTGCATCTGATCACATTTGGCTGCACGTACAACCATGGGGATACTGGAAAGATCGCAGCGGTCCTGAAAGAGCAGGGCTGTGTGATTGTCAGCTCCCCTTCTGCCGCGGATGCGGTGGTGGTGAACACGTGCACCGTGGTCGCTTCGACTGAGCGGCGTGTGATCCGAACCATCCGTGCACTTACGGGGGTCAGGGTCTATGTGACCGGTTGCATGGCAGTTGTTCAGCCCAAAGCGATCCTGGAGGCCTGCCCGAGTGCAGTTCTGATTCACCCTTGGACCATCCAGGCAGCATACCGTGCACACGGGCTCGTTGGAGCAGGGGGGTCACACATTGTACAGCTGGCCTCTGGATGCACCGGGTCCTGCAGGTACTGCATCACGAAAAAGGCGCGAGGGGAGATCGTCAGTGTGCCAAGGGACGAGGTTGTGCGTGAAGTAGTCGCCATCTCGGGGGCCGGGCACATGGAGGTGCAGCTGAGCGCGCAGGATGTGAGTGCATGGGGAATGGACCATGGAGCGTCACTTGGAGAACTTCTTGAGGATATCGCCTCGCTCCCCGGGGACTTTACTATCAGGCTGGGGATGATGAACCCCAGGACACTCATCCCACGCATCGATGAGGTCATCAGGGCTCTCTCTCATCCAAAGTTCTTTTCATTCTTCCATATTCCCATCCAGTCCGGTTCTGACTCTGTACTCAATGCGATGGGCCGGGGGTATAACATGGGTGAGATCAGGGAACTTCTTACACGAATCAGGTCTATTGTCCCCGCGGTCACCATTGCGACTGATATCATTGTTGGCTTTCCCGGAGAGACCGATCAGGACTTCTCTATGACCGTATCTGCCTTGCGTGAGCTGAGGTTTTCTAAGGTGAACATCACGAGGTATTCATGGAGGCCCGGAGTTTTAGGGGAGCGGACAGGTGAGCCTCCAGACCGGGTGAAGAAAGACCGGTCCCGGCTCCTTGGAAAGACCGCAGAAGAGGTGTATCACTGTATCAATGCCCCCTTGGTCGGTAAGGAGATTCCGGTGCTCGTCACTGAGCACCTCCGTCCCGGATCCGTGATGGCGCGGACCCAAAACTACCTCGCAGTGGTGCTCCCAGGGACCTATCCTGTCGGGTACCGGGGCACTGCCCTCATCACCGGAGAGAATGTGTTCTATTTCACAGGAAACCTCCATGAGGCTACGCCTCATGCTTAACCCATGAAAGTCTCGAATTTTGCCCCCGTTTTGAATTCTATCCTGACTTTCATGGGAAAAATCCTTTTACGGGAATGAAGCCCCACATTACTCCCCATTACTACGGTTTGATGGCATTCACACCAGATCCTGCTGAATATTTGAAAACGAGTCTCGATCACACCCCTCATTCTTATTCTGCCAGACCCCCCATGATCCTCTTATGAATAAAAACCAGGGTTGTGATGCAGGGGGTAGAGGGAATGGACGTTATTGAAGAGGGTTTAAACACCCTTATTGCGAGGATTGAGGGGGGCCAGCAGGAAGTGAGTGGGCTTGCAGAAGAGATCAGGACAGAAAAGGCGCACCTGCTTGCAAGGATGGGGGTGGTCTCCCATGGAGTGGTGGTTCAGATAGGCCTTAACCTGCTCAGAATGGGGAAGCAGGACACGAAGGGGGAGATCTATGACCCGGTGTATCACAAGGAGAAGGTGATCATCCTTGGAAAGGTGGATGTATCAGAACAGGATGAAAGGACATTACCCTGGCGCGTGGTGGACGAGTTCTGCGCCCTTGGTGAGAAGGGGACGTTTTTTTTGGTGGTGTACCGCACTGACGGTTTTCTTATCGAGTCCGAGATGAACCCTATCACCCCGGCCAGGGTGTTCTCCACATTCGGGGACGAAGCAATGTTCATGCTCTACCGGGCGATGCATGACTATCTGTCAGGTCAGGACGAACTGATAGACCACCTGAAAGCGACGCTCTCTTTCATCACTCCAGACCGGGCAGCGAGACCTGGAGATACGTCCCGGGCATAGGTGGTCCTCACTCCAAATTACCCCTCATTTCTCTTCTTTCCAGCTGAATATGGGAAATGCTGGCCTGAGGAGGTCCTCATCTTCGGGACTTAAGGATGAGAGGAGGAAGGTGCGCCGAAACTCTTTCCCTGCCTCATTCTCGAATGAGATCACTGTTTTCACCTCGCTGACCATGTGGGCGAAGGTGTGCTTAAATGTCCCATCCATCGGGAGAGTATCTACTATTATCTCCTCGTCTATTGGGATGAGAGTGATCCGAATCTTCTTAGCTGGTGCGTTACCACGGTTCCGGAAGATGATCTCCCTTGTATCTTCACTGAGGGAGGCTACCACATCCGGATAGCCGTATGAGTCCTCCTGGATGAAGAAGGACATAAGGACGACTGCCATGATGACAAAGGCAATTCCAGCTAAGTAGATATCAACTGCGAGTAGGGCCACGCTTATGGCGAACCCTGCTACCAGGACCGCCTTCTTGGTGCGGTTCAATGCTTGCATAAGGAGTTTCCTTAGGAATTAATTCGAAAGGACTGGTATGTGGATGGATATGTGATTTGTTGGCTCTCTTAATGGGCCCGATGTGATTCGAACACATGACCTCCCGGTTATCAGCCGGGCGCACCACCGAGCTATGCTACGGGCCCAAACTCAATTGCCGTACACACTTCCCCACAGTTCCTCTTATATCTTGTGCCACCTGCAGCAGACCGCATTATTTCTTACCCTGTGGACCTACAGGGATGGGAACTACCATCTGGATGGGGCGCCAACACTCACTTCACAGGACTTTACCATGGAACGGCGATACCTCCTTGGAAATGAAGCGATTGCTCATGGTTGCCGGGAAGTCCCGGTAGATTTTGTAACAGGGTACCCTGGTACCCCGTCATCAGAGGTGATCGATACTCTCCGGGCCACCGAGTGCGGGGATATGTACATCGAGTGGTCGGTGAACGAGAAGGTGGCCCTCGAGAATGCCCTCGCCGCTGCCTGGTGTGGACTTCGGGCACTCTGCACTATGAAGCATGTCGGTCTCAATGTGGCAGCCGACCCGCTCATGACCAGTGCATACACGGGTGTGACTGGCAGCCTCGTTGTGATGAGTGCGGACGATCCGTTCGCCCACAGCTCACAGAATGAGCAGGACTCGAGGATCTATGCCGAGATCGCGCAGCTCCCTTGTCTTGACCCTTCTAGTGTCCAGGAGGCCCATGACATGGTCATCAGTGCCAGCGCGCTCTCCCTGGAGTTAGGGCTCCCTGTCCTCTTCAGGCCCACCACGCGTATATGTCATGCCAAAGGGGATGTCTTGCTGGGGGCCCCGAAAAAAGACCCCCGTAAGGGTGAGTTCCATCGTGACCCACGCCAGTATGTGGTCATACCGGCCCATACCCGTGTCCTCCACAAAAAACTCCTCGCAAAGCAGCCCCTGGTCAAGAAGCTCCTTGTAGAGAAAGGTTTCAACAGGTACTCATTAGCAGGGACCACTGCGGTAGTGACGAGCGGAGTTACCGCGTCTTATGTGGATGAGCTCCTCCCACCCGGGGTCTCACTCATGAAGGTGGGTGGTTACCCCATCGATGAGACCTGGCTCGCGCACTTCCTTGACCAGCACGAGAAGGTGGTTGTCATCGAAGAGCTCGCCCCGGTCGTGGAGGGCGCTGTGCGCGAGGAGGCAGGAGAGGTCATTGTCCATGGCAAGAAGGATGGGTTCGTCCCCCGCGAGGGTGAGCTGACGCCCGAAGCCGTTGCAGCGATCCTTGAAAAAGTCGGGATACCTCCCACCAGGAGGTTCTCTCCTCGTTCTCCAGTTGGGGGGCTTCCCCCCAGGCCTCCGATCCTCTGTGCTGGCTGCATGCACAGGAGTGTCTTCTCTGCCATCAGGAAGGTCTTTAAAGATGGGATCTACCCCAGCGACATAGGGTGCTACACCCTTGGTCTCCAGCTAGGGGCAGTGGACACTACAATTTGCATGGGCGCGTCCATTACGATTGGGAGCGGGATTGCGCACACCCATGACGGGCGGGACATCGTCTGCACTATTGGGGACTCTACCTTTCTCCATACTGGAATTCAGGGCCTTTTAAACGCGGTCTACAACGGGGCCTCCATGACGGTGGTGATCCTTGATAACAGGACCACCGCTATGACCGGGCACCAGCCAAACCCAGGGTCCGGTGTGACGGCATGTGGGGACCTCACCCCCCAGATCTCGCTTGATCTGCTCTGCAGGGCATGTGGCGTGGCCTTTGTCGAGACCGTGGACCCCTATGACGTCCCGGCCCTCATCGAAGCGCTTTCAGAAGCAAAGCGCCGGAAGGGAGTGAGGGTCATTATCGCACGGCAGCCCTGCGTGATTACCGCGCGGAAGAGTGGTATCAGGCGAGGGACCTATATGGTTGATGCAGAGCGGTGTACCGGGTGCGGGGTTTGCCTCAGGTTCGGCTGCCCTGCGATGGAGAGGGCCGGTGAGAAGGCGATTATTTCTGTGCAATGCAGCGGGTGTGGTGTATGTGCCCAACTATGTCCAACCGGGGCTATCATCTTGGGGGTGGCCGGCAGATGACCAGGACCTGTGACCTACTCATCGTCGGGGTAGGTGGCCAGGGGACCATCCTTGCCTCGAACATCATCGGGGAAGCATGTCTCCTTGAGGGGGTCCCGGTGCGGGGTTCAGAGACGCATGGTATGGCACAGCGCGGGGGTTCGGTGGAGAGTCACATCCGGATCGGGTCGTCCCATGGCCCGCTCATCGCAGTGGGTTCTGCAGATGTGATCATCGCATTTGACCTCCTTGAAGCGTTGAGGTACTCACATTACCTCGCGCCAGGCGGGACTCTCGTTGCGAATCTGGGCATGGTCATCCCCACCTCGGTCTTTTCTCAGGATCACCCCGTCCCTGCCAGGGATGAGGTGGTGGCGAGGCTTGCCATTAACGACCCCTGTCTCATTGAAGCCGAGGGGATTGCAAGAGCTGCGGGGAGTGCGCTCACTCAGAACGTGGTCATGCTCGGGGCAGCGTCCCTCTTTATCCCGCTCTCTTATGAGTCAATGAGATCTGCAGTTACGCGTCTGGTCCCTGAAAAAATGTTGGGTGCAAATATATCAGCTTTCGAAGGGGGGCGCGAGGCCGGGGGTCGATGTGGTCATACGGCCCGCATGCAGGGGGCCGGGTAAGCCATCTACGATGATTGGCATGGTGAAGTGGAGACCCCCTCCATGTCGCACTCTTTATCAATGGTAAATGGGGTTTAGATCCAGAAAATCAAAACGCTGAGGGGGAGACTTGAACTCCCGAGAGACTGGACGCCTCACAGGCTTTCCAGGCCTGCGCCTTACCACTAGACTACCTCAGCCAGTAGAATGCTCCTCCTGTATCGTCGTGTTCAATGTTAATCCTATTGGCACTTGCACGTGGTTATTCCTGTATCCCCTCGAAAGTCCTTTTAATATTCAAATCAGGAAAGATAATGCCAGTTGACAGGTCTTTTATGAAACCCGATCCTCATGGGTTTTCCTAACATGCGGGGTATTTTTTTGGGGCGCAGGTCCGGTATGATGATCTCTCGTATGTGACTTACCTCTCTCTCTTGATATGCGACACTTCGTGTTGCATAGCCTTCTATGAACCTTCGTTCATCGCTGACTTCTTACGTGCGGTTCGCCATCCCTTTGGATATCTTCCGCTCTCCATGATGACTGCGGACGATGCAATGACAAAACCTGGCGTACCTGGCTTCCATGAGGAAGAGTCGGTGAGGGCACGTCCCAGGCAGACGACCTCATCCTGCATAGAGACTACCGCCACGGTCTCACCCTTTCGGAATGGATCGTTACTGATGACCCCTACCCCTGCAAGCAAAGCACCATGACAGATCGCATCGACTGCGCTGTCCCTGATCTTCACCCTGGGAACTCCCGGAATACCTCTTCCAGGAGGGACTATCATCTCTGCAAGCCATGTGGGATCCCCGTCCTGTGCCATCACCGCGGCGTCTTTTACTTCATGAAGGCTGTGGGCATCGGCCTCGGTGAAGGGGCCGGACCGGGTCCGCCGCAGCTCCTGGAGGTGCGCCCCTACACCGAGTGCCAGGCCCATGTGGTGGCAGATCATACGTATGTACGTCCCGGCGTCGCAATGCACCCGCATCAGGACGAGTCGGCCCTCCTGTTCGAGCAGGTCTAGTGAATGGACTGTCCGTATTCTGAGCGCGCGTGCCACTGCGCTCTTTTTCGGGGGCCGCTGGTAGATTCTCCCTGTAAACTCTCCGGCCACCCTTGAAAGGTCATCCCACCCAACATCTGCGTGGAGGCGCATGAGGGCGATGTACTCCTTGTCGCCTCTCTGGAGAAGGGGGGCGAATTTGACTGCCCGTCCGGTCATCACCACTAATACCCCAGTTACTGCGGGGTCCAGGGTACCACTGTGGCCAACCTGCGCATGCAGTATCTCCCCTGTCCAGGCGGTCACCTGGTGGCTTGTGGGGCCCCTTGGTTTGTCAATGATGATTAGGCCATTGTCCGGGATTGTACCAGATTGGCCGGAGTTAAACGTAGGGGTCACCATTTTTACAGAACCGGTGGGACACCCGCACCAGTGGGGCGGGTGTCAAGGATGGCGGGGTGCTTATTGAGGTTGCTCAGTACCCCCTCAAGTGTGCCATTCCCTATCACTGCCGGAGGGAGCCCGGCAGAAGTCATTGCGGCGCCGGTAACCTCACCGATGGCCATGGCGATCACTTCAGGCGACCTTTTCCAGAATGCTTCGCGGAATGACATCGTGCTTGTGAAGAGGACTGCGTCTGCAGTGGTGATGTCGAGCACCTCGTGGGTCGGGATGAGTGCATAACAGGTCACCTCAGAGAGCCAGCCACCCGCCTGGGCGATTGCCTCACGAAGTGCAGGGTTTGGGACATCAGCGCGCGGCACCCCGATCCTCCTGCCACTCACCCAGTCTCCGAGATAGGGAGCAAGTTCCCTGGAATAATGGTTGGGGAGGACCTCAGCTGCGATCCCATGGTGGGCGAGCGCCTCACCTGTCTGGGGGCCGATCGCAATGAGGCGTGGGAGGCGGGAGAAACGGGCGATATGTGGTGCAATAAGCCGCGCAGGAAGGGCACTACTGAAAAAGACACAGTCGAAGATGCCCCTTCTTACCGACTGGACAAAACCCTGGATACGGTTGTGGTAGATTACGGCACGCAGTGGTGTGACACTGAAGCAGGTATGGCCATACTTTCTGCACCTCATCTCGTCTCCCTCTTCTTTACCTGCAAGTCGCGTCACTGCAATCCTCAATATTCCACCTCTCCCCTGAACCCTTGAACTTTCGACCACGATCCATTAAAATTAAGCCCCCCCAACCTTCCGGGATGATCACTCTCCTGGTAGGGACGCTCGTGGGTGTTGCCCTCGGTACCGTGAGCGGTCTCGTGCCCGGTGTCCATGTAAACACCCTTTCGGGTCTCCTCATCAGTATGCAGCTGCTTCTCCTCCCCCTGTTCGGAGCCGAGGGCCTTGCGATGGCGATGGTGGCCGCGCTCGTCACCCATGCATTTCTTGATACGATACCGAGCACATTCCTCGGGGTCCCGGATGCGGACACCGCGCTCGCGGTCCTCCCTGCGCATGCCCTCTGCCTCGAAGGGAAAGGCGAGGAAGCGGTCAGGATCAGTGCGCTTGGGAGTGCGCTGGGGGTGGCAACTTCCATTCCTCTTGCCATCGTATTCTTCTTTATCTTCCCGCCTCTCCAGCCTCTTCTCGACTGGGGGATTGGGATAGTCCTCATCGCAGTCATGGGGTACCTCATCGTCACCTCCGATGCTCCGGCCTGGTCCATGGGGGTATTTTTTGTATCCGGCCTTCTTGGTATCTTCTCCCTGAAGTTCTCATACCTGGGGTGGAACCTGTCGGGGGGCTCTTCAATTCTTATGCCTCTTCTGTCAGGTCTGTTCGGTGTGTCTGTTCTTCTCTTCGCAACGAGTAGTAAACCCCCCAGCCAGAAGTTTTCTGCAATCACCATGGACTGGAGTTCTATCAAGAGAGGGACCGCTCTCGGTACTCTTGCGGGGGCGATTGTCGGGTGGCTCCCTGGCCTCTCGAACGCGACTGCGAACGCGTTCCTTGCGTCTCTATTGAACCTCACCACCGATCGTCGGAGTTATCTTCTCGCGACAAGCGCAGCAAACACTGCTAATGCTTTCCTCGGTATCGCTGCATTCTACGCGATATCACGCGAGAGAAATGGTGTTATGGCTGCAATTGCCACGATCAGCCCCCCTCCCATGGCAGACCTTCTTGCAGCCGGAGTGGTGGCCTCCCTGATCGCATACGTGCTCACGGTCAGAATAGCCGGGATTGCCCCACATCTCCACCACTTGGGGGGACGAACCACCAATCTCGCGGTTGTCCTCTTTGTCACCGCACTAAGCCTCATCCTGTGCGGACCATTTGGTCTTTGCATCTTACTCCTTGCCACTCTAACTGGGATCGTCCCTGCGCTCGTTAATATCCCTCGTATCACTTGTATGGGGGCCATCACGCTTCCGGTGATACTCTATTCATTCGGGATAGCACTCTGAAGTTACGCGATCCGCTTCATGGATGCGAGTGGCTCTGTGGTGATGCAGGGTGACTTAAGTAGTGGTGGGCACCCCACCTCTCTGGGATGCGCCGATACTGGTTCAGTAGCCATGGTGGCAGTGGGGACAGAGCTGCCCTGGGTGATCCTGATGAGATAGCAGGTCGTCTTGAACAGCCCACCCGGGACCGTGAGGAGGTATTACCTGTGAACTGGCAGGATGCGCAGGCAGTAGGGGTAGCCAGGGACCGCAGAGAGTACCTTGTACTTCTCCGCGAAGTGGCGCTCCACCTCGTTCGCAGGAGGCTTGCCTCTGCACTCGGGGGAGGAGAGGCTGTGCTCCTCCAGATGGTACGGCTACTTGATGGGGTTGACTTTGCGATCGCGCTGCTTGCGGACCGGGCTCTCGAATGGCACCGCGTGGTGGACCCCTCTTTCAGTCGCAAGTTTCAGAGGGCTCCTGCGCTAAAAGCGCTCCTTGGGATTGGGGAAGATGGAATGGGTGACCTTGGAGGGGTTATTGCGATGGTCACAGGGCTCTCTGACCTGCGCAGTGACATTAAGGCTAGGGTCACACGGAAGGCCGAAGAGATCATGCCAAACTGCAGTTCCCTCATCGGGGGGCTCCTTGCGGCGAAGCTTGCAGTTGAAGCCGGGGGCCTCACCTCCCTCGCAAGCCTCCCGGCAAGTACAGTCCAGGTCCTTGGAGCGAAAACTGCTCTCTTCTCTCACCTCACAGCCGGGACTCCGCCCCCAAAACACGGGGTCCTCTACCAGCACCCGATGGTCCGCCGTGCTGGGAGAGGGGTGAGAGGGAGGGTTGCGCGCGTCCTTGCAGCAAAAATTGCGATTGCCGCGAGAATAGACCATTACCGGGGTGAGCTATCTGACACATTTCTCGAAGGGGCCAGGGAAGCCATCAGGCAGGCTGGGATGGGTCAATGATCTGGATGGATGGTCATCTCATGTCCCCTGGAAAGGACTCGGTGTATGGCGAGCGGCTTACAGTGGGTTGCCGTGTGTGGGACCCATCGCGGAGCAAGCTTGCGGCTCTCTATCACCAGGGGTGCGCCCCACCGCTTGAAGCGGGGATGAAGGTCCTTTACCTGGGTGCTGCACATGGAACCACAGTCTCTCACGTGGCTGATTATGTTGAAGTGGTATATGCGGTGGAGAACGCGACACGACCGATGCAGGACCTCCTCCGTGTTGCTGAGCACTGGGAGAATATCATTCCCATCTTTGCTGATGCTACCAGGCCCTGGGAATATGCCCCTCTCGTAGAGGAGGTCGACCTTCTCTACCAGGATGTCGCCCACCCCGACCAACCTGGGATCGCACTGGCAAATCTCCCCTTTCTGCGCACTGGGGGAGAGGTTATCCTCATCCTCAAGACCAGAAGTATCGATGTCACCGCAGACCCTGCGCTCGTAGTTGCGGAGGGGAAGAAGAGGTGTCAGGCTGGAGGCATCCATATCACCCGGGAGTGCTGGGTCGCCCCTCATTACCGGGACCATGCTGCTCTCCTGGGGAAAAAATGAGCGCGTGAAGGCTCAATACCTGCCTATACGAGATTATCAAGATTTATTAATAGCCCGGAGCAGATTCGAACTGCTGTCGCGGGATCCAGAGTCCCACATGATTGACCGCTACACTACCGGGCTGATACCCTCACCACTTTTGCTGGCGAGGAGAAAAACCTGGTGTATCCGTCTATGCCTCTCTATCAGCCCCGCGGACACTTCGTACATACAGAACAGACCTCTTTTAGGGGCCGTATCCTCTCGCCATCCATGCAAAACGGAGGTATATCTGTTATGTCGCGGCGGAAGTAGATATGGGGGACAAGCGAGATGTGGGTATAGGACCCGCAAGGCCGCCCCAGGCTCATGGCAATATGTTGCTGGAGGTGGACGAGTGCGAACATGTTGGCCCCAGCGGCGGTGAGCATATCATTGCTTCTGAAGACTACCTTCATGTGAAGGGCTCTGTCCCTGACGGTGCATTGAACCAGCTGGAGGCAGGGGCAGTGCGCGAGGTCCTCATCTACAGGAGGGTTCCATACTAGTGCAAGCGCTCTCCTGCTCTCCGGAGACTCAGTCAGCTTTCTGATGATGTACTGAATCTGGTCAAGAGCGAGCACCTCGCCCTTTTGCACCAGGCCGTCTCCCCAGTGAAAGAGCCTTCCATGGTAGTCATACTCAAATGTCCCCTGCGACCCATGCAGGAGGTCATGGGCATATTGCTCCATGAAGCCTCTCTGGAAACGTGACGATGGGCTAAACATAGGAGTTATTAGTGGCGTATCCACTCTGATTCCCAGTTCCCCGTGTTCTATTGTCGCCTCTCCATCTTCAGATGTGATGACTACCCCCCGTTCGAGGACTGCCTTCACTGCAAGCTCGTGTGCCCTGGCAAGGTTTGGGGCCCTGATCACTCTCATGGGAGAGAGGTGCGTGGGACACTCTAAAAAAACTCTCACTGGTGTAGTGGAAGATCTGATTGCAAGGGAGACGTGGATTAATGCGAAGAAAGAGTAATTCCCAGTCCTATCCCTGATATGCAAAACTTCGTTTTGCAAAGCCTTCTATGAACCTTCGTACAACGCTCACTTTTTGGGGGAATCAGATACCGGCTGAATCGTGAGCACCATCACTCTTTTTATGGGTTATTATATGAATGAAGGGTGCATCAGTGGAAGGACCGATGCATTCATTCAGGGTCATTGAGGAGTAGTATCATAGAAGCGGATATAGATTTCTTGAGGATTTTATAAGATGGATGCCAGAGGTGATTCGATCGGATGGGTGGGTGTGATGCGTGCGCGGGGGGGTGGTGTTTCATCACTGATCCCCCTCTTGAGATGACACCTTGGGTCCTGTGGGAAGCTGCATAGGTTTGGGGTATGAATCATCCCGATTGCCCGGAATTACGGGTAAATTCATGCGTGAGAGGGAACAAACAACCAAAAAAGATATATTAGGCGTTCCACTAATATTGAATCATATTCCGTTCATCGGAGTATGGAGCACTGTGAACCGTTCATCCAGAGGTTATCATAACCCGGATCCGGTTTTTGGTGCCCTGGATTGAACGAACACATCATAGAACACGAGTAAGGAGGAAAAAATTGATGACTAAGCGTTTTGCCCTTGCACTGGTTACGTGCTTGACGCTCGCAGTGCTGGTTCTCCCTGCATCTGCTGCGATCAATGTAATCCCTGCAGGTGCAACTGTATTCATTGGGGAAGACAACCTCGATGTCACCGCGGGATGTGGGACTGTCAACCCTACAACCATAGCATGGTATGACCCAGGTACTATTGCGGGTGTTGACCAGCCAGCAAAGACACTCAGCATTAACCCTGCCAAGTTGTACGTTGCACCTACTGACTTTGTCGGAAGGACCGGGTTTTGGTATGTCTTTGGCCAGAATGTGCCTGCTTTCAGCGTTGCTGACCCAAGCATCGATATTAAGGCCTGGGACAACACCGCGAAGAAGGACGTGACCGGCAAGAGTGTCCCGGGAGGTAATATCCTGAACTTCAGGATTGAGACGAATCTCAATTCCATTACTACCCGTGACCCTGCAGCGCCCGGGGTAGTCACTATAAAGGTCAAGACTTCAGATGGTACCGTTTATACGGCGCTCTTCTGGGACACTTGGAAGTCCAAGGCTCTCACGGGAGTGAAGGTTGACGCGCAGCCTTACTACTGGGTCGAACAGAACAACGTCACCGTTGGGTGGAACACCGCGGCCCTTGACCAACAGGGTAACCGTATGTACAAGGCCGGCGTCTACACCATCACTGCTGAGTGTAACGCAAACGGGATGAAGGACAACTACAAGGCTCCTGATGGATCCGACTATACTGGCAAGACCATCTCTGCAACCAGGACCGTCACGATTGCATCAGACACTGTGAAGATCGAAGCCAGCAAAGACACCGTTGTCCGTGGCAACCCGTTCTCAGTCACCATCACCGGCCGGCCCAACACTGCATACTACGTCTGGGTCAGGGGCACCGGGCAGATGAGTGGTCTCGTTGAAGACCAGCCCCCGCTGATGGCACAGGATCAGGACAATGTCAAGAACGACCCGATGGGTGGGCCGTATACCATTGGTGCATACCAGTATCAGGGTGGCGGTGGCTCAACGATTCGCAATGACACGCCCAAAGCACCGAGCGATGGTGTTCTGTATTATGCAAGCGTGATGCTCTCTAACTCAGGTACAAGAACCGTTGGGTTCCAAACCTCGAAGGACACCAAGGACAAGAAGTACACCCTTCGTGTTGAGCAGCAGTTCGGCGACCAGTACAAGTCTGACGAAGTTGATGTGAAGGTCGAGAAGGGCGCGGTTACAATCGTCGCAGCAGGTGACCAGAGCTACTTCCTCGGTGAGGAGATCAAACTCTCCGGTACCAACTCCGAGACCGACAACACTTATCTCTTCATCACTGGTCCCAACCTCCCGTCAAGCGGTGGTTCCCTATCTGACCCACGTAAGAAGGTAACTTCAATCGTCTTATTCCCTGACATTGAAGCCCCGTTCACCGAGACTGATGTTCTGCAGGACAACACTTGGGAGTACAAGTGGCAGACCGCGAACCTCAACATCGATGCAGGTACCTACACCGTCTACGCTGTCTCTCAGAAGGCTAACAAGGACCAGCTTGACAATGCACAGTACGGCACCGTATCTGTCATCATCCGCAAGCCGTTCGTGAGCGCTGTTGCGTCCCAGAACGTGGTAGCTCGTGGCGACAAGTTCTATATCCGCGGCACAGCCGAGGGCAACCCATCTCCAGGTGTGATGATCTGGATCCTTGGAAAGAACTACGCGCTTATTACGACCGAAGGCGTGAACCCCGACGCATCCTACGATCATGAGGTCAAGTCCGGTGTTACCGGAAGCATGGCAACCGGGCAGTACTTCGTTGTCGTCCAGCACCCGATGTACAATGACAAATTCGATGTATACCGTGGTAACGCTGCAAACAACAAGGACTTTGTCGTAGGGCCTTATCCGATCATCACTCAGGAGAACAATATCTTCAAGTTGTATGGTCAGGGCTCACTTCAGGGATCTGACGCAGCAGAAGCACTCATCGTTGCGATCAACAACGCAATGGTTGACGACACCTACACCAAACTGCAGTTCCTCGTAGAGGACCCCAAGATCCAGATCAAGCCAATTGGTGAGAAGAGCGTGGGCGACAAGTTCAAGCTCGAAGGTGCTACCAACCTTGCAGTGGACGACGAGCTCCTCGTTGAGATCTATTCCTCTTCATTCAAGAACACTCCCAAGACCCAGAGCGGTGAGTTCAGTGGTGTCACTGGGACTGTTAAAGTGATGAAGGGGACTGAAGGACTGAACAAGTTCGAGTTCAATGTGGACACCTCCACCTTCAAGCCCGATGAATACATCACCCAGGTAACCGGTATCACTGTCCAGGCAGCCTCTGACAGCACACTCTTCAATGTTGTGGAGTTCAAGGCCCCAGTGACCACCGTGCCAACCACCGTAGCGCCTGTTACCACAACGGTAACGGCACCACCAACGACCCCACCGACGACCCCACCGACCACGGTACCGACGACAGCCAAGTCGCCCGGATTCGGAGCACTCATTGCACTCGTTGGTCTTGGAGCAGTTGCACTCCTCGTTGTGCGCAAGAACTAATCCCCCATAATTTTTTTATAAAGACCGCTGTGCGGTTTTCATTAACGACGGGCGATGCCTGATCAGCACCCTAAAGTTGCACATTTTCTGCAAAGTAGATTTTTTCATTACGCTTCTTTCGGTAACCCGCTGTAGCCAGCCATATACTCTTATCGTCTGGCGTCCACCTCTTCTCATTGGTAAGAGGTGGGAGGCAGTAGGATGAGACTTGGCGTCAAGCTGATTGATATTGGGAAACGGGGGGTCCTCCTCAACAGGGCAGATGCCCGCAGCATTGGGGTGTTGGATGGAGACCGGGTACAGATCCTGAACGACGTACAGGGGGTATCTGTAGCAGCATTTGTGGACACCACCACCACGTTAATCCCGCTGGGGATCATCGGGGTCTATCAGAAAACAAATGAACGACTCGCTGTCAGTGAAGGTGAGACCGTTGAGGTACGGGATGCAGATCGTCCACTCTCACTCGATATCATCAAGAAGAAGATGAATGGTGGGAAGTTCTCCAAAGAAGAGACTTATACTATCATCAGTGACATCGTCCGGGACGACCTCTCCCCCGCTGAGATGATGGCCTATATCACTGCTAGCTATGTCAACTCCCTTGACCTGGATGAGGTCGAGCACCTCACCAGGGCCATGGTAGAGACTGGTGAGCGGCTCACCTTTCATACACACCCAATCGTTGACAAGCATTCGATAGGGGGAGTTCCTGGAAACAAGATCTCATTCCTAGTAGTTCCCATCATCGCCGCATCAGGTCTTAAGATACCCAAGACCAGCTCAAGGGCGATAACTGGGGCAGGTGGCACTGCAGACCTGATGGAGGTGATAGCACCAGTGGAGTTCTCGGCCAGCGAGGTCCAGCAGATGACTATGAAGGTGGGAGGTTGCATTGTCTGGGGGGGAGCGACGAATATCGCACCCGCAGATGACAGGATCATCATTCAGGAGTACCCCTTGAGGATCGATGCTCCTGGCCAGATGGTTGCGAGTGTGATGGCAAAGAAGCTCGCGGTGGGTGCAGACCTTGTGGTGATCGACATCCCGGTGGGGAGGAACACGAAGGTCCCTTCACTCCAGGAAGGGAGGAGGCTCGCCCGGGACTTCATCGAGATCGGAGACCGCCTCGGGATCAAGGTGGAGTGTGCCCTCACGTACGGTGAGTCCCCGGTCGGAAGGGCTATCGGTCCTAACCTTGAGATCAAGGAGGCACTCCAGATCCTCGAAGGGGGAGGAGAGCCCCACTCCCTCATCCAGAAGAGCACCTCGATAGCAGGTATCGCCCTTGAGATGGCTGGGAAGGCCCCACGAGGGAACGGGGAGAAGATGGCAAAGGACGTGCTCACAAGTGGGAAGGCCCTTGCCAAGATGCGGGAGATCATCGCAGTCCAGGGTGGAAATCCAAATGTGCGCTCTGACGAGATTGTGCCCGGTTCTCATGAGTTTGTAGTGAAGGCACAGTCCGACGGATACGTCATCGACTTTAATAATCGCTCTCTGATAAGCCTTGCCCGGACTGCCGGAGCTCCCCAGGACCGTGGCGCAGGCATCCTCCTCCATGCCAAGAAAGGCACAAGGGTGAATGTTGGGGAGCCTATCTTCACTATCTATGCTGAGCGTGCCTGGAGACTTCAGAAGGCGATTGAGGAGGGGAGAAGGCTGATGCCGGTCCTTGTGGAGGGCATGCTCCTCGATCGCGTGCCTGCAGAGATGAGGTGGGGGTGACCGATAAGACCTCCACTACTGGACTGCTTCAAAGTCGATCTTACCCTCGTCAGGTTTATCATTTGAGAGTCACAATCTGGTGCATAATACCATCCAAGTCTCTGGTCGATGGATGCGAGGCGTCGTAGCACTATCGACTGGTATAGTGGAGAAGATCGGGAGTAGTGGTGCTTTAGAGGTTTTATTGCATGTATCACCTCGCAAAATACACGTCACGCATTATCGACCTCGGATTACTATGTGGGGGCGGCAGTCTGCCAGATCTTCCAACCATCCAAAAAAGCCTATTGAATCTTCCAAAAAGGCAATATTATGCATAGTTGCGGTTGTGAGACTCGCTCCTGTAGTTCATTGGCCTGGAATTTGTGATTTGGTGGGAGATCATAGGTCTCGGGTGGTACCCCTCTTCCCGGCGGAAATATTCCGTGGAACAGAATACATAACTCATTCTAACTGTTTTATTAAAGGTGCCCTGGACTCAATTACAAATGTTTAATTAATAAATATTGCAGTATATTTATGAGCTCTGACTGATATGTCTGCACGTGACAGCGCGTTCATCCTGGCTATCCTTATACTGGCCTGTCTCGCACTCCATGTGAATGCGGTCCCCCTCCAGGTCCAGGTCTATGAAGCGTCAGGCAACATGACTCCCCTCCCTTATGGATATGTCTTTGTGAACGGGGCACTCGCCGGAAAGACCGGTGCGAATGGGATCCTCGTTTTGAATCATGCGGGAACCTCAACCCTTGAGATCCTCGTCCAGAAGGCCGGATATGAGGACTGGTCGGGCATGGTCGGCAAGAGCGAGCCTGGCCTTGCGGTCCACCTGAATCGCAAGGCCCTTACAGTGAATGTGACAGTCATCGATGCAGATACCCTCTCTCCCATCTCCAATGCAAGCGTCGTACTCAAGGGGGAGAACGCGTCAGTTTCTGCGCAGACCGGTCCGGGAGGGACCGCAGTCCTCCCCGCGATAGCCCTGGGGGGGTATACCGTCGAGGTGCACGCGATCAATTATGTGCCCAGGGAGATGCAGGTAGGCCTTGAGACCGTTGGGAGGGATCTTCAGATCCCACTCCTCACAGACAACCGCTTCTCTATAGTGGTCAGGGACCGGGAGAGTGGCGAGGTCGTCGTTGATGCCGGGGTCACGGTCGATGATGACCTGAAGGGAACAACCGATGTGCGGGGGATACTCACGCTCCCGATCCCCAGGGACAAGATCTATTATCTCAAGGTTGCCCGACTGGGGTATGCACCTTACCTTGAACGCCGCCTCATCAGCAGTAGTGAGGCGGTCGTCCCGGTCCTCTTGGAACGGGCACCAGAAGCGGTCAGAGTCATCGTCCATGATGAGGTCGAGCACCCGGTTGGGGGGGCCGAGGTCTTTGTTGGCGGAACCTCCCATGGTAAGAGTGATACGAACGGGAAGGTGAGCCTTCCTGACCTCGCGCCCGGGGAGTATATCGTTGATGTGAGGCACCCCGAGTATACCGGTGCAAAGAGGAGCGTCATCCTTGATGGGAAAGGGGGGGAGGTCTCGTTCAACCTCACTCCCCTCCTGTCTGATGTGATCATCGCCACTGAAGACCTGGACGGTCTTCTCATCACAGGTGCTGAAATAGCGATCGACGGAAGATATCTTGGAGTGTCAGGAGAAAACGGCGAGATCCGCACAAAACTCAGGACAAACCGGACCTACCTCTTCACTGCAGGGAAGGAAGGATATTTCCCGGGCACCACACAGCGTGAGGTACCTACTGGTGACTTACTCGTGCGGGTTGTAGTCCCCCTTATCTTTGACACCGGACCGATCACTATGACCTGGATGCTCACGGGCGGGGTTATCGGGGCGATAGTGGTCCTGATCATCACAGCAGTGCTCCTCCACCGGCGGAGAGGTAAGGGGAGGCGCCCTTCCAAGGAGCGCAGAAGCCAGGGGAGTACCAGGAAGGGTGAGATATAATGTGCCCCTCTGAATGGGGCCCCTAATTCGGGGAGAGAATGGTGAAGGAGAGGACGGACCCAGCGGGAATCGTACCCGCGTCCTTGGGTCAGAAGCCAAAGAGTATATCCGCTTACCCTTGGATCCGTCCATTTCTTCTCATCATAAGTTATTAAGCGTTTT
>JAPKXQ010000071.1 GCA_026394765.1 Methanomicrobiales archaeon
AAGTAATAGTTTTGCATGATTATTCTATAAAATAATATATATTGAAATTCTGGTCAGCATTTCATTTTCTTGATTGGAAAAAAATGCTTATAAACCTGCGAGAGGGTGCGGAATGGGAAGTTACCCATTGAAATAGGGGTGAGTTTGTTGAGACATTCCCGATGGACAGTCGAAGAGTGCTGGTCGTGATACCGAACCCCCGACCAGGGATCCTAGGTCAGTGAATCACACGATCTGAAAGGGCCTGCTCTTCACGAGAGCGAGGACAAAAGCAGGGTAGCCCTGGGGTGATCGCTGCCTCTTGCCTTCGCGTTCAGTAGAGATCTCTTACACCGGGGGTGAACCGGATTCAGGGACAGGAGATCCTCTCTGCTCCAGCTGACCTGTCAGCATCAGGATAGCGGGCATAACGATTATCGCCCCAGCGAGTGAGAAGGCCACGGTTATCACGGTGACGAGGCCGAAGTTGCTGATCATGTTGAATGAGGAGAAGAGGAGCGCTGCAAAGCCAAATACTGTGGTCATCCCTGATACCGTGATCGCGGTCCCGATCTGCTTTGTGGCGTGGCATATCGCCTCGAAGCTTGGAAGTCCCCTGCTACGCTCTTCATGATACCGTTCCATGATCAGAATAGTGTATTCTGAGGCAACACCTATGGTCATAGACCCCAACGTCGCGGTCATGGGAGTGTAATCGATCCCCAGAACGAACATCACAAGGCCGTTCCATCCGACGATCATCATGATAGGGACGATCGGGGTAGCGGCTTTGAGGAACTTCCGGTACACAATGAAGAGGAAGACAAAGATAAGCACGAATGCTAACGACGTCATCTGGTTCTTTCCTGCCGCAATCTCCTGGATCAGATTGGAGAACAACTCACCCATCCCGGTCACACTCGCAGATACGCCGGTGGGGGGCTGGTGCCATGCCAGCTCGCGGCGGAGGTTCTCGATCACCGCCAGAGCGACCTCGTTCTCCATCTGCACAGTGGAGAAGAGGATCACTGCCTCGGTATTCCCGTTCAGGTAGCGCCTCTTAAGATCATCAGGAACCCTCTCAAGACTCTCTTTCAGTTCGCCGTTGGTAGAAGGGAGAAAGCCCTCATTGTACTGAGCAATCAGGGTCGCTATGCTTGTCGAGCCCGTAACCTTGCTGTTTTGGGACTCTTCAAAGTCCTGGAACTCCTGCATCCACCGAAGCGTCCCTATGTCAAGGACATTGTCACCCCGTACATAGACCGGGACTGATGAGGTCGCACCCATCGTCCGGGTCACCTTGTCGAGGTTGACCTTTGCTGGCATATCGGCGGGGACGAACGTGTCCTCGTTGGTGTTGATGATTATCTCGTTGTCCATCTCGTAGCCAACAAACCCGATCACCGCACAGACCAGGAGGATGGGGATCGCGTTTCTGGCAATGACACCTGCAAGACTTCCAACCGCAATGTTGTAACGATCCATCGCGTGCCCCCCTCCGGACTGCGCATCACCTCCACCAGGGCTGACCTTGGGACGGTAATGAAAGGCGACACCCACTGCTGGCACGAGAAGAAGGGAGACTATGTAACAGGACGCGACCCCGATCACGCAGACGATGCCAAAGCTCCGGATCATCGGGACCGGTGAGATCAGGAGGGCGAGAAACCCCATGGAGGTGGAGAGGAACGCGTACAGGATCGAGGGGCCAGCCTTCTCAATGGTGGTCCGCGCTGCAACAGTGATGGAAGATCGACGGGCCTCCTCATCGAAACGGGCATGAAAGTTGATGGCATAGTCGATCCCGATCCCGATAAGTACCGGGAACGCGGCTATAGTGACCATTGTTATAGGCAACCGCGTAAACCCCACGATCCCGAAGGTGAGGACCAGGCCGCACGCGACGAGGACGACAGGGAGAAACCTGAATTTGACATGAGAGAAGAAGAGACCGATCGCAACCACCATGAGGACCATTGCGACCATGATGAGAATGCCCATCGACTTCCCCATCTCCTGCCCCATCTGCTGTTGGAATGCCGCATCACCGGTAATGACCACCTGCACCCCTGGCGGTGGATCTGAAAGCCTCACGATGGCCTCAAAGTTGGTGATGACCGTGTTCTTCATTCGCTGGGTGAGGCCGGGCTCGAGGGTGACGACCGATATCGCCATCGTGTTCGAAGGGACATACCGAGATAACGCCGCTGGTGGGAGGCG
Organism: Methanomicrobiales archaeon; assembly: GCA_026394765.1. GTDB lineage: Archaea > Halobacteriota > Methanomicrobia > Methanomicrobiales > Methanospirillaceae > JAPKXQ01. Next base: position 2,200 of record JAPKXQ010000071.1, read on the forward strand.
TTCCCTGATCTCTGCCACTTCCCCAATCGTCTGTGGGAGACTCCCCCCGTGCTGCCCCTTGAGGACTGCGACAACGCCTGATACCCCGGTGACGTACCGCTGTTCGGCAATCTCGCGTTCAATTCGGTCCATGTAGGCAAGGACCCCGCTGTCCATCACGTTGTCGGACTCCACGAGGAGCATTATGCTGTCCGACTGGAATGTGGAGGTGTACTTGTCCAGGAGCATCCCCCGGGGACTGTTCTTGTCGATATAGGTATCAGAGCCAGTCTCCATCGTCACAAAAGTCGTACCGATGAAGCTGACGACGATGAGGAGGAAGACTGCGAGGATGACAAGGACAGGCCGGGTGGTGATGAGGTCCGCGAGTACCTCAAAGGGGGAGCGCACCAGAGTTCCTCAGGATGAGTACACATATTTCCCTGAACAGGTGATATATATTTGTCACAAGCACGACAACATACCGCCGCAGAGGAACAATTCCCACAGGTGAGGAGTGTCCCCCACAGCGTATGTTCCTGGACACAGGACCCCTCAAGGTCCATTATTCTGTTTTCAAGCTCGTTTTACCCAGGAATTATCCAGGAGCAGGGGACCTACCCGATGCGACGATGCCTGAGTAAGAGCGCCCCGAAAACCGCAAATAAAACCCAAGGAAGACCGGGGCCCGGGACACTGATGGTGGGAGGAAATTTTTTCTGAGGGAGCACGGTCTGTGTGGATGAGGGAGTGCCCTCGTAGGCACGAAGATCTATATCGATTTTTGCGTGGACAACTTTCGAATCTCCGAGGGCTGACAGGTTGACAGGCGCAGACAGGACATATACAGAATACGTAGTATAGGCAGGATAATTCCCGGGTGCGAGCATCTTTTCCAACACTGATGCCTCACTTGAGTTGGACCAGGACGTCTTCCATGCATAGATCCAGGAGGTCCCGTTCAGGGGTGCAGTAGAGAATGCCTCACCTGAGACCATCGTCTTGGTCCTGTTGAGCGGAACTCCCATAGGGTCAAGGCCTGGTCCGGTGATGAGGAGATAGACCTCGCTGGTGTTCACCCCTTCACATATCCCATGGAGGATAACGGTCTCTCCGGCGCTCGCAGAGGAAACCCCCGTGGTAATTGAGATCCTGGGCATTGGGACCTCAAAACCCGGAGTTGGACTCACAGATACGATTCTTGAAGGGGTGGAGATGACAGTAAAGACTGATATTGCCTGCGGACCGGTCGTCGTCTCGCCACCGCATGGTGATGACAGTGCCTCACCACGTAAAAACTTCACTGCTAAGTCAAAGTCACCAGGTTCCTTTGAGGACCAGCGGTATTCCTCCCCAGTAGAGAGAACCCTGGATGCGATGAGTTTTCCCTCCTTCTCAAGCGTCACCTCGGCCTTTGTTCCATTGCAAGTCGTTCCCTTGCATGAGGAGCAGTCAGGGAGGGTGAGCGTCTCCAGCCGGTACCCCCCCTGATAGAGTGGGGCCACAAAGGGGCGAGTCTCGCCTACGAGCCATGCTACGGGTGGGTCTTTTGTGCCCGGTGTAGCGATACCCGCAATCGAGACCCAAGGACCCCCCGCTCCTCCGATATTCGTCACTCTGACGACATCTCCCTCCTTTACGAGAGAAAATACCGCTGCATCGGGAACAACCCCGGATATTGGGAACTGTTCGGCTGACGCGATAGTGACCCACACCGTCACCGGCGTCGTACCATTGTACTCCATGCCCAGCCGGGATGACGGCTTAACCGTAAGGACACCTGCCATAGGATCTGCAGTCACCACCTTTCCCTGGTATGTCGATTCCAAAAGATCCGCTGCCACAGGCATAATCCAGAGCAGGAGCACGAACACCGCTATCCCGATACTACGATGTCGTATCATCTCATGACCATCCCGCATCAGAGAGCCCTACCTCATCCTGCTGTTGAGAACCTTTGAATACGCGTTTCCTCACCAGACCACATACCTGGATTGTACTTCACAAGTGAGCAAATGGCTCCCCCCAATCATCATAGATCCTGGCGTTCGGGAGTTACCACTGCAACAGCGCGGTCGCCTCATCGGGATAGACCTTCAAGATGGTGGTGAACCCGGCAAGATTGAGGATCTTCTGGACTTCAGGAGTGAGGCCTGAAAGGGCGAACTTATCCCCCTCACCCCTGAGCTTCTTCGCAGTCGCAAGGAGGACGCGCATCCCTCCGGAGCTGATGTAGGGCACGCCCCTGAAGTCAAGGAGGATATGGCGCTTCCCAGATCCTATCTGATCGTTCACGACACGTTCAAGGTCAGGTGCCACTGCTGCATCGACCCTGCCCTTGACACGAATTACTGCATACTGCTCCCCGATCTCTGTCTCGCATTCCATGGCAGTTTCCTCTAGCTCCGTCTCCCAAATCCGGACCAGGCTCCTGACGGAGCAAAAATCCCAGGGAGCCGTAAGATCTCTATTAGTACATCGAGCCCAGATATGATAGCCTTCATCATAGGAACCCCGGCCCCCCTCACCTTGACTCACCCTTGACCACGGGACAATAAGGATGTGGAATGCAGAACCCAAAGGTTGGTCCGGACAGCTGGGCAGAGGCTTCATGGGCAATTTCGCTTGTGCGGTCAGTATACTCTGATCACATAATAACCCCAGATGGAGAGATACTTCCGGGTGGAAAGCCCTTAAAAGTCCCAGAGATGCCCTTCCTGTTTCAGACGCTCCTTTCGGGCCCGGTAATCGGGGAGCAACCTCTCAACCAGCCCCCAGAAGGCAGGTGAGTGGTTGTGGTGGACCAGATGGCAGATCTCGTGGACGACGATGTACTCCACAACCTCAGGTGGTGCAAAGCCCAGCTTGATATTAAAGGTGATACCATGGGGGGTGCAGACCCCCCACTTGCTCTTCTGGAGGCGCAGCTTCACTCGCGGGGCCGGGACATTAAGGACTTTGGCATACTTATCCACCATGCGCGGCAGGTCAGCGGCAAGTATCAACTCAAAGACCTGCTTTACTGCACTCCGGATGTACATCTCCTCAAGATCAGGTGGGGTGTTATCAGGGATCTTTACGAGAAGCATCCCCTCCTTGTAGCTGGTAGTAACTTTGATTGACCCCCGCTCCACTGAGATCTTCACCGGCTTTCCCTGGTACTGGAGGATATCACCATCTCTATACCGGTGGTGGGCCGGAACTGGCCTTACACTGGCGACCACATGCTTAAAGATCCAGTCAGACTTCTCACGTACAAATGCATGGCAGAATGAGGGGTCGGTCCCAGGCGGTGCGATCACCTCCACCGACCTGTCCGGCTTCACCTTGAGAGTCACCCGCGTAGCCCTGGAGCTCTCCCGTATGTGGTACGGGATGGAGGCTTCCCCGACCCTGACCACCCCCTCTGCCAAAGGGTGCTTATCAGAAGCGGTGAGGTACTGATGGACCCTGGCGGCCTGATCCTGCACTATCTGGGTGATCTCGGGTTCCTCCATCCCGACCGGCGCGACCACCAGGACCTGGCGGTCCTCTGATATTTTCACTGATAATTGGGTGGCACGAAGACTGTATGTGACCCGAAATGGGATGGGGTATCCCAGGTGCTCTACCATTCCCACCCATTCTTTGGGCCCCTTTGAGGGAGACGCTTGTAGTACCTGGCGGTAGACCCAGTCCCTGTTCTGCGTAATCGTATCGAGCACGTCATCACTGGTCGCATCTGAACGCATCTGAGCCTCCAAACTTCCATCATGGTAGAAAACGACCGTATTTTTTGTTCGTCTGGTGCTATAATCAACAGTGTAGGGGATCTGCACCCCATGCACAGTCAGGGTCCCGGAAGCGAGCCTCGGCTCCTTATTCCGCGCGACTCCCCCGACCTGCCGGATGATCCAGTCCCTATCCACCTCCACCTTTCGGCAGATCTCCTCCCTGGAGAGCCCGAGAGGCGCCCTCACCGTGATCGTGCCGTCCTCATGCGCCGTGATACTGATACGTGTCTTGCGGCGGGAACAGATGACGCGGTAGGGGATCATCTCCCCATGGTGGTCGATAAAGGAGGTAAATTCAGAAATTGAGGAAGCAAGAGGACTCATATACAAATAAGAGTGTTGCACGGGCCCAACTATCCAAATTGCGTTTCCTTCCTGATCAGGCCCAGGGTCACGTTGACTGTTCCTCCTCTCTGATCATGCTCCTTGCGTACCTGCTGGCCCTCGGATAGATCGCGGCGACCCAGTCTCCGAGGTTTTTTCCCCCGAGGCTGCAGGGGCAGCGCCCGAGCTCCTTGAGTACCTCGGCACCTGACCCACGGGGTCCCGGAGCGCGGGAGGAGATCCTGCATAAGCCTTCACCAGGGGAGTAATAATGCGCAAGTGAGTCATCTTTTTGACCATCTGTACTGGCAATGTCCGCGCGGTGTGCAGCCCTGTACCGCCTGATATCACACAGGAGGTCATCCCGGTCCTTCCCGCGCAGAGTGAAGAGGATTGTCGGGTCCCGGTCGATATTCTCCCCAAGCAGGTAGAGAACCGCGGCGGTATGCTTGCAGGGACGCCCATAGTCCGGGCAGGTGCACCTGGCTTTGATCTCGCGCATCCCTTCAGGAAAGAGTGAGAGGCCGGCTTCCTGGAAGATCTCCTCGATATTTTGAGGCATCTCTCCGGCCATCAGGCTGGCAGAATACGCGGCCTCGGATGCGAGACTCCCCACGACATCCTCCCACTTCCTCTGGTCCCACTGCGGGAGTGAGACTACCACCTGGTATACCGCGGACCCAATCACCCTGGCGACCAGCCCATCCTTCTCTACCAGGACCCACTGAACTCTCCCGTTACGGGCGTAGCTCCTCCCCCTTGCGAGCCTTGCCTGGTCGCCCCCCTTCTCCATAGCATCGATGAAGCGTCTCCCCCACCAGGTGTCACCGACAGCCCCTCTCCTGCTCGTGAGGAGTGGGGCATGGATAGTATTCCGCTGATACTGAAGTGTCATCTCCGTCACTCACTCTCCTTCGAATACTGAGTCCCGAAGTGAGATGACCTCCAGGAGGTCTGAGGTCTCCATCGTGGTCAGCCAGCTCTCCCCGGTCCCTAGTACCTCCCGTGCGAGGCCCCGTTTCTCCTCGATCATCAAATCGATCCGCTCTTCAAGCGTCCCCCCCGCGATCATCAGGTGGACCTGGACGTCCCTGGTCTGCCCAATCCGAAAGGCCCGGTCGGTCGCCTGGTCCTCTACCGCAGGGTTCCACCACCGGTCGATATGAAATACATGGGTGGCGCGGGTAAGGTTCAGCCCTGTGCCTCCTGCTTTGAGCGAGATGACAAATATGGCCGGACCGTTGGGGCGCATGAACTCATATATAAGCTCCTCCCTCCTCTTCCTCTGGACCCTCCCGGTGAGGAGGAGGACTTTCTCTTTGAAGTGCGCCTCCAGGAGTTCTGTTAAGGTGGTGGCAAAGGTAGCGAACTGGGAGAAGATGATAGCGGCGTCCCCTTCCTCGCGGACTTCCTCCAGCATCTCGATCAATCGTTGCACCTTTCCAGAACGGCCCGCTTGGTGTCTTTCATCGCGCGTAAGGAGGGCAGGGTGATCGCAGATCTGCTTCAATCGGGTGATCGCAGAGAGGATACGGCCCTTACGTGCAATCCCTCCCACCTCGTCCACCGATTCGGAGAGGGAGTCCACCACTGCCTGGTACAGGGTAGCCTGCTCCCGAGTGAGGGTACAGTAGACCTTGTACTCCATCTTCTCGGGAAGGTCGGTGATCACAGCAGGGTCTGTTTTGAGCCTCCGAAGCAGGAAAGGACGAATGATTGTCTTTAATTCATCTGACCTCGCACAGTTATGGCTCTTTTCAATAGGGATCGCATAGGTGCTCCGGAACTGGTCCAGTGACCCAAGGTAGCCCCGGTTGAGGAAGTTCATGATCGACCATAATTCAGAGAGACGGTTCTCCACCGGAGTGCCGGTCAGTGCGACCCGGTGGCTACAGGTGAGCGTGCTGATCGCCCGCGCCTGCTTGGTGTGAGGGTTCTTGATATTCTGGGCCTCGTCCAGTATGACTGAAGCCCAGCTCATCCTTGAGATATGGTCATGGTCCCGTGCCGCGAGGGCGTAGGTCGTGATCACCAGGTCATGGGATGAGGCCACCCGTTCAAATTCTGCAGCCCTCTCGCGGCCGGTCCCATGATGGATATGAACCGAAAGAGACGGGGCGAAACGGTGCAGCTCTCTCTCCCAGTTTCCCGCGACCGAGGTCGGACAGATCAGGAGAGAGGGGCCGATCTCAGGATCCGCCTCCTTCCTGGCAAGGAGGTATGCAATCGTCATGGGAGTCTTGCCCAGGCCCATATCGTCGGCGAGACAGGTCCCTACCCTGATGTCCGCCCCGGAGAGGAGGAATGAGTACCCGATCTCCTGGTAAGGGCGAAGCGTCCCGCAAAAAGAGGCAGGAACTTGGCGGGGCCCTCCGGTAGAGCCGGTCCGTGCAGCATCTATAAGGCTGCGGCACCAGGTGTCATCTGAAGAGACCTCAAGCGGGACCTCGCCCCCAACAAGGGGGACTGCAGAGGCCCTGATGAGGTCTGCGGCTGAAAACCCCTTCCTGACCCTGTCCTGGAAGGACTTTAACGCCCGCTCCAGTGCGTGGGCATCAAAAGTTGCCCACCCGCCCCCGGTCCTGATGAGCGAGCCCTTCAGAGTCACACGTTCAAAGAACTCTTCAGGGGTGATCAGGTCATCTCCCAGAGCGATGCGGAAATCGAAGTCCAGGAGCGTAGAGATGCCAAATGTGGTGCTTTCACCCTTCAACTTCTTCACATGCATCCTGATTGCGGGTTTCACCTTCCGGTCCTTCCACCACGCCGGCACGATGACATCGATCCCTGCTTCCCGGATCCGGGGTGTCTGATCCATAAGAAACGTCCAGACCTCCCCGGTCTGGAGCCGCGCTGATGTCGGGGCCGGGTCAGAGAGCGAGCTCCCAATCTGGGGAACAATCAATGCCGCCTGCCCAAGTCCCTTTAGCAGCGCCCCCTCAAGTACCGGCAGGGGGGGGGAGGCTGGAGTACCCGGCTATCTTACCCTGCCAGATCAGATCTGCCGGGATGAGGAGAGAGGGGTCGTTCTCCGGCCTGATCAGGTATCTTACCTCCCACTCCCCATCAGGCTCGTCAGGCTCCTGAACTATGAGCGCCAGAAGGAGCGCCCCCTCGTCTCTGCGTGTCCTGGCACGGTAGTGTAAAGATATAACTGTAAATTCGGCAACCCTGATTCTAACATATTCAATGTACCTAAACATTGACTTATAAATCTATCGAACCCATTTGAAAAATAATTCTGCCAATACCATTGATGAGACAACAACTGAGAT
>JAPKXQ010000053.1 GCA_026394765.1 Methanomicrobiales archaeon
GTAGATTCTGGATACTCTCCCACTCATACCCTTCTCCGGGGCCCGACAGGGACCGGAAAGACGGTCTGTATCCAGAAAATCTTTGATGAGGTCAAAGAAGACACTCGCACGCTCATTCCCATCTATGTGAATGCGGCAATCGAGCAGAGCGTGTTCAATATCTATCAGACTATCGCGGAGAAGGTCACCGAGACTTCGTTCACGCCTAATTACATGGCAGAGAGCTGTCTCTTCCAGATGATTGGGGAGAGACTGGAGGAGAGGGATGTTTCGCTCTGCCTCTGTCTCGATGATGCCGACACTTCATCTCTTTATACTGCGTTAAACGGCATACTCTCTGACCTGCTTCGTGTATCAAACCTCTTCCACCCAGGAAGGATCGGGATCTTCCTCGCGGTCAGTTCGATGAATTTCGACCTCTCACGTTCTCTCTCCCCAAGTGTCTCTGCATCCCTTCAGCCCCACGAGGTCAGGTTCGACCCTTACTCGCGTGAAGCAGTGTATGATATCCTCCATGACCGCGTGGAACATGGACTCCTCCCAGAGGTGATCTCTGATGACGTGCTTGAAGTGGTGGTCAGAGCAACGGAAGAGAAGAAGGATATCCGCCTCGGTATCGACCTTATCCTGCGAGCGGTGAACCACGCGGAGGACAAGGGGAGAGAGACCGTGACCACAGAGGACCTGTTTGCAATATCCGAAGACTCCCGGACTATCTTTCTCGCCCGCCTTGTGCAGGGCCTCTCATCCGAAGATCGAAGGATATTAAAAGTTCTCGCCGAGGTCACCATGAGTAGTGAGGCATTGATGCACACCCCAAAAGTCCTCTATGAGTTAATGAAAGGAGCACTAAAGTGCGGAAAATCCACCTTTTACCGAAGGTTGTCGTCACTTCAGGAGGTTGGTATCATCACCTATGAAAAGAGGACCGATGTGCCGAATGGACACACGGTGGTCTTCAAATTCAGCCCGGTGCGGGTGATCACCGCGTGTGAGGGAGTGGAGTAGGATAGAGAGAGGTCCTATCTTTTTAGGTATCAGAGCGAGGTTTTTTCGCTCCCACCCGGGGATATACTAAAACCACTTCCAAAAAGTCAGCGATGAACGAAGGTTCATAGAAGGCCATGAAACACGAAGTGTTTCATATCAGGCTATGCAACACGAAGTGTTGTAGATCAGAGATGACTGAACTCTTTGTGGGTACGGTATATAAACTTTAAAGCAATTTCTCACTTTGACCTATTTTCTTTATAAAGAAAATACACTTTCGCCCTCCGGGATTATGGGTATAAAAGCCCCCCCGACATAGCTTTCCTCATACAGGGCGCAACCCTGTATGCAGAGAAAAAGCCAAACCAATGGAGAAAACTATGAAACTGGTCATAAGTCGTGAAGCCGACGCATCCTACAAGCGGCATGCGGGCTTCCCCGGCCTTGGGGACTTCTTCGTGAGAAAAGGTCTCCTGATGTATGAAGAGGAGAACAAAAAGCAGCATATGCCCCTCCCCAGCTCCGAGCCTGGAAAGTCCGAGAGAGAGAGAGGGGATGATACTGGTCTCACATTTAAAAATAAAAAAGTATCTTCGCAGGCACGGTGATATCGAGTGACTACGATAGAATCCGTGAGCGGACGCTATACCTGCGGAAACTCTCTCCATGTCATTCATGCATCGGATGTCGTCAGGTACGGAGGGCGCAACCTCAATCCCGCGTGCTTGTCACCCGTTGTGCCGATGGGCCCGCGCGATCACAACCACTATTTCCACGATGTGATCGATGGAATCGCGCAACTCCCTGACTGTGGTGCGGCGATATGTCCACTCTGTGGATCCCACGATGTCGCACAGATCTTTCGCGTTACGGGATATCTCCAGGAAGTAGCAGGATGGATGTACACGCCGGAAAGCGGCAGGAACTCCGGGACAGGACCCGCTATCATATCGCCAGCCCGGGGGTGGCGTGATGGCGAAAAAGAAGGCCGAGAAGTGTCCATTCCTCAAGGAACAGAGGTCTGGAAAGTGGACCGTCGCCCTTTGCGCGCTCCCGGATGGGGGGAAGTGTCCCGCCGGAGCAGCCTGCGAACAGAGCCCTCAGTACATCGAACCTGAGCCTCCCCAGGAGGGAGCAGGGTGAGTAACTATCGGTGCGGGCGTGATGCAGAGTATGCAGCGCGCCATGTCCTCCAGGACCGGGGGTTCTTCGTGGTGCGGTCAGCAGGGTCAAAAACCCCCTTTGATCTCATCGCCTGGAACAAAGAGGACCTGATCTTTCTCCAGGTCAAGCGCACAACCACCCTTCCCAGCGCGAAAGGGGTCGCTGATCTCTATCATGCCGACCCCGCAGGGGCCAGGGAGATCCCTCGCCCCCAAAGATCTCACTTCCAGCTCTGGGTGATGGTACCCAAGAAGGGCTGGTGGCGGTACGAAGTACTCCCCGGAGGAATAATGGAGGTGCCTGCTCTTGTGGCTTGAAGCGGATGGCTATCCGTCCCTGATCTGCCCGATCATGAGCAACAGCCATGCAAGGACCCTCTGCATTGGATCCTTTTGTGCCGCTGCATACCCCATCCCGATCCTCGCCGGGGTGAGGTGGTGCTGTGCATTCATTGATGGACCTCAAAAACGACCGAGACACAGGAGGGTGGCATCATGAAGTGTGATCACACCGCGAAGAGCATCGCTCAAGTAAATCAATCGTGGATGGCCGATGGTCATAAGTCCCCATACGAGGGCAGATCATGACGCATGAGATCAACACCGCACTCTCCCTCC
>JAPKXQ010000079.1 GCA_026394765.1 Methanomicrobiales archaeon
TCCCAAGCCAAATTCTCCGTGCTTTCTCATCTAGGTGTAAACAGATATTATCATATCGAATTTTCAAAGTAAGATCTGGTTCCATGTAATGATATCATTTATTCCCAATAATAGATCAAGTTATTGTTTCACTGGCCCTAAAGAAGGGAGGCCCCTGATTCTAAAGTCCCATGGAAGGTATGATGGCCAGCATCTTCCCTTCTATCTGGCCACGGCAATAATGCATCGACTTCATTGCAAATATTTAGCCAACAATATTGATTATTATACACCAATGTATTAATATGTACAAAGTTGATCTTTGTATGGCACTTCTCACTGGCAGTGCATCCCTGGGAGTCACAAAGACCCGGGTGGTTGGGTATACCCCGCTACACGGTCACTCTCCTGTCTGTCCTGCCCTAATGAGATGAGAGTGAACCGCATCGAACTGACTGTATGGAGGACTGATGCCGGTGGAATGGAACAGGTCATGAACCTAGAAGAATCGTCATTGAATCTCGATAAAATTGGTTTTTTTGCAGCGGTGGCACGGAAGAACTGCCCTGTGGTAATACCCCTTACGTATAGGATGAATAAACCCGGGATCTCTCCGGTTACCCTCTATGCAGCCCTGCTGCAAGGTCAGGGGTTCCTCCTTGAGTCTGGGGAGGGCCCATCCCACCTCGCGCGATACTCTGTGATCGGGGTCGCACCCATTCTCTCGGTCACCCTGGGGGCCGAGCCCGTCATCGAGGGTGAAAAAGATCTCGTCAAGGTAGTTGGAGCGATCAGGGGTGGTGATGCGGTTGACCAGATGCGGACGATCCAGAGGCGGATAGGGGCTATTGAAGGCACGGTCCCAAAGTTTTCGACCGGTCTTGTTGGGTACTTCCCTTATGAAGGGGTGGCGCTCCCTCATACCAGGTGTCGCCAGGGGGCGATGCAATGCGTGGACACTCCTGCGTCAACTGGTCTGGGAGGGAGATTTATGCTTGCGGGGGCGGGTGTCGTGGTGGACCATCTGGATGGCACCCTCACCCTCTTCGCCCATGTCCTCCACACCTCAGACCGTGACCCTCATGTAGCATACCGGTCTGCTAAAGCCTCTCTTGCTCAGATCGCCCGCGTGGTACGCGAGGTCTCGGATGCGGATTGTGAGGGGTCATCGCTGCACGAAGGATCGGCGCGTGTCCGCAACGTAATGTCTGAGACCACGAAGGAGGATTTCTGTGATGCAGTGGCACGTGTCCGAGAGCACATCTTCGCAGGCGACATCTTCCAGGCGGTCATCTCGCGGCGGTTCTCAGGGGAATTTAGTGGAGACCCCATCTCTCTCTACCGCGCGCTCAGGGTCGTGAACCCAAGCCCCTATCTCTACCTCCTTGACTTTGGTGATGAGGTGATCTGCGGGGCAAGCCCTGAGATGCTCGTGGGGGTTGAAAAAGGCAGGGTCACTACTGTCCCGATCGCAGGGACGCGTCCGCGGGGGAGGGACCAGGTCCAGGACGAGATGCTCGCCACAGACCTCATGAATGATGAGAAAGAGCGCGCAGAACATACCATGCTCGTCGATCTTGCACGCAATGACCTTGGAAGGGTCTGCCGGTTCGGATCGGTTCATGTCGACAATTTTATGGAGGTGATGCGGTTCTCTCATGTCCAGCACCTCGTCTCCACAGTCACCGGGGATCTTAGGGACGACTGTGACGCCCTCGATGCCTTCACCTCGTGCTTCCCGGCAGGGACCGTGAGTGGAGCGCCCAAGGTCCGCGCGATGGAGATCATCCGCACCATCGAAGGGTGCTCACGAGGGGTGTATGCAGGGGCTGTGGGGTACGCGGGGTTCGATGGCACTCTTGAGTTTGCTATCGCCATACGGACTGCGGTTATCAGATCTGGCCGGATCGAGGTCCAGGCAGGAGCAGGGATCGTGGCAGACTCTGTTCCAGTTCGGGAGTGGGAAGAGACAGGAGACAAGGCTCAAGCGATATTTACCGCAATTGAGCGGGCGGGGATGGTCGGATGAAGGTGCTCGTCATCGACTGCTTTGACAGCTTCACCTACAACCTCGTCCAGCAGCTGGGAAGCCTCGGCGGAGAGCCCATCGTGGTGACGAGTGATACACCCATAAGAGAGGTGAAAGCGATTCCTTGCGAGAGGATCATCCTCTCTCCGGGTCCAGGGACCCCAGAGAATGCAGGGGTCTGCCTTGAGGTCCTGGTCACAATGAGCAGGCATATTCCTACGCTCGGTGTCTGCCTGGGTCACCAGGCGATCTGTGTCGCCTATGGTGGCAAGGTTACAAGAGCACAGTACCCAGTCCATGGCAAGACCTCCCTGATTCGCCATGATGGGCGTGGGGTCTTTGAGGGCGTTAAGAACCCTTTCTGCGCGACGCGGTACCACTCGCTCGTAGCAGATCCCACCGCGCTCCCTTCTGACCTCGTGGTGACTGCGGTGAGCTCAGACGACAGTGCAGTGATGGGGGTCCGCCATACCTCCTATCCCATCGAGGGTGTACAGTTCCACCCTGAAAGTGTCCTCACTTCAGCAGGTGACAGGATCCTTGAAAATTTCCTCGCCCTGGGAAGGATTGGTTGCACATGATCAGACAGGCTATCGCCAGGGTGGCAGAGGGTTTCGACCTGAGTCAGGTTGAGGCGTCTAGTGCAATGGAGGAGATCGTTAACGGGGGGGCAACAGATGCACAGATAGGGGCGCTCCTCATCGGGCTGCATATGAAAGGGGAGAGTTCGGCAGAGATCGCAGCATTTGCGCAAGTCCTCCTCGATCATGCGGTCCAGGTGAGGCCTCATGTGAAAGGGACCCTTGTGGACACCTGTGGTACAGGGGGTGACCATGCATCCACCTTTAACATAAGCACCACTGCTGCGTTTGTGGCAGCCGGTGCGGGTGTCCCTGTGGTTAAGCACGGGAACCGGGGTGTGAGCAGTGCCTGTGGTTCTGCCGATGTCCTCGAAGCACTTGGGGTAAGGGTCGATATCCCCCCCGCCCAGGCACTGGCTGTGCTCGATGCTGCAGGGATCTGCTTTCTCTTCGCTCCTTCTCACCACCCGGCCATGGCCCGCGTGTTAGGCCCGCGGCGCGAGATTGGGATAAGGACGGTCTTTAACCTTCTTGGCCCCCTCGTTAACCCGGCCCAGGCCCAGGCCAGGGTGATGGGGGTCTTCTCTCCTGCTCTCACGGGTGTGATGGCCGAGGCCCTGATGGTGCTTGGGGTTGCGCATGCCATGGTCGTGCACGGGGAAGGTCTCGATGAGATCACGACCTGTGGTATGACGCGGGTGGCAGAAATTAGGCAGGGAGCGGTACAACACTACAAGATCGGGTGCGAAGAGTACGGTATCCCTCCTGCTATAAAAGAGGACCTGGAGGGGGGCTCTCCGCAGAAGAACGCGGAAATTCTCACTGAAGTCCTATCAGGGGAGCATGGTGCACATCGCGATATTGTCCTGATAAATGCCGCAGCCGCGATATACCTGGGCGGGAAGTCACGTGATATGCGCGAAGGGGTCGATGCCGCAAAGGATGCAATAGATCAGGGTATGGCGCTTTCCAGTCTCCATGCTCTGATCGAAGCAACAGGGGTGGCAGGATGATCCTTCAGGAGGTTACCCTCCAGTCCCTTATTCGGGCTGCGCAGATCCCCCCTCTTGCCATGCCAGAGATGGATGATCCGGTCCGGAGCCTGGGAGACGCCATTCGCAGGTCTCCTGCAAAGAACCCTGTCATCGCTGAGATCAAACCTGCCTCCCCAGCATCCGGGACGATCCGGTCAGAACCCGATATAGGGGAGATAGCAGCTGGGTATGAGCGTGCCGGGGGAACCGCGATATCAGTCCTGACTGAGCCGATCTACTTCAAAGGCCGGGAAGAATATCTCCGGACCGCCCGGGACTCATCGTCACTACCCCTCCTCAGGAAGGACTTCATCGTCGACCCGCGCCAGGTCAGCGAGAGCCGGGCCCTCGGGGCCGATGCGGTTCTTCTCATTGCAGGTCTCCTTGGTGACCGCCTGATGGGAATGATGCAGTGCTGCTACGACCTCACCCTAGAGCCTCTTGTTGAGGTCCACACCCGGGAAGAGGCCTTCGCAGCAAGGGATGCTGGTGCTCGCCTGATAGCGGTGAACAACCGGGACCTCTCTTCTCTCTCATTGAGCCTCCAGACTACTGCTGATCTTGCCCCGATCGTTCGGGGGGGCTCCCGGGTCGTCATATCAGCGAGCGGGTATACCAAACCAGAAGAAGTGAGCAGGATGCGACCATATTGTGATGCATTCCTTATCGGCTCTGCGCTGATGCGCTCATTCGAACCGGCTATAGCATTGAGGGAATTTTTATGCGCATAAAAGTCTGCGGGCTAACCTCAGTCGAGGATGCCCGCGCTGCTGATGCCGCCGGGGCGGACGCAATCGGTGTGGTGGTCTTCTCGAGATCGCAGCGCGAGGTCAGCCTCGTGCATGCTGAAGAGATATTCTCGGCACTCCACCCATTTACCACGCGGGTCCTAGTGACCCATACCTCCTCACCTGGTGACCTGGAGGCGGCGCTTGCTATTCAGCCCGATGCAGTCCAGATCTCCCATCCATTCCCAAGGCCGATGGCAAAGGGAGTTCGCCTGATCCGGGTCGCAGGGCAGGGGGGTCAGGAGCCGGTACCAGACTGTGATGCCATCATCATCGATGAGAGCCATGGGAGTGGAAAGCCCTTTGACCTTGGCTATGCAGAGCGGGTCGTAGCACGTTCAGAGGTCCCTGTCATCCTCGCTGGTGGCCTCACCCCCGAGAACGTGGGTAGCGCGATCGCACGGGTCCGCCCCTACGCCGTTGACGTGGCGAGCGGGGTGGAGCGATCTCCAGGCATCAAGGACCATGCCCGTGTCAGGGCGTTTGTTGGAGCAGCAAGGAGAGCATTTTATGGGGAATAAAGGCAGGTATGGCAGGTTCGGAGGCCAATATGTCCCCGAGACCCTGATGCCCCCTCTCATAGCGCTAGAAGAGGCATATGACCGTGTCTCCAGGGACCGAAGTTTCATTACTAAGCTCGAGACCTACCAGCGTGAGTACGCAGGGAGGCCGACACCCCTCACCTACTGTGAGAACACCTCAAGGGAACTCGGTTGCAGGGTGTACCTCAAACGCGAGGACCTCCTCCATGGCGGGGCGCACAAGCTGAACAACACGCTTGGCCAGGCACTCCTTGCGAAGTACATGGGCAAGGAGCGGATCATCGCCGAGACCGGGGCTGGACAGCACGGCGTTGCGACCGCGATCGCAGGAGCGCTCCTTGGAATCCCAGTCGAGGTCTACATGGGGTCCGAGGACGTACGGCGCCAGGCACTTAATGTGGAACGGATGAATCTCCTGGGCGCCCGGGTCCTCCCGGTAGAGGGGGGTTCCAGGACTTTGAAAGACGCGGTGAACGAGGCGCTCAGAGACTGGGCCGCCAATGTATACTCGACCCATTACCTCATCGGGTCCATCGTGGGCCCCCATCCCTACCCCCGTATTGTACGGGACTTTCAGGCGGTTATAGGTAGAGAGGCACGGGCGCAGGTGCTTGCTAAGGAAGGTCGCCTCCCTGACGCCGTTGTTGCATGTGTGGGCGGGGGATCGAATGCCATCGGGATCTTCTCGGCCTTCGAGAGTGACCCCGGGGTCCGCCTGATAGGTGTCGAAGCAGGGGGGACAGGAGAGCGGGCTGGCGAGCACAGCGCGACCCTTTGCCTGGGAAGCGAGGGAGTCCTGCACGGGGCTCTCTCCCTCCTCCTCCAGGACGTCCATGGCCAGATCGAGGCGACACATAGTGTTGCCGCCGGTCTTGATTACCCTGGAGTAGGCCCTGAACTTGCATATCACGCCTCCCTGGGCAGAATCGAGACTGCGACTGTCCGGGACGAGGAGGCTCTCGCTGCCTTCTCATTCCTTGCAAGGAGGGAGGGGATCATCCCTGCACTCGAGTCGTCCCATGCGATCGCCCATGCAAGAAAGGTCGCACCTGAACTCGGGAGGGACGGGGTCCTAGTCATAAACCTATCAGGGAGGGGCGATAAGGACGCAGGAGAGGTCATGGCCCGGGGGGGTGGAAACCTATGAGCCGTATCACCACAGCGTTCAGGTCCCATCCCAGATCCGCTCTCATCACGTTCCTCGTGGGGGGATATCCCACCCCGGCCCTCTCCCTCGTCATGGCGAGAACGCTCATCGCAGCCGGCACCGCAGTCCTCGAGATTGGGATGCCCCACTCAGACCCGGTCGCCGATGGTCCGGTCAACGAGAGAGCGGCCCGTGAGGCGCTAGCCTGTGGGATGACCCCTGATGGAATCTTTTCCATGGTCAGGACGATCCGGGGCGAGTCATCTGTCCCCCTCGTCCTCATGACATACTACAACCTCATCCACCGTCGGGGAGTCCGCAGGTTCGTCGCCGACGCTGCCTCTTCTGGAGCAGACGGCCTGATAGTCGTCGACCTCCCTATAGAGGAGGCAGATGAAGTGAGGGCAGTGACCCGGGAGTATGGCCTGGAGCTGGTATTCCTCGTCAGCCCTGTGACCGAAGGGGCTCGGCTTGATGCGATCCTTGCCGCCTCCCGGGGTTTTGTGTACCTTATCTCAACAACAGGCGTGACCGGTGCCCGTGAGGAACTCCCTCCAGAAGCCCTCACCCTGCTCGAGACCGTCCGTCCGCGCAGTACCCTCCCCCTCGCGGTCGGTTTTGGCATCTCCCTCCCGTCTCATGTCATGGCGTGTGTCGCGGCCGGTGCAGACGGGGTCATCGTGGGGAGCGCGATCACTGACATCGTCAGTCAACACCACACCAACCCCCAGGAGATGGTCCGGCGGGTCAGAGAATTTGTAATGGAGATGGTGGCAGCCGCAGTGCGAGATTGAAGGGACTATGATGTGAGGGGGAAAAAAGCAGAAAGGGTTCGGGTAACCCCCCGGTGTCCCCATATCTATTGTTTATTTCGGGGGGGTGGGTGGTGACGCAGGCTGCTCCTGATGAACTTCCTTGCTCTCTCTCTTCTGCTTTCGCCACCTGTAGACCGCGTACACCGCGATGCCGATGACGGCGAGGGGGATGAGTGCGATCACCAGGACAATTATCGCCGAGAGCACTCCGAGGAAGCCAGCGATCCCCTCATTCACCACCGGGGTGAAGGAGAAGCCCTCATCTGCCCCAACAGGCTCAGGCTCCTGGAGGGTGACACTCAAGGTCCCAAGGTCTACCCGGCTCGTGAGGTACTTGAGCCGACCGTCGATCCGGTCGATCTCTATCTGATTACGTTCAATCGCCTCCTGGACACTGAGGATGTCCTTAACGGTCTCGGCTTTTTCCAGGACTTTTGTGTACTGCTCCCGCAGGTTGACATATCCCTGGCGCCTCGCGGTAAGGTCGATGAACTCCTCAGTGACGTCTTCAGCCTTGAATGACTGGGACTTCAGCTTCCCGAGCTGCCCGATCGAGGTGGCCGCCTCATCGAAACGCTCTGCAGGAACCCTCACGGTGAATGACGCAGATAGGCGGTCTCCACTGCTGCGGGTGACCTGCATCGACCCGACGAACCCGCCAGACCGGTCTGCGATCCACTTCACGACGTCGATGGCATTCGAGACATTTGTTACCTCGATAGAGAGCGACCCGGTCTTGATGATCTGCTGCTTTATTAGGTCACTCCCCTCTGCCTCACTAGTGCCAGCATACCCTGTACTGCTCCGGGAAGCAGCTGCCATCGTCGGTACGACCGTGTAGTACGGTGTACTCGCGGGCATCACGCTTTCTGATGACTTCCTGTCCTCCTGGTTGGAGATGGACCCTGATTCCATGCATCCCGATCCCAGTGCCGCGATCACGACGAGGACGGCGAGGATGATAACTACCCGTGTGTGCATATCCTCCCCTTGTCCTGCGGGATCAAAAGGGCTTCGATCTCGGCGAAATATTTCGCAGTCATCGCCTGGCCAAAGCGGGGTGGTGGACTCAGTGTTCCTGGAGGGTCTCTTTGATCAGTGCCACCTCTCCTTCAGAGAGTGCGTAGAGGCTGTAGACTAGGGAGTCGATCTCAAGGTCAAGCCTTATGGTCTTAAGCGATTGTGGTCCTCCTGGTTGAGTCTCGCAATCGTCGGCGCGCTCTGCTCCTCTGTGGAGGGAGAGCATCTGATCTACCAGAGCGACGACTTGATGGTAAAAACCGGTCTCATGGTGATTGTCAAAGTCCACAGTCTTAACCGGCAGGGAGCGGAGTTCCGAGAGGGAGGAACCTATATGACGACCCTGCTTCACTCTGATGCGGTCGTGCGTGACCTTCCAGTAGAACTGCATGAGCGATGAGTTGAGCACCCCTAGGAGGAACCGGTCAGCGCAGCTGAGTAAGAGGCAGGGGGCCGGAGGTGAGCAGGTCCCCTCACAGAGGGTCGCATGGATTGTGTCTTCTGATACCGTGACAGCGATGATCATGCCTGCTTCGTGATCTCTCTCTCCCCTGGGCCCGGGAGAGTTTGCGCCGCCCTCTCGCAAGGGTTCGTAACGCCTGATACCCTTAATACGGTCCTTATCCTGAGAAGGGGTCGTGCGATCCCGACCGACGTCGCGATGAGGGAGAACTCGCGAGGAGATCTCCCCAAGAAGGAGATCATCGAGGGGGGTACCGGCCCGTGCCAGTCTTTCAGATAGGACCTGTCGCCTGTGGTCGGAGAGGTCCCATCCACGCGCATCTCCAAAGTCATTTTGTGCTACATTGTGGCTCCTCGTATCCGCCCGCGTGCTCCACTCGTGCGTATATCTGCCCACCCTGGTGATCCTGACCGGCTGGGTCGGGTGGGAATTGGAGATGAGGATGACAGTGCGAAGAGGCGCGAGGAGGAGGTGATTATGTACTGGCTCTGCGAGGACGATCTCAATGATCTGGAACCTATTGAGAAACCTCCTCAAGTGTCGTGTTGCCGCCGCGCTCAGCCAGGCTCGCGGGGCTACCATGGCTAGAACGCCCCCTGGTCTCAGAAGCGAGATGCCCATCTCAGCAAATGCGACTGAAAGGTCACCCCCGGCTTGGAACGTCTCATAGTGGGCCCTCACGTACTCCTCCCCGGCCTTTCCCGGAAGGATCGGTGATGCGGGAAGGTCGCACAGCACGAGGTCGAACCCCCCTCCTGTGAGAGGTGCAGCGAATGCCCTGAGATCGAGGGGCCTTACTGGAGTGGGCGATCCAGAGAGCCGCGCGGTGAGGATCTCCTCATCGACAGGGTCACCGCCGATTAAAGTGTTCCCACACAGAACTCTGGGGATCTCCTGGGTAAGGGTGCATATCCAATCAGGTGGAGTGCTCCTGGTGTCCTGGCATCCCCAAGTACCATCGAGAGCAGTAAAAAAGAGCATCGTACGTGCGACTTCTCCTGCGAGGGGGTCGCAATCGGCCCCAAAGATGCACTGCACAATGGTATGGAGACGATGCTTGAACTGGGACCGACTCTGTAGTGATGGCGAACCGCCCTCGATCCCTTCCTCCTGGGACACGAGGATTGCGCGTGCCGCTGCAGAGAGGAGTTCACCTGCGCCGCATACAGGGTCAAACACCGTAACTGGGGCACCAGTCAGACTCCTGGACCTGGCGATCTCCTGAAAGGCCCTCCTGATGAGGTACTCCCTGCACCTCCCGGGGAGGGTGGAGACTCCCCCACTCCTCCGCACCCATGTGCGCTCCCTGGCCCGGAACACGCCCCTGTCCTGGGATGAGACCCGCATCATGAGGAGGCGGTCGAAAACTCCCGCAAGTAGGGCTACTGGAAGCACAGCGAACTCAAAGGGTGTCCAATTTGGGGAGAGGGCAGTGACGACCTCCCGTATCAGAGTAGCGGATGTATCACCTTCGTCCCAAGGGGTCAATTGGAAAGAGATCCAGGGAGCGAGACTGCTGATCAGTGGTATGAGGTCTTCCTCCTCGCACGCAATATACCCCCTGTCCGCGAGAACCCTGCACAGCACGGCTGCGAGGATCGTGGCACTGGCGGTATGGTTCAGGTCGTTTTTGCCTCCTGAAAGGTTTTGCCGCATCAGGCGCTTTGCAATCTCTTCCCGCCACCCCTCGAGCGTGGTGAGAAGAACATCCTGGGCCCGTTCCCAGGGAGGCACGCCACGGGACAGGTGATGTGGATCGGCATCCCTCCCCAGGAGTGACCTGATACTATCCCAGGAGTCAGGGTAATCGAGGTAGGAGATTGAGGCGATCTCTTGCGGGGTGTCATCTCCCGTAACTCCCGGCCTCTTTGTACAGGAGAAGACCACCGTTTTATAGAATGTGGAGAGCACCCCGAGGGGGACTTCTGCGTTCCAGGCATATCGCCAGAGTACCCGGGATGAATGGGCCCAGTCTCCCCCCGGGATGATGAGAGCGAACCGCGGTTCACCCTGCACCCGGCATATGAAGTCAATGGTGGTTGGGGCCCCTCCTATGCGGGTCTTCTCTTTATGGTGGACCTCATCTGCACCATCCCGGGTGTCCCACCCGAGTGCCGCAAGAAAGTCTCTCACATACCGGTTGGTAATTTGCAGGTCTCCTCCGAGTAAGTCTGGTCTCCCGAAACACTCCTCCCTGTACCGCGCGACAAGTGATGTGAGTGCAGGGGAGAGGCTTCCCTCTTTTTCTGCCTTATTATTGCTCTCTCTTTCCTGAACTCCTGTTGGCATGGGTGCGTGATTGCCCTCCTCCTTGAAGAGTATATGGTGCTTGGTTGGTACTACTGGTTGATAGCGCAGTATCCCCATATCGGGTGGATGAGGAGATCGTGTGGTGGCAAGACCGGCCTTTGTCCAGACCAATGAGGCGTGGGTGGTCTGGGTCCTTGGGGAGGAGCTCTTCGGGAGCGCACCCCCGGCAGGAATTGCGGCGCGAACAGGTATGTCCCCTGCTGAGGTCACAACTGCTCTGACCTCCCTTGCCCGGATCGCTGCAGTCAGGCTCGAGGGTGCACCTGACCCCCGCCATGGGTACCCGTGTGCAGTGGTCCAGATTGGGGATGAAGGGAAGAGGATGGTCGAATACTTCAGGCGCATCAGGGACATCTTCTGAGTCATTCCCTTCCTCTCGTGCACTACTGCCCCGGGTTCATGCCAATTGACCGCCATATTGCTGAGAACTGAACTTTTCAAGAGTTCAGTATACGGAACACCTCAAGAAAAAATGGGGACTTGTTCTCATGGCGCTCGGATAGTCGCGGTCCTATCGGTGAGGTAGGCGGCAATCCTCCAGGACAGGCCTCTATCTCATCAGCGTTTCTCCCCTCATCGCGGCACCTGTGGGCGGGGCTATCTTTACCCTCACCCTCATCATCACTAGTGTCTCAACAATTTAATTATTATACATAATATTTGGACATCTTCTTGTCTGCCTTTTTCCGCGTAAACTTCCAGTTAATTTTCTTTTTTTTGTCGTTACGTCTATTTGTCCAAGCAGTCACTTCGTGGATCAATGATTCAATGTCACCAATTCGTCTACCCGTGCATTCAATATCCATAACATTTAGTATCCCATCCAAAAATAGGGATTGAATTAAATCCTTCGGTAGTTATGACTAACTCACGACGACTAACCTATCTGAATAAAAATGCTGTTTGTCAAACGGCTTATTTTTTTGTAAATATGCTATCTTTACGACTCCGTTCAGCAATGAATTATTGTTTAGACATTTTATCTCCGGAAAAAAGGACGTTTGATACGACAGATTTGATGAAAAAACTGAAGCGTGTGGAATATGTGGAACATGACATAAAGGGAGAGAAAGTCTATTGATATCTAAATTCACAAAAAAACGTTAAGGACCAGTTGGCAGATATGGGGATGAAAAAAATCTTTCACGAACGAAGAATTTCCGAGGTATAGATCATAATTCTACAAACTCAGGTATTGAATGTGCACATTCTGCAATTCGCACACCTGTGAAACTGCAAACCTATTTCAGCTAATTTTTACCGAAAAAGATTATAAAAAGGCAATTGTTACAGTTGCCCGAATAATGATTCGAATTGTATGGTACCTTCTCATTAATGATAAATTGTTCCAAGATGACACTCCCCTGTTCAAAGAGGTAAAGATCCATGGATTACCAACCAAAACTACAAAGATGAAAATTCAGGAAATATTGAATCTTCTTGTAAGAGTTACCGAATTAATTATACTTCAAGAGGATAAGGTGGGAGGTCTGGTTCAAGTTCACACCTAATTCCTTCTTCTATTAACCGATTTTCATTATAACGCCCATGACAGTCCGCGGGTAGACAAAACGAATGAAAATCTTATGCCACCTCAAGTCTCAAAACGGTCTATTAAGGGCTGCGTTGGGATCTGGAAGGGGTTTTTCATTAGACCTGGAGTGATAATACGTAGATTCAACTAAATATCCCAACACGAACATTATTAAGTTACATGAGTATTTACTATGGCAGATCTCTCAGATCGAGAGTCACAATGCAGGAGTTATATGACGACAAACGTTACTCAAAAACCCAGCCGCATCATGGGTCCGGTGGACTATTTAATAGTTAAATTTCCGGGGAACAAGTTTAGTGGGGAAATCGTCCCTGAACTTGCCAGGCTGGAACAAAATAAAACCATTCGCATTATAGACCTCGCTTTCGTATTGAAGGACGAAAAAGGCAATGTGTTGATTACTGAAGCAAAGAACCTCCCTGGGGTTGAGGGGGATGCATTCAGCGCCTTCGCCGCAAAAGCCAGTGAATGGTTGTCAATTGATGATATTGAAGCGATTGCCGCAGTTTTACCGAATAACTGCTCGGCGGCTATCCTGCTTTACGAAAACACATGGGCAATCCATCTTAAGGAAGGGTTCCTCAATTCGAAAGCTGAAATGGTAGACATGGGCCGAATACCATCCGAAATCATTAGAAGTGTTGAGCAAAAGTTGATAGCACAGGGAGGTCTCTAAAATGAGAGGACGAGGATTAATGCTGGTAGCAGGAATGAAAATGGGACAACAAAAGGCTACACAACAGGCTCAGGCTCAGTCCCAGCAGAAGGCAGCGGTAGAAAATGCAAAGCAGCAGGGTGCAGACGAGGCCCAGGCGAAGATGACTGCGTCGGCAGCTGCCCCGGCAGCCGGTGGTATGCACGATGCTACTATTGCCCAGTTGAAACAACTGGCTGAACTTCATACTTCGGGTGTATTATCAGACGAAGAGTTCTCCGCTGCCAAGAAAAAGATCCTGGGTTAATAAACCTACTATACTTTTTTTACATTTTTGATGCTTCCTTTCTGGATTGAACGCCCAAAGTTGAAGGAAAAAAGTATTAGGTACTAATATTCGTTAAATCTCAAAGCATTTCGACGGTAGTGTAAAGATATAACTGTAAATTCGGCAACCCTGATTCTAACATATTCAATGTACCTAAACATTGACTTATAAATCTATCGAACCCATTTGAAAAATAATTCTGCCAATACCATTGATGAGACAACAACTGAGAT
>JAPKXQ010000098.1 GCA_026394765.1 Methanomicrobiales archaeon
TAGATCCCCTTCCGATGGAGGTCACGGGAGACTACTATCTGGCCTTCTGTGATGTATCCAGTAAGATCAGGGATCGGGTGGGTGATATCATCGCCCGGCATCGTGAGGATCGGGATCTGCGTCACTGAACCCTTCTTCCCCTTCACTATCCCTGCCCGCTCGTAGATGTTTGCAAGGTCGGTGTACATGTACCCCGGATAACCACGCCTGCCAGGCACCTCCTCACGGGCAGCACCAATCTGTCTGAGTGCCTCACAATAGTTGGTCATGTCGGTGAGGATGACTAACACGTGCATCCCGAGGTCGAATGCAAGGTACTCGGCGGTCGTGAGTGCAAGACGCGGGGTAATTATTCGCTCGACTGCAGGGTCATCAGCGAGGTTGAGGAAGACTACTGCGCGCTCGAGGGCTCCAGTACGCTCGAAGTCCTGCATAAAGTAGTTTGCTTCTTCTTTCGTGATTCCCATCGCAGCAAAGACCACTGCAAAAGGTTCCTTTGACCCAGGCACCTTTGCCTGCCGTGCGATCTGGAGTGCGATATTATTATGGGGAAGCCCAGCTCCAGAGAAGATCGGGAGTTTCTGACCGCGGACCAGAGTGTTTGTCCCATCAATGGTAGAGATCCCACTCTGGATGAAGTCATGGGGTGAACCGCGGGCATAGGGGTTGATAGCTGCTCCGATGATATCGAGCCGTTTTTCAGGGACGATCGCAGGGCCACCGTCGATCGGTTTGCCACCACCGGACAGGATCCTGCCGAGCATCTCGCGGCCGACCGGCATCTTGATTGTCTCGCCGGTGAACCTGACCCCGCTGTCCCTCCCGATACCAGCCGTCGTCTCAAAGACCTGGACCACCACGAGCTCGTCGCTCGTGTCAAGGACCTGGCCGCGTTTTATCGTACCATCATAGAGGACGATGTTGACGAGCTCGCCATAGCTTATAGGCTCAGTCTTCTCGACAAAGATGAGTGGGCCGGCGACTTGGGAAATTGTCCTGTATTCCTTCATGCTCCTGCCCTCATGGTAGTGAACTCGACGTCCATCTGAGTGAGGATCCGCGCAAGCTCGGGCTGGTAGTCCTTGATGAACTTGATCTGCGGGAGGTCGTTCTTGGCTTTAATAGTCGCAATCTGCTGGGGAGGTACCCCTGCAGACTGGGCAGCATATGCAAGGTCCGAGAATGTTTTTATCGCCTTGAGCATATCGTACTGCTTACTCATATCGCAGAACGTGTCCACTGCATCATAGGCATTCTGCTGGAGGAAGATCTCCCGAATCATACGTGCTACTTCAATAGTCACCTGTTCAGCCTCGGGAAGCGCATCTGATCCCACCAACTGGACGATCTCCTGGAGCTCTGCCTCTTTCTGGAGGACCTCCATGGCCCAGGACCGGATCACGTTCCACTCAGGTGAGACCTCCTTGTCGTACCAGTCATGTAGGGTACCAAGGTAGAGTGAGTATGAGTTGAGCCAGTTGATCGCAGGGAAGTGCCGGCGCTGGGATAACTTCGCGTCGAGTGCCCAGAAGACCTTCACAATACGAAGGGTGTTCTGGGTGACAGGCTCTGAGAAGTCACCACCAGGAGGAGAGACTGCCCCAATGACTGATACTGACCCTGAATCACCGTTCAGAGTCGTTACCAGTCCCGCACGTTCGTAGAACTCTGACAGACGGGCTGCGAGGTACGCAGGATAGCCCTCTTCACCCGGCATCTCCTCAAGCCTTGAGGATATCTCGCGCATCGCCTCTGCCCACCGGGAGGTGGAGTCGGCCATTAAGGAGACATCGTAGCCCATGTCCCTGAAGTACTCTGCAATCGTGATACCGGTGTACACCGACGCCTCACGTGCAGCAACAGGCATGTTACTGGTATTTGCAATAAGAACGGTCCGCTCCATCAGCGGCTTTCCGGTCTTGGGGTCCTCGAGCTCGGGAAACTCGGTGAGCACTTCGGTCATCTCGTTCCCACGCTCACCGCATCCAATGTACACCACTATCTCAGCATCACTCCACTTTGCGAGCTGCTGCTGGGTAACAGTCTTCCCACTCCCAAACGGCCCCGGGATAGCGGCAGTACCGCCTTTTGCGATGGGAAAGAGCCCATCCAGGATACGTTGCCCTGTGATCAGCGGAATCGTCGGGTTCATCTTCTCCTTTACAGGACGAGGGATCCGGACCGGCCAGCGCTGCATCATCATGATCTCGGCGCCGGAATCGAGGGTACAGACCACCTCTTCCACTGTGAATGCCCCGCCCCTGATGCTCTTTACCTTTCCTCCCTTCACGTTTGGAGGGATCATAACCCTGTGGACGATGTTGGTCTCCTGGACCTCACCAATGATACTTCCAGGACTCACCGAGTCGCCTATCTTCACTAAGGGCTTAAACTCCCACTTCTTCTCACGTGAAAGACCCGGAGCTGAGACTCCGCGCTCGATAAAGGGGCCCATCTTCTCCACAAGGACTGAAAGGGGACGCTGTATCCCGTCATAGATACTAGTAAGAAGACCGGGCCCAAGTTCCACCGTGAGCGAGAGGCCGGTGTTCACTACTGGCTCTCCCGGTCTGATACCTGAGGTGTCCTCGTAGACCTGGATGATGGTCTGCTCTCCCTTGATCTTGATGACCTCCCCCATCAGCGCTTCTCTGCCCACTTTAACGACATCGTACATATGGGCATCAAGGCCTACCGCAGTGACCACCGGCCCTGCAATCCTTTTAAGAACGCCTGAACCTTTCCCGTTTTTTTCCATCTTCACTTCCACAGGTCAACACCCACCGATCGCTTGATCCTCTCCCGCATCGAGAGGCCGCCTTCTTCACCGCCGATCGCGATCACCGTCGGCCGGACTGAGTTCTCCATAGCGGTCCTGAGACGTCTGGGGAGGCGCTCCATGTCGCGGTTGTTCACCACGAGGATACCGACCTCAGGGTCCTCTAAGACTCGGTTAACATACCCTGCCAGCCTCTCATCGGTATCAGCTGCATAGGTCTTTCGAATCCCGGTGAGACGGAACCCCAGAATGAACTCGCTGTTTCCAATCACTGCGATCTCCATTTTCACATCACCAGGTACCTGCGTATCCGATCGGGAGCCAGGTGGGACTCTTTTCCACGAGCAATCGCCCTGATATTAAAGATCTCGTACTTCTTCTTCTCGAGGTACACGAGGATTGGGTGAATTGAGATGGGGTGGAGCTTTGACATCTTCTCCATCTCACCAAGTTGTACCCTGATGAGATCGATCTCTACCTCACGAATTGACGCTGCCTCACGGAGCGAGTCAAGCACCCGGATCAGGGTCTTATTTGTTATCTTCGCAGTGAGAGCTCTGATAAACTCGGTGCGGTCCACAAGGGTGTTGAGATGCTGGAGTTCCTCCACACCAAATGTCCCGCCCTGGATCATCATGCTCCTCGTGTCCTCTGCGAACTCATCTGCCCTGAACCGAAAGAGGTTCCTGATGTTGGTGATGTCAATATCGAGGACGATGAAGGCGAGGAAGAGAGAACCCCCTTTGAGACCGCTTCGCGCCATTATGAGAAGATCGGCATAGAACTGCTTGTAGAGCTCATTCGCCATCCGGGAGTATGACCCGGTCTGCTGGGCGTCTGAAAACTCAGCCGCAACAATTGGGTAGAGGGCTCGCCCTTTGAGGGCCTCCACAACCCGTTCAGGCCCATCTTCATTGAGGAGACGGTCAAGGGTAGCCCGGTCGAGTTCTCCTGCTGGGATGAGGAGCTCCTTGATCTTGCCTGGGCCCATCCCCTGGCTCTTGCCCCGTAGAACAGTGAGGACATTCTGGATGTCCCATCGTCGTAGGTAGGCTTCAGTGAAGTCGCGAAGCGTTCCGGGAGTGATGGTTAAGATCGCCTGGTACTCCTTTGCGAGGTTCCATGAGAGTGCAGTCTCGATGAGGTCAATTCCCCCAAATGACGCCGAAAGCTCATCAATCTCGCGCTTGTACTCGGTTTCTCCGATAAAACGCGCAATCTCAGGGAGACTCATCTGGAGAAGGCGCACGTACTCCTCACGCGGGAGGAGCTTGGACTTTCTAACCCGCATCCTCGTGCAGACATAGATGTATGGTCCAGGTCCCCACAGTTTCATTGCCATTTATTGCCACCCCTACCCAAAGAGGATCTCTGCGGCGTCACGGAGCCCAGATTCCCAGAGTGCGTCGAGATACGTGCGATAGCTGAGATCAAGGGTGAGCTCGCCATCATTACTCGCAACGATTATCCCCCCTTCACTCTCCACCACTCTGCCAGGGTGGTAACTCTTAAGAGCAGGGTCCTTAATGAGGACATCCCGCAGAATAAGCATATCCCTTGCATTGCAATGGACGACCCCTTCTGGGATATCAGCTTTTGCTCTTACCAGGAGCTTTTGGATAGCCTCACGGTGGAAGCTCTCCGGAAGCCTGGAGATCTCGATGAGCGCATTCTGGTAGACCTCGTCGAGCAGATTTTTCTGGGCATTCAGGACCTCCCGCTTCGCTACGAGGTGTGCCGCAGAGACCTCCTGGGAGAGGATATGGGCTGATTGCCGCTTGAGTTCATCTTCTACGGCGAGCTTGATCGTTGCGGCCTTCTCCTGGGCCAGGACTAGGATCCTGCCAACCTCGTCACGGGCCTCCTTCTGGATACCCTCGGCCTCCCGCCTCCCGTTCTCCCTGATCTCCTCTACGACTGCGTCCAGCCCCATAGTCAACCCCGCTAGAATAAGATGAGAAGACCAATGACGAGACCGAAGATGACGATCGTCTCAGGAATGACCGTTAATAGGAGGACAAGTCCAAAGACATCGCGGTTCTCTGCGACTGCACCCACTGCGGCAGTTCCTATTGCCGTTTCAGCTATCGCTGCTGCTATCCCGGTGGAGCCCACTGCGAGGGCTGCACCTATAGCCTTCATTCCAAGCTGGGATGCCTCAATCTCAGCTACTGACATTACAGTTGTTGCAACTGCTGCTGTTACATTTAAATCTGCAGACATAGTCTATTCCTCCGTAAACCTTCTGTTAATTCCAAATGGACTGTACTTGATGCCTCCACCCTTGTAGAACTTGGTGAAGAACTCGACGTAGTGCAACCTTATGGAGTGAAGCCCGCCGCCGATTATCCCCAGCGCGGTGTTGCCAAGGTGACCGATGACAAAGACCACCACGCCGGCGATGACACTGATGACCCCCAGTATCGAGGGGTGTTCGAGGTGCGGTGCGATTAACATGCCAATCCCGATGTAGTTCACCACCATCGCGATCGCGACTGATGAGAGCCCAACCGCCATGATACGCGCATAGGAGAAGACATTGCTGACGACGGCCGGGATCTCCACGATCTCGAGCGCCGAGTCTCGCGCGATAAGAACTAGACCTGCAACAATCAGAAACACACCCATTGCGATTGCGGTGCTGATACCACCACCCAGTGTCGGCATCTGCGTAAAGTCCGGCATGTAGGGGATAGGAAAGGCAGACCATATCGCCATGAGGAGGCCCCACATCACCATGATCCATCCCAGGTTAGCCAGCACTGCCTTTACACGGTGCGCCCCATGGTCCTGGCGGGCATGATTGGCCATCCCAAGGACCCTTCCGAGGGTGATGTGGAATATGCCTATCCAGATCGCCATTACCATGAGCCCCGGGATATTGGGACCATGCCCCCCGCCTTGACCGCCGATAATGAGGTGGCGGCTGAAGATAATCGGGCTCCAGGGAAGTGGAAATCCCAGGAACTCACTGTAGAGGATTCCAAATACAATACTCGAGATACTTGCGTTTCGCAATGTCTTGAGCAAATATCCTGCCTCCTCCCCTTTGGCAAACTCGCGAAGACCCATACAGACAAGAAGGAGGATCGCCCCGTATCCAACATCTCCAAGGATCAGGCCAAAAAAGATGGGAAATATAATGGAGAGAAAGAGTGTGGGGTCCAGCTCTGAATAACTGGGCCTGGAATAGACGTCCATCAATACCTGTGCGGAGCGTACAAAGGGCGGGTTCTCGTATTCTACCGGCACTTTGTCATGGACCGGGTCGACTTCTAGGTCCATAACATACACGTGTGCCCCGGTTGCTTCCTGCAGCACAGCCTTTAGGTCCCCCACGCAGTCGGATGGGACCCATCCCTCGGCAATGAAGGCATGATCAGTGGTCGCAAACCGCAGCGGTGCCTCGGACTGCTGGATATCTATTGAGAGGGCCTCGTCACAGGCCAGGAAGAAGTCATGGTGGCTGACCTTGATAGCATCAAGGCGCTGATCTACAGATGCGATCTCGTCCTTTGCCTTCAGACCTTCTGCCTCGAGATGTCCTATGATCGCCGTTGCCGGCCCGCTCCCCAAAGGAACAGGTGTTGCCTGAAAATCCGCATCACTCAGGGCGTTCTCAGCTACGTTTCGCGCCGCATTGGGTACAATGAGGACTTCAAAAGTCCCGTTCTTACCCTGCGTCGTGGTGAAGACCTCATGGGGGCATGCAGGTACTACCGGCTGCTTCACCTTCCCAGCATAGACCGCGAGGTTCTCATACCCCCGCAGAACGTCAAGGTCATAGGGAAACGGTGCAAAGGGCTTTAAGTCAGAGATCTTCTGTTCAAGCTCTTTATAGGCCGCATCAAGGACTGATCGCTTTGCTACAAGTTTCTCGATCTCGCTGGCAATAACTGGGAATTCACGGCTGATCCGCTCCTTCAGAGGGCCTGCCGGTAAACGTTTAAAAACCGTCTCGCTTTCTGCTTTTAAGAGAAAGGTATTCTCTATCGCCCGCAGTCTGAGCAACTCATTTGAGGTCTCTGTGGCTCCTTCGAGTGGAGTTCCGATCGTAAATCCCGTGAAAGCCTCATCAACCTGCTCCACAAACTCCTCGATATGAAAGAGGTGGTGCAGGTAAAGAGTCCGGACAACATCGAACATCCGCTGGCGTGATGCCACTATCAGGAGTCGGCTCATCTGCCTGGGCTTAAGCATGCATCTGCTCCTTCCATCGTGAGACAAGGGGATCGACAGCCCGAATCAGGTTCTTGCGCCCCCGATCGGTAATTGCCGCCGCTTGTTTCTGTCCATCAGCCACAATAGCACGGTTCTTCTCTTCAGCCTGCCGCCTCACCTCGGTCAGCTTCTGCTTGCGGTACTCCTCAGCACTCGCCTGTGCCTTCATCACCAGGTTGTCGGCTTCAAGCTCAGCGCTTGCAATACTCTTCTTCTTATCTGTTACCGCGTCGGATATCATCGAGCGATATTCTTCTTCTGCTGATTTGATGCTCTTTAACACCTCAATTCTCATCAAACCCTCCTCGGATGCACTTCAGAATAAGTGGTGAAAAGTACCCATATATGTCTTGTTGTTTCTTCCGGGCAAATTTTTTCTTTATTCAGGATCAAGACCCGTTTTACAACAATTCAAGGTGAATCACAAAGATCTAACCCCTCTGCCCAGAAGGGAAAGATACCATCATTGAACGCTCTCAACCTCGAACAACGACCGCATGAGCGTTACCACAGATGCAGGGGGGAGCGATATTAGGTCGATGCGCTCACCCGTACTCTGAATTATCAGACCTGCAATTTCAGGGGACGCACAGAGAACTGCCTGGTCCGGGTGTGTACCACGCACGATCCCTGCATCGAGGTGGATGGACTTCCCACACGATACGACGTACTTTACCCGCTTTGACCCGGGGTGGCCCGGGGGAAGGGCAATTACCGGGGTGTGGTAGCTCCGCACCAGCTCCAGAAGCATCACCGCCGGTTCGATCGGTCCCCCTTCAGGCGCAGATACGACGACGAGGTCCCCAGCACAGACGCCCAAGCAGACCTCATCACCCGGAGTCTCGATACAGAGCGGGAACGCGGATTCGATAACCCCTGCTATAATGTATGAAGAATTAGCATGGATGAGGAGGAAGAATGGGGCCTTCAGCTTCTTCGCAGTAAACTTCATCGAGATGGCTGGGGCACGGGTGGGAAGGTCCCCCAGGTCACCGCCATTAAACCCTGAATCTCTCATCATATCACGAAGTTGAATGTGATGAGCGCGATAGCTATCATTAGGCAGGAGTGCTTGACACCTGATGCTATTGATGATTCACCCATCTGACCAGCGATTATCCCGGAGAAGAGGGCCTGGACAAGGCAGGTGTGGTACATAAGCCGCTCAAATACCTGGGTTGAGAGGTTCTTCAGACCTGCGAGGGCGCCGGTTGCCGGGAGGTTGGTCGCATTTATCTTATCGAACATGGTGAGAAACTGGTTTGTCAGGACCGCAACGACGAAT
Organism: Methanomicrobiales archaeon; assembly: GCA_026394765.1. Lineage (GTDB taxonomy): Archaea > Halobacteriota > Methanomicrobia > Methanomicrobiales > Methanospirillaceae > JAPKXQ01. Next base: position 8,286 of record JAPKXQ010000098.1, read on the forward strand.
AAGAAGACAAAGAACGAGAGGTACACGATCGCAGTGTAGATGAACATCTCTGCGAGCCGCTCCCTTTTGAGAGTTTCCACAGTCCGGGCGTCGCTCGATGCGATGGTGAGGACGTCACCAATCGTCCCGCTCATCTCATTCGCCTTCGTAACCAGGGTCACAGTCCGTGCAATGAGCGGTGTACTCACCCTCTGCTCAAACCGGACGAGGGCGTCGGTGAAGTTCGCGCCCCAGTCCATGTCCCGTTTTATCCTTTTGATCTCATATGAGAGGAGACCAAGATTGGTATTTACCAGGATAGAGATCGCCTGGGCGATCGTCAGCCCGACCTGGTTGATCCCGGCCATACGCTCGAGGAAGTCAGGGATAACCCCCTCGATCCCCCGCACCTTCCGGCGCCAGAGCTCATAAAAGAGCCCGTAGGGGATGAGGACGATGAGGAGGCAGATAAATATCTGGTCGTCCACCACATCGATAAATAACTCAAGATTACGCATGGAAGGTGCATTCAGCATCACAATGGTGAGGTACACAATCGCGACCGGTAACGTGGCATAGAGGGTACGGTGATAGTCCTTGACAAATGAGTCCATCGGATGGCGGATGAACTGCCGGATATTCCTGACACGGTCATAATGGGCGAGTTTTGCAAAAAATTTCTCATCTCCATCTTTTTTTTCGATACGCACATCCCTGTATTCTTTGAGGACCCTGGCCGTAGTGAAGCGCTCTGATATCTCATCTGCCGGGGTGACCAGGTCTATCAAGACTATGAATACACCTGATCCAATGGGAAGTAGGGCATATGCAACAAGGTTCATCTGGAAGATGGCTGCACCCCCCATCATCCCCATCACCACCATAATAATTATCAGGAAGAGTGGCCCGGCGACGAAGAGGGATACATAAGACTCGGCGATCATGCCAAGGAAGTTGAGGAACTGCCGCTGTTCGAAGCGGGCATCCTCCTGGTAGAGTCGTACTCTCCCACTCAAAAACGTGGTGAGGTCCCCTCCACTCTCAACAACTGATACCATGTCCTCAAGGAACTCTTTCATCTTGATAGAGGGGGTTGTCTCCATCAGGTGGTGGATAGCGGTGATGACGTCGTACCCAAAGATATCTGCGTCCCGTACCATCTGCCGAAACTCAAGAGCGACCTCCCCATAGATCTTTGCATTATCAGATATGGATCTGAAGATGACGAGTAGCTGAGCACCACCGCGTCGCATCGCGTACATATAGGCAACCGCGGTGTGGAGTGAGAGGTTGATCCGGGTGGCCCGGTTCTTCTTCACCAGGGAGGGGTAGCGGAGTGCGAGGCTATAAGCAATGACTGCACCGAGCAGGAAGCTTATGAGAATGGCTACCGCCTGCATGAGGAGCTGCACCGGAAAACCAGCGAGGGTTGCAGGAAACTCGAGGGGGATTACCTGGGAAGAGAGCGTGCCCCCGGTCTGCTTCAGAAGGGCTGGCTGGCCGATGATAAGGGCTGCAATGACCGCGATGCCTACCCCTATGACGGCAGAGACTAGTATAGCGCGAGTGAGGTACCGCTCCACTGTCATCGCTATCCGGGCTGAAACGATGTCTGCCCGCAGGGTATGGTACCTTATCGGGTCGCGCACCACACGCCCCCTGATAAGCGAGGGGAGGGTCATTCCAGAGACTTCCTGATATCCCCGAGGGATCCAAGGACCTTTTTGGGACTGATCGCATAGGCCTGGAAGATCCTGGAGGTGCTGATATAGTCAGTGATCTTCTGATCACCCATCGCCTTTAATATCTGCTTCCTGGCCTCAACTTCCCTCAGGAGGTCGTCCTTGCTCCACCCACGCCGCTCAGATATATCTGCATAGACCTGGGACCGCCCACTGTAGATGAAGATATCATGGACCGGGTCATACTCAAAGACCGTGTTGATCCTGATGTTTCCGCTTGCAGGGTCGATCCCTGCTATCTCAACGATCTCCTGGCACCGCCTGACCCTCTCACCTCCCCGATAGACCTGAGCCTGGACGCTGACGATGTTGAGCGCCTGGACCATATTCCGTGGGACATTGAGGGGTGCATTCTCGAGCCTGTGGATCGCAGCGTCCACACTTCCCGCATGCATTGTGGAGAACGTGGTATGACCGGTGTTCATCGCCTGAAAGAGCGTCTGGGCCTCTGCTCCCCGCACCTCTCCGACTAATATATACTCAGGGCGCTGTCGCATCGCAGCCTTGAGGAGGTCGAACATGGAGATCGTAGTCGCCCCTTCGGCCACAGTCTCCCGGGTGACACTTGCGATCCAGTTCTCATGCGCAAGTGTTATCTCCCGCGTGTCCTCGATGCTCACCACCTTTGCCATGGGAGGTATGAAGAGCGAGACCGCATTGAGCGAGGTGGTCTTGCCTGATGCGGTACCCCCGATGAAGAGGAGACTTTTGTTGTTCTCGATAGCGATCCAGAAATATGCCAGCATCTCGATATTAAACGTCCCCACCCGGTTCAGTTCCACGGGTGAGAATGGGTCTTCCCGAAACTTCCGGATAGTAAACGATGACCCCCGACTCGTCACCTCGGTGCCGAGGGTGAGCTGCAGGCGTGAGCCGTCCGGCATAGTGGCATCGACCATAGGACTCCCTGCCGAGATGTGCTTGCCAGAACGCTGGGCAAGGGTGATGGCAAGGGAGTTTAGGACCTCTTCTTCAAAGGTGATGTTGGTCTTGATGTTGCGGTACTTCCGGTGGTAGAGAAAGAGGGGGACTCTGTTCCCGTCGCAGGATATGTCCTCAAGACTGGGGTCCTTCATGAGAGCGTCGATGCGTCCCCAGCCGATGAAGTTCCGGATCAGGTAGTACTCAAGCCGAAAGAGGCTCATCTCCTCAAGATTTATCCCATATTCCCTGAGTAGCCCGGCCATCTTCTCCAAAAGGAGGTCCTCAGGGTCTATCCCGACCTCGCTGTCATTCTGGATGAGGACCTGCCTCAGATCTTCATGGAGGCGTTCCAGGAGCTCATACTCGAAATCGGTAAGTTTTGGCTCAAAGAGGAGGTAATCGTTCTGGTTTGTCTTCTTATTCAGCCCGATAACCACAAGGGAGCGGCCCGTTGAGACCCAGTAGGCATCGACCACGTCATACCCTTCTGGAAATTCCTTCCCGATGAGGGGGGCATGGCGGCGTGGATCGTACCGCTCGAAGGGAACATTACCCCGTCGCATACCATCTGCTGTGAGCTCAGGAAGATCAGATCTGCTATCTACGCTGTGATCATTATGTTTACGATTGAACAGGCGACGCAGAGATGGGATGCCTGGTGCCTTACTTTTCAGTGTGGAAAGATTCAGACGAGGTACCTCCATCAACAATCATACGCGACCAAAGTCTTACAAAATGACTCCTGAAAGGTCTGGATATGGGGTCGGCATATGAGGATATGGCTCTTCCTCATATAAATATCATGGATCAAATGAGATCTCACAGGAATACCATCTCCTCAGATCTCTTAAAACCCCTGAGAACTGGGGATGGAAGCACCTCACCTTTCTGATATGCAACACTTCGTGTTCCTTAACCTTCAATGAACCTTAGTTCATCGCTGACTTTTCAATATGAGCCGAGTCTCGGAAACCTTCAAACACTCTCCCACGAGTACGTTCTGCACTGATACGTAATGGTCGAGACAGGTCTTTCTGATATCGTGATGCCGACTGGGATATCCTCACTCGATCCCGTCCTCGAGGGAGGTATCCCGGGAGGAAGCCTTGTCCTCCTCCTCCATGATGTAGGTGGTGGTGCACGGGAGTTTGCTTACAGCTCTCTCCTGTACCTTTCGCTCATGAAGGTACAGGGTGTTGCAATGAAAGAGCGCCTTCCTGAGCAGATCGTGTATGTGACTGTCACACGGAGTAAGGAGGACATAACCCAGGAGATCTCACTCTCATTCCATAGGGACCTCTCGATGAACTTCTCATCAGTAAATTTTGAGGATCTCTCCCCCCTCTACTTCGAGATGAGTGCCGCACCCATTGCGTGGTACGGATCCGGCGACATCCTCTCCAGGATGCGCGCACGTGAAGGGCATGATTCTCTACTCCCTTTCCTCACCAACCGCTTGAGCTCGTATCCAAAGATGAGTCTGGTAGTTATTGACTCCCTCACCACAGTTGCTACCCAGATAGCAGCATCCGGGGACTGGAAAGACCTCGTCGCTTTCCTCAGAGGGCTTCAGCGGGTGGCAAAGGCATGGAACTCCACCTTCTACCTCCTGCTCACTGGCGGGATCCTCGCACCCCAGTTGGAGGTCGAGATAGCAGACACCGTCGATGCGGTCCTCCTCTTTCGGTGGGAAGATATATCCGGGTCCCGCCGCCACCGCGTGATGTCCATCCAGAAATTCCGCGGGCTTATGCCCCACCTCGAGGAGAAAGACCTTGTCAAGTTTGCCATCCGGATATCAGCCGGCGGAGGGTTCGAAGTATCCAATATCAGGGTGGTCATATGAATTTGGAACGGGTCAGATTCGGGATAGATGGACTGGACCGACTCCTTTCAGGAGGACTGATCAAGGGGAGTATCGCAGTTTTAATCGGCACCTATGGGACCGGTAAGACGACATTTGCACTGCAGTTCATCTGGGAAGGGCTCAAGAGCGGAGAGCATATCATCTACATCAGCCTGGAGGAACGGGAAGACCGGATCTACACCTATATGGAGCAGAAGGGCTGGGACATCGCCCCATACCGGAATAAAGGATTGAACGTGATAAGGCTGGACCCTTCAGACTTCAACCTCTCCATCAACAGTATAAAAAATGAGATACCTATGCTCACCAGGCAGCTGGAGGCTAAGCGCGTTGTCATCGACCCGATATCCCTCTTTGAAGACCTCTTTGACAGCGACGCAGAGCGACGCCAGGAGATCTTCCGTTTCGTCGACAGCCTTCGTGAGCAGGGGTGCACAATCCTCTTCACGACTGAGACTGCACGGGCAGACGCGTTCTCAAGCCGTCACAACCTCATCGAGTACCTTGCCGATACCGTCATCCTCCTGAGGTACGTCAGGGCAAATGACTTTTCAGATGTACATCTCGCCCTCGAAGTGGTCAAGATGCGCCTCTCTTCCCACTCACGAGAGATCAAGCCGTATGAGATCCTGCCTGGACAGATCATAGTCTATACCGATGCAAATGTCTTTTAATTGAGCATCAGTCTGGCACAAGAAGAGTTGCTGGACAATGAAGAGGGGTGGGAGAACCCTGACCTTCCCCCCCGGTCTACACGCTTCAGATCGGGATCCCGAGAAGGTTGAGCAGGATTAAAAGTGCAGCCCCGATAATACCACCAAGGGCACAGACTATCACGGTCAGCCAGCTGATCGGGATATCAGGCTTTCCAAAATACCCCATGAGGTGGAAGTAGTTCGTGATGAAGAGGATCAGGAGACCGAGGACCGAGTTGATGAGGAGCTTTACGATGTTCCTGAGTACCAGGTAGACCACCACGATCAGGACGAGGACAACCAGTATAAGGACGATCGAACCGAGCATACTCATATCCCAACGATATGCTGACGTTTGAACCTTATGGACGGAAGATACGTCCCCCCGATCTGACGAATATCATCCCCGAATGCTGCAATATCCCTGATCATAGAGAAGACATTGCCTGATAGCATAGCTTTCCGGACCGGCTGGGCGGGATTGCCATCCCGGATAAGGAAGGGATTGGCCAGCTCAACCGAGAGATCACCACTCATCGGGTTGGCGGTGTGCGCTCCGATCAGGTCGTGGGCACAAACAACGGTTCCTTCCTGGAGGTCCCCCCCAGGCCCGCTCACAACGATATTGTGAAAGCCTATTGCAGGTGCGCCACCCGGACCAGATCGGACTGCGCTCCCAGTAGATACTGCACCATAGCGAAATGCGGTCTTGCGGTCATATGCGAAATGAGTGAGAATCCCTTCGCTTATGAACGGGATGCGGCGGGTGGGTGTCCCCTCTGCGTCCCACCAGGTGCTGCCAAGACCCCGGGGCAGATGGGGGTCATCGACTAGCGAGAACGCGGGGTCTGCAACCGAAATTCCCATTGAACCGGCGAGGGGTGACCGCCCGGCATGGACGTTTCTCCCTGACAGAGCAGGGAGGAGGACGGCCCCCAGAAGTTGGGAGCTTGCAATTGGAGAGAGGACCACATCGTAGTCGCCTGTCGGGATCTCACTGCCGTCCTGCGAGCGATACGCGAGAGATGCTGCTTTCTTCCCTATGGCAACCGGGTCGATGTCAGGGCCAACAGACTGTCCGAACTCATACCCGGGCGATTGTCCGCATATCGTCTCTAGTGAGAGCGATACGACGGTATGTGGGACTTCATACCAGGCCCCACTGGTGTTGGCAAGCATGGTCCTCCCTTCTGCCATAGTGGCACTTCCGGATGTTACGGCTACGGGATACTCTGCGGCACCTTTCATCATCTCTGTTACGAGGCGAACTGTCTCGCTGCTCTCCGGGACCACGCGGGAGTCTGCGGATAGTGGGGGACCATCCTTTGCGCCAGGCCCGGGAAGACCTTCCCAGGGCTGGGAAGTAGCGACATTGGCAGCGGCAATGGCAGCATCGAGGCAACGATGCCAGAGATGCGGGTCATTCGTGCTCGATGCACCTATCCTGCCTTCAAGGATGACCCGGACCCCAAGTCCTGTCCCATGGGCCCCGGATACCCGGTCTATCGATCCTTTTCTCACTTCGGCAGTGACACTCTTCCCAGTCGTTACATAGACTTCGGTCTCTGCCCCCAGACGCCGCCCTTCAATAAGGACGTCTTCAATCCATTCCAATGCCACCCACCACCGCTTCGTCCAGGAGTACATGGGGCGCGCCATCGCTCACCGGGACCGTCTGCCCACCTTTTCCACAGTACCCTGCGTGCATAGCCAGGTCGTCTCCCACAAGCGAGATGGCGTGGAGTGTTTGCAGGATCTCTCCTGAAAGGGAGACATTACGTACCATTGGCCCCTGCTCCCCGTCTTTTATGAGGTACCCATACTCTGCATTGAACTGGAAGACACCCCGCCCGGTATCCACCTGGCCTCCCCTGGAACCCTTCAGGAGAACGCCGTCATGGCATGCAGCCAGGACTTCTTCATATGTCGCATCACCGGACTCGATGAAGGTGTTGCTCATCCGAACAAGAGGAAGGTCTCCCGCCATTGCCCTGGAGTGTCCACCGACCCCGTGCCCCACAGAGAGAAGGGTCTCCCTGTTATGGAGGAACGCTGAAAGGACCCCCTGCCTGATGATCTCGGTCCTGAAGACCGCTGATCCCTCAGCGTCCAGCGGCTCGAACCCAAATTCATGAAGGGTGGGGTCATCGACTATCGTGACCAGAGGAGAGCCTATCACATCCCCGGTCCTCCCAGCAAGGACTGAACTGCCCTCATGGATAAGGTCGCCCTCACTTGCATGCCCTACAGCCTCGTGAGCAAAGACGCCTGCCAGCTGGGGGTCGAGAACCACCCGCATCCTCCCGCCCTTCACGGGCTTTGCATCGAGGAGCTGGACCGCACGTGTACCGGCCTTCTCCCCCACATCGCCCTGGTGGCGGAGTGAGTGGCCCCCAATGGAGTGGCAACGCTCATACCCCATCTGCATCATACCCTCACGGGAAGCGACTGCGAGTACTGAATACCCGGATCGGCAGGTCTCGTAACTGAATTCAGTCCCGGAACTGTCTGTAAACCGTACCTCCTCCAATCGCTCAGTATATGTAGCCCGTGTGTTGACTACGGAGGGGAGCCTTGCCCGCCCTTCGATCTCGCTTAGGAGCTGCACCTTCTCTAGAAGATCCATGTTCCTAATGTCTTCTCCCCAAGGAGGTACCTTCAGGAGAGCACGTGCAGGATCGGCGAGGGCTACGTCCTGTTCGGTGGCAAGGGCGTGTGCTTCAGCTTCAGCAAGGTAGACCCCGGTTTGGTCCTTACCGGCACTGCTGAAGTTGTCCACTGTGAGGATGCCCCACCCACGCGGGCCCAGGACCCTGATGACAGCGAGGTCGAAGAAGGATGTCCCCGCTGACTCAACATGCCCGTTATCGACATCGATAGTGGTATTTTGACCCTTCACGTGCCGGATATCATAGTACTTCGTCGCATCGCCCATATACTTCGTCCTATTTGGAGTTTGTCAGACCGGTATGGGTCTGACTACCGTTGAATCGAGTACTGACCCCCCGGGGGTCACCGCGATCTTGCGCAGTTTTACTAAAAATCCATCCCGGTTCTCTGGAACGAGCGCCGTAGTAAGGACGTCTTCTATCGTGTCGACCGGAATGACCGTAACCTTATCACGGTACTTCTCCTCTATAAGGACGTCATCGATGTTCTGCCGCGGGATCAGGACCGTTGTTATCCCTGACTTTGCCGCTGCTTCGATCTTATAGGTGACACCCCCAACCGGCAGGACGTCCCCACGCACTGATAGTGAGCCGGTCATCGCGACGTCCTGGCGGACAGGAATCCCCTCGATGGCTGATATGACCGCAGTCGCGACACTGATCGAGGCCGAGTCCCCTTCCACCCCACCATACGTCCCGATGAACTGGATGTGGACGTCCATGTTCTTGATGTCAACCCCGGTGAACTTCTTCAGTATTGCACTCACGTTCTTGATCGATTCCAGGGCGATCTCTTTTAGCATCCCGGTTGCAATCACGGTGCCGTTGGCACCCTGAGCGGTGGTCACCTCGGCGACGATCGGAAGAACGGTGCCTGAGTCGCTCCCCATCACGGCAAGGCCGTTCACGCGCCCCACCCGTGTCCCTTCAACAACAGTCAGTTCGTACTCACGACTCCGCATGATGTACTCGTCTGATACCTGGTCCTCGATGGAACGGGCGGTCCCCTTAGCCTTTACTACATGGGCAGCGGTGGTCACATCAGACCCATCCTGCCGCGCAAGGTCTCCGGCTACCCGGATAAGTCCGCCCATATCGCGGAGCTTCAGGGTTAAGTGGCCTTTCCGGTTCGAACGGCGGCGAGCCTCGCGGATGACTTCTTCTATTGCGCCACGGTCGAAATGGGGTATCTTCCCATCGTTCTTGATCTCCTGGGCAACGAACCGTATGAACTTCTCACGGTTCTCGGTGGTGTCTTCCATGCTCTCCCCCATGTAGACCTCGTAGCCGTAACCACGGATACGGGACCGAAGCGCGGGGTGCATACCCTGAATGGCGTCAAGGTTCCCGGCTGCCACCATGATGAACCGACAGGGGACAGGTTCAGACCTGACCATCGCACCGCTGGAACGCTCGCTCTGTCCGGTGATGGGAAACTCCCCCTCCTGGAGTGCGGTGAGAAGGTTCTGCTGGGAGTGCGGGGTGAGCGTGTTGATCTCATCTATGAAGAGCACTCCGCCATTGGCCCGGTGGATCGCGCCAGCCTCCACACGGTCATGGGCCGGAGTCTCAAGCCCTCCGCTCTGAAACGGGTCGTGCCTGACGTCCCCTAGTAGCGCGCCTGCATGAGACCCGGTTGCATCTATAAACGGGGCAGTAGCTGTGCTGTCATTTGTCACCAGGAGCTTGGGGACCATCGATTCTTCTCTTGGGGTCCCGTATCGCAGTGCCATAAAGACGAAGGCTGCAGCAATGATGCCCATGAGCCACTGGTACGTGATGAAGGCATACCCCATAATCCCCACGAGAAGGAGAAGGAGGAGGGTGTTGCGCAGCTGGATCTTCTTCCTGGCGTCTGCCTTGTGAGCAGTCACGATCTGCTTGCCCCTCCCGGTCGCCACCGTCCGAATGACCGGGTTGTTCGAGTCATCGGAGTTGGGGTACACGAGGATGTCCTGGAGCTCCTCCTTGGGAATAAGCTCAGCCATTGCCTTGGCAAGCATCGACTTCCCTGTCCCAGGGCTGCCTATCATCATCACATGGCGACGCTGAGTAGATGCCTTGCGGATCACCTCAACTGCACGGTCCTGACCGATGACCTGGTCGATCAGACGCGCCGGGACCTCCACCTGGGAGGAGTTCTCGACCGGAACCTCGACGGGCTCTGCCGTATCTCCATTCTCATACCCGTCTTCAGGGCCATCCATCGTCAGATTTACCTCAATTCGCTCTATATTTATACTGGTATTCCACGGAAGTTTAAGTACTTTCAGCATGAGGTAGGCCAGGATGAAGGTTATCAGCACAGAGTATTCGCAGATTCTCGCTATCCGCCTTGCACGTGCCCTTGACTGCGGGGTTGTAGATGTCGCGTTCTCCAGGTTCCCTGACAGAGAGATCTACCTCTGTGCCGGGGACTTAGACAGAGAGATGGTGGTCATAGGAAGCGTAGTGGAGAGCGATGCATTCGTGCAGCTCCTCCTCCTCCTAGATGCATGTGAGGAGTCCAGGATCACCCTTGTCCTGCCCTACATGGGGTATGCACGGCAGGACCGCCGGTTCAAACCCGGTGAGCCACTCAGTGCAAGGGCGGTCGCGCAGGCACTCAGCCACGGCCCAGATAGGGTTATTACGATAAATATTCATGACCACTCGGTCCTGCGCCATTTTGCATGTAAAGCGCAGGATATCTCTCTCGCTGAGGAGATTGGGAGGTACTTCATGGGTTCCTCTATCGTAGACCCCCTCTTCCTCGCCCCAGACGATGGGGCAGCAACATTCGCTAAGAATGTCGCGTCCGTAGGGGGATGGGAGACCGACCACCTCGACAAGACGCGCATCTCAGGGAGTGAAGTCAGGATAGCACCAAAGCACCTTGACGCATGCGGTCGGGAGATAATCATCGTCGATGATATAATCGCTACCGGGGGGACGCTTGCCGCGGCAACCTCGCTTCTCAAAGAACAGGGGGCGCGGAGTGTCAATGCCGCCTGCGTCCACGGGGTCTTTGCCGGAGGTGCCCTGGCCCACCTTGCCGCGGCAGGGATCACCGATATCCTCTCTTCAGATACCATCGAGCGGGCCTGCAGCCGGGTGAGTGCCGCCGTGCCCATTGCGAGTGTTATTCGTGCATGATCCTCGTACTTGACGCGAGCGCGTTCTTCACCGGCATGCACTGGTCTGGGACCCTCGCAACGACCCATTCAGTTGTGGAGGAGATCGCCGACCTGAGGGCCAAAGGGCACCTTGAGGTGTTCCTCGCAGGAGGGCTCATGGTCCGGGAACCTTCCCCGGAAAGTACCAAGACAGTAAAAGAAGCAGCGGCCGCAACCGGCGATCTGCAGGTCCTTTCAGGGACCGACATCGACCTCCTCGCCCTTGCAATTGACATCAGTGGCCTTTTGGTGAGCGACGACTTTGCAGTCCATAATGTCGCCATCAGACTGGGGCTACCTACACAGACTATCCAGCAGCGGCGCCCACGAGCCAGGGTCTGGCGTTACCGCTGCCAGGGGTGCAGGAAGGTCTCTTCAGATCCGGGTGACTGCCCGGTATGTGGTGCACAGGTGAGGAGATCCCTTATTAAATGAACTGGAGAAGATCTGATGCATGTCTTCCCTCGATGAACTGATCGCAAAGGCACGCCACCTCCTTGACGAGGGGCATAGCCCGGGTCAGATCGCGGATGAGCTCTCACTCTCGATAGAGACGGTAACCTGGCTCCTGACCCAGCAAAAAGGGACCACAATTCCCAAAGACATCCATATCGACTGGACGGCAGTGAGCAGCCATGTCTCCCTCCTCGAAGGGCTTGCAACCTTACTGGTGAAGCGCTACTACCTCGCAGCTGACGGGACCCAGAAGAGTCCCCGTGACGCAGGGTTCCCTGCAGTGATCGTCGGGATCGCGCTCTCGGGAATTCCCATCGCCACCCTTATCGCCAGTCAGGAGTCGTCAGGTCTTGCAATATATTATCCTGCCAAGACCAGCCTGAGGGAGGACCCGATCGGCTCAATAAGCGGAAACTTTGCCCAGGTGAGTGGTGAGCGCTGTATCATCGTCGACGATGTGATAACCTCGGGCACTACGATGCGGGAAGTGGTGCGATACCTCAGAAACCACCAGGCAGACCCGGTAGCCATCTGGGTGATCTTTGACAAGCGTGGATTCCGCGATATCGAGGGCGTCCCTGTCTTCTCACTCTTCACAGTCTCACGGATTGATTAGCTGCCCTGTTAAGGGGCACTAATTTATATAGAAGTATAATTCCATCTTTTACCACACTGGAGGTGTGTCCATGCTTTCCGGACAGCCAATCATCATATTAAAAGAGAATGTAGAACGAAACAGAGGACAAGAGGCCCAGCGCTCTAACATCATGGCCGCGAAGGCCATCGCCGGTGCGGTACGCACCACGCTAGGGCCCCGAGGAATGGATAAGATGCTGGTCAGTCCAAGTGGGGACGTCGTCATCACCAATGACGGCGCCACGATTCTGAAAGAGATAGCAGTCCAGCATCCGGGTGCAAAGATGGTGATCGAAGTCGCCAAGGCACAGGATGAAGAGGTGGGTGACGGGACCACCACGGCCGTAGTTTTGGTAGGCTCCCTCATGGAGAAGGCAGAGCTGATGCTCGCCAAGAAGATCCACCCGACGGTTATCACCCAGGGATACCGCATGGGGATGGAGAAGGCCCTCGAGATCCTGGATGATCTCTCGGTCAAGGTGAAACCAACAGACAGGGACATCCTTATCAGGATAGCCGATACTGCGATGACTGGGAAGTCTATCGAGCAGGTGAAGACCAAGGTCGATGAGATCGCAGTTGACGCCGTGATGACGGTCGCAGAGAAAGTGGGGACGAAGTACAGGGTCGATGAGGACAACGTGATGATCAAGAAACAGCGCGGCGAAACAATGAACGATGCCGAGCTGATCCGCGGAGTTGTCATCGATAAGGCACGGCTGAGCGAAGACATGCCTCGAAAGGTTACCAATGCAAAGGTAGCCCTTGTATCAGGGCCGCTCGAAATCAAAAAGACGCAGGTGAAGGCGAAGATCAAGATCAGTTCCACTGAGCAGGTGAACGCCTTCTCAATGCAGGAGCGCGAGACCCTGAAGAAGTTCTCAGATTCAATAGTGGCGGTGGGGGCGAACGTCCTTCTCTGTCAGAAGGGGATCGCTGACTCGGTCCAGTTTTACCTGTCAAAAGCAGGGATATTTGCAATAGAGGACATCCCTGAGAAGGATATGCAGTTCGCAGCCAAAGCCCTCTCAGCAACGATTGTGAATAAAGTCAACGACTTGACTGAAAAAGACCTTGGAGAGGCAGAACTGGTAGAACAGGACGATGACGTGGATCTCGTCAAGATCTCGGGCTGTAAGAACCCGCAGGCCGTCACCATACTGCTACGAGGCTCAACAGACTACCTGCTCGACGAGCTCGAAAGGGCGGTCTTCGATGGGACCCGCGTAGTGATGGACGTGATGGAAGACGAAAAGTACGTCGCCGGGGGGGGAGCTGTCGAGACAGAGCTCCTCATAAAGGTCCGCGAATATGCCTCAACTGTTGGTGGGAGGATACAGCTCGCCATCGAAGCATATGCCGACTCATTTGAGGTCATCCCTCTCACACTTGCCGAGAACTCAGGATACAACCAGATCGACAAACTCGTAGACCTCAAGACCGCGCACGCAAAGGGGATGAAACACGGCGGCTTGAACGTCTTTACTGGAAAAATTATCGATATGGAGAAAGAAGGCGTTATAGAGCCCTCCCGCTCGAAACGTCAGGCAATCCAAAGTTCGGCCGAGGCCGCGATGATGCTCATCCGTGTTGACGACATGATGGTCACGATGGAGAAGTCAAAATTCCCTGGAAGATGAGTGACGGAGAGAACTGAACTATTTTCCAAAGGGATCAAGGGTGTGAGGGATCTCTCCCAAACACCCCGTCCTATCCCATCGAGCAGGTCTCGATGATATCTACTTCATTAACAGTTATCTTCTCGTCCTGAGGCAGACTAATTCCCCCCACTAGGATGAGGACCGTGTCAGGATTTATCCCAAGTGAGAGGAGCGCTTCTTCATAGGTTACACCCGGGGCTCCCTGATATATGAGTACCCGCCGGTCAGGTCGCACCTGGAACTTCACGATCATGCGATGCCGATACTTATTATAGCGGGAAGAGAGAGAAATACCTCCCTTCAGTGCCGAGGTAGTCTAGTCCGGAAAGGCGATGGTCTCGAAAACCATTGGCGCCCTGCGCCTCGGGAGTTCAAATCTCCCCCTCGGCGTCTAGCACTAATGTATAACCCCACCATCATTACCCACGGATCTTTTTTATGATCCATGCCATGTTAGCCCCAAGGTTCTTCATCGTCTCTATTCCTTCAGCATCGTTTTCCACGTCCCCGGGTGTGAGCCCGATCCCAATATTCCAGTACGTGGACCCCACCGTGAACATGCTGCTGATGCCAAAGAAGTGGTTGATCGAGTCATAAACATGGATACCTCCGGCTCTTCGCATCGCAACGACTGCCGCCCCGACCTTTCTAGCATAAAGCCCACCATTAGCCCTCCCTACATAGCCGGCACGATCGATTAGGGCCTTGGCATCAGGGGTGAGGTCTGCGAAGTGGGTGGGTGAGCCGATGATAATCCCGTCTGCAGCAACCATCTTCTCAATGCAGTCATTCACAATATCACCTTCAATCACACAGCGGAGGTCGCGGTTCTCGACACACTTACCGCACGCAGTGCAGCCCTGAAGTCTCGTTCCACCGACTTTTACGAGTTCTGTTCCTATGCCCTCACGTTCAAGGACATCCAGAACATGCGTGAGGAGGTGATCAGTGTTCCCGCCACTCCGGGGGCTTCCATTGAATGCGACGACGTGCATAGAAATTCATTGCACATTAAGATAGATAAACCGATAGAAGCAAAAAGAAGGGGACCAATATAGGCCAAGGATCACAGCGGATCAAGTGTTTATAAGGAGGACCCGGTCTCCTCCCATAGATGGGAAATTAGAGGTAATGATCCCAATAGTGAACTAATGACGGCATCGATTACCATATACTCAAATGGATATCTGTCAGATCAACTCCTCTCCCTTTCACATCTATGAACCTCCTCCTCGGTATTGGTAACACCCTCCTTGGCGATGATGGCATCGGCTGCTATGTCGCAGCACACCTTGATGCAGAGGGCTGGACATCGATAGACTGCGGCACAGCACCCGAGAACTTCACCGGGGTAGTGCGGCGGAAAGCCCCCCGGCTCCTTATCCTGGTCGATGCTGCAGAACTGGGACTCCTGCCTGGAGAGATCCGTCGTATTCCCAGGGACCTTATCGGATCTGTCGGATTTGGGACACATCAGCTCCCCCTTGGTCACTTGATCGATTACCTTTCTGATGTTGCCGAAGAGATAGAGCTGATCGGAGTCCAGCCACTCCAGCGTGAACCCGGTGAGAGATTGAGTGAAGCCGCTCAGGAGGGTGCTGACGCACTGATTGAGATGGTAAAAAGAGGGACGATCTCCCATATACCCCCCCATGAGATCACGATGTGAGGGGGCAGGACCTGGGTTCCCACTCACTCCACGATCTGACTTTCAGCAAAGCGGTCCGCAGATGCGAGAAGGAACTCTTCACTCATGTGAAGGGCATCTTTTGGGCAGATGTCATTGCACTGGGAGCAAAAGACGCACTGTCCTATATATATCCGTATACGCTTCGTCTCAGGCAGGAGCTCAATTGCATGGGCTGGACAGACCTTAATGCAGAGGGAGCAGCCGATACAGGCCTCACGGTCGTATACGATCTTCCCACGGAAATTAGGGGGGACCGGGACTGGCGGGTTGATTGCCACTTCACCTTTTACCACCCGGGATAAGAGATCGATGATAGATCCCGGGAGGTACCGGAT
>JAPKXQ010000102.1 GCA_026394765.1 Methanomicrobiales archaeon
GTGGACTGCGTTGTCGATGGTGCTCTCTTTGTCATCAAAGATGACTGCGAGGACCTCAAGGCACTTCTTCACGAGGTCGCGGGAGGCATCGTCGTTGGGAAGGTCGATACGGTAGAGGACATGAGCACCATTCCCTGAGTCTGCTACAAGGGGAGCAGGGAACCCTTTCTCTGCAAGGAATGCCCCCATCCTGCCGGCCTTCTCTATCGCCGCCTCGTGCTCCTGGTCTGACGAGGACACCCCGGATGGTCTGACCGGGTCGATATCGATGGGGAGCCACCGCCTCCTGACGATGTCTTCATCTGCCGTGGTGGTGTCCTTCTTCGATAGACGCATCTTGAAGCGGTTCGCTCTCCGCTCGCTCACAAATTCAGTGATGAGGTTCCGGTCCTGTTTGGTGATAATACCACTCTTAATAAGCAGATTCGATGGTGTGAAAACCGTATTCAGGTTTGATGCAAGCGAACCCTGAGGAGCTTTGATGAGGAGAGTTCATACACCTAGGTCAGAAAGGTGGTAAAAAAACAACGCCACGGGATTCGAAAGTGTAAATGCATGCGAGAGATGGGATTCGAACCCATGAATTCCTTCGAAAACGGATCTTAAGTCCGTCCCTTTTGGCCTGGCTTAGGTACCCTCGCACACCGATATCCTATATATCTCGCCTCACCTCGCTTAAAGGTAGCCGAGACTGATCCAAAAATCCAATGAGATCTCTGGTCTGACCATCTTGCACGCCTCTCTCAGTTCATACTGGCCTCACTGGCCCTAGCCAGAGACGAGAACGAGTCAGTGATCACAAAAGAACTTAACACACAATTGGCAGGTTTTGGGGCACGATGTAAGGAGCGGGAGATAGGCAGGCCACAGTATCGTGAAACAACCACGCAGGGTGAGCCAGGAAGGTTATTGTAGTAAAATGCGGGTACAAAGTTACCAAAAGTTAGGGGAGCAAAACTTCCAGGAGCAATGCATAAAATCATCGATGAACAGAGGATTCATAGAATGCTATGAAGCACGAAGTGTTTCATATCAGGACCAGGCGCGATCAGGCGTGGAAATGAACAATCCGGACCTCCAATAAAGATCAAGGGCGTAGACGGAGATAAACGCTCAAGCGGCGAATCTGTAAATGAAGCCCCCCTATTCTACCATACCATATAATCTATTTCACTCCCTCCCCCGCTCTGGTCAGCAGAACAAGCCAGATCACAGTTCAAATCTCTTCCTGCCTTCACATGTGCTCTCATCAATCTCTCCAAACACCTGCGGGTCAGGGGGTACCGCATGAGCGCAATGTCGGGCTTATCATGTGCCAGCGATATTCCCTTCTTCTCTACCCAGGGAACCTCTGGGACCGCACCATCTGGAGATCAAACGAGCCTGATGCCCCCCCGGTCCCTGTCGAGGTGGGATGGTGTAATCATTTGGTAGGCGGATGTGGACAGAAGATTGCAAATTTTTGAAAAAGATCGATCCTATCCTCTTTCCAAGTTCACCGGGTTAGAATCACCTCTTCCAGCTGACCTGAATAAAAGACACGCACCGTGATCGGCACGCCGCGTGCATGAAGGCGCCTCTGGTCATCATACACCTTCTGCACGTGTCTGAGGCGGTTCAGCCTGAAGTACTGCTCAATATATTTCAGAAAAGCGATCTCATGCAATAGCACTGCCATCTCGTACTCCTTTACCTCCTGGGCAATATCCAGACACGAAGAGAATGGAATATCGGTATGGTACTCGCCATGGAGATCGAGACCGGCTATCTGGCGCCAGTCGACAAAGCCCGATGCATCAGGTTCGCGGTGGAGCATATAAGGATAGATACGGCAGATTGAGAACCGTCTGTCATAAATCCGGCACCTCTTGTCTGAAAGAAACCAACAGGACCCCTGCGCATCGCCCATCGTCCGCACTGCATACCCAGATACATAAAAGACCCCGTGCTGATCACAGAACTCGTACCAGGGGGCCGGCTCAAGTGCAGCAGGGTCGATCTCCTTTCCCACCGCTGTGTCCGAGTCGAGGAGAAAGACGTGACCATTGAATGACCGGGTGCAGCACTGTGCACAGCAGTCACAAGAAAAACCGATCTCATAGATGATTGTAGCAAGCCGTCTGTTAGAAAATGCGCAAAGAAGATCGATCTCCTTCTCATCTGCTATAATCCGGTCAGCAATAGATACTGGGGGAATGACGCTCACTAGTCCCGATACTGGTAGGATGGCGTTAATAATAGAGGTTTGGCCCTCCTGACTGACACTGGGGGATCTCCAGATGACCAGGATACGGCTTTCATAGTTCAATTCATCTCGTGGTACTACAAAAACTTCCAAATGGCGTGTCATACCCTCGGGCAATCACCGCTGCGCCGAGAAGCGGGGCACTACCGTCAAGACCTGTCAGTACAATATCAGGGAGCGGGAGGTAGCGGTCGACGGCGGCTATGACTGAATCGAATAGGAGGTCAGCATTGGCTCGGATAACAGACCCGTCCAAAATGATCACCTCAGGGTCATAGGCAACAATCACGTCCGAGAGTCCACGGGCTATTATCTGGACCAGAGCACTGATGAAATGCATCACATCACCGTCGCCCTGGCGTGCCGCAGAAAAGATCTCCTCGGCCGTGCAGAGGTCCCGGGCGGGCCTCCCCTGTGCTTTGCACCATACACTATAAAAGGCCGGGATGAACCTCCCAGAAGAATAACCCTCCCAGTGGCCAGTATTTCCACACCCGCAGGTGAGGTTGTAGGTGCTGTCAACATGGAAGTGCCCGATCTCGGCCGCATTTCCGTCCCTCCCAAGGACGACTCGCCCCCGCGACATCACTCCCCCACCGATACCGGTAGAGATGGTGATATAGACCACGTTCTCCCTTCCCCTTCCCTGGCCATATGTCACCTCTCCCAGGAGCCCGGCATGGCAGTCATTCACCATCCTGACCGGCCGGTTCAATGTGAGAGAGAGTGGGCCGGTGACCGGGACATTCCGAAAGGTCATGTTGGGGGGGTTGACCAGGACCCCGCTATCGATATCGACCGGTCCTGCCACAGATAGACCTATACCGAGAATATCATCAGGGAGAGTGCTGCCGGCAAGATACGTGATCAGACCGGTGAGAAACCAAGTCAGAAGTGAGGGTGAATCTCCTCCAAACGGCGTAAGCTCCTCTATTTTTTTCTCTATCCTTCCATCTTTATTAATTATCGCCGCCCGGGTGTTGGTAGCCCCGAGGTCGACTGCGATCTGCCGTCCCATGCAACCGAAATTGGCGCGGAATGAGCATAAGGTTCACTGACCATCCATAACGCGTATCAGGGGATGAGTACCAGATGTCAGACTGATGCAAATTAGGGGGTGGGTTGAGCTTGACGGGAAACGACTCTCTTCTTCGGAATTGCAAGAGATCATCATTACAGACCCGAGAGCGATAGCCAGGTTCGGCGGCGAGTTCCTCCTCACCTGGGGAACGTGCACTGCCCGTGACCACTTTGGGATCATCCCCGGCCCGGTAGCTGCAGGGGCCGTGGTGTGTGAAGAAAACGTTCTCCACAAGATAACCCCACAACCCAGACCGATGGACCTTGAGGAGGCGATCACCACTGCAGTACATCTCAGGAGTAATGAGGGAGTCTGTGCGATATCCGGAGGGGTCGACTCCTCGTTTGTGGCATACCATGCCGGGCTCCCGTGCCTTGCCGTGGGCTTTACCGGGTCACATGACCTTGACCGGGCACAAAATTTGGCCAAAATGCTCTCCCTCTCCTGCGATTTTTTCGAGATAACAGAGGAAGATGTGAAAGAGGGACTCAACGCCGTAATCGGCGTAATCCCAGAGGCATCCCCAGTCAACACCGCAATTGCGGTCACGCAGTACCTGGTAACCCGGTCTGCACGCGACCTTGGACACGAGCGTGTACTGACCGGACAGGGTGCTGATGAACTCTTCGGGGGCTATGCCCGGTACCTCACCTGTACCGACCTGGCCGGGCAGCTTGCAAGTGACTTTGCAGGACTTGCCGCCCAGGCGCACCGTGACCAGTCAGTAGCAGCCCTCAACGGCACCTATCTCTCAATGCCCTACCTGGACGTCCGGGTCGTGCGCGCCGCCCGGGCGATCCCGCCCGGAGAGATGGTCCATGAAGGTATCGGGAAATGGCCGCTCAGGCGGATAGCAGCAGATGCCCTTCCCAGAGAGGTCGCATGGCAGAAGAAGAAGGCGATGCAGTATGGCACCGGAGTCTGGAGGGCGATCCGGGCCCTCGCCCGGAAGAATGGTTATAAAGGGGCGGTACAAGGGTACATTACTCATCTTAGAGGGACTGCGCATGGTGAATGAGCGGGAGGTTGAGCATATCGCTCATCTCGCAGATATTGGGATCGAGAAAGGAGAGCTGGAGGAGTTCACCTCGCAGTTCAACGCAATCCTCGACTATTTCGAGGTACTGGACCGGATAAAGACCGCAGATCGGGAAGACCCAACCCTTTACAATGTCTTTCGGGAGGACGAGGTGACCCCCTCTCTCCCCCAAGAGGCTGTCCTTGAAAACACCTCCCAAAAGGAAGAGGGGTTCTTCAGGGCTCCCAGGGTGATGTGAGATGGGAACCCCCACCCTTCACTTCTCCCCGAAAGACCGGTATAACGCCTTCCTCACCACGGTAGAGGATGCACCTTACTGCGAGGGGCCACTCTCTGGCAGAGGAGTCGCGGTCAAGGACAACATCTCCACGGCAGGGATCGAGACGACCTGTGGTTCTCTCATCCTGAAAGGGTATACCCCCCCCTACGATGCCCATGTGGTGGACCTCCTCATACGAGCCGGAGCAGCAATCGTGGGAAAGACCAACATGGACGAGTTCGGGATGGGAAGCACCACCGAACAGAGTGCATTTGGCCCAACACTCAATCCACGTGACCCTAAAAGAGTCCCGGGTGGATCTTCAGGAGGAAGTGCGGCCGCGGTTGCAGCAGGGATGGTCGATTTTGCCCTTGGGAGCGACACCGGGGGTTCGATCCGTTGTCCGGCCTCCTACTGCGGTATCGTGGGGCTCAAACCGACGTATGGAAGGGTCTCTAGATACGGGCTCGTCGCATACTCAAACTCCCTTGAGCAGATAGGTCCCATGGCCCGCACTGTCACTGACCTCTCCAATCTAATGGTGGTCATCAGTGGTTATGACCCGCGGGACTCAACAACCTGCGAACGCCCTTACCGGCACAAGCCGCATCCTTCGGTCAAAGGGTCAAAGGTCGGGATACCTGAAGAGTTTTTCGGGGAAGGAGTGGACCCCAGGGTCGCAAGTGTGGTCTGGGATGCAATATCAGTGCTGGAAGAAGAAGGCGCAGAGGTCATCACCTGCTCAATGCCGAGCATGACCTATGCACTCGCAGCCTATTATGTCATCTGTACCAGTGAGGCGAGCTCGAACCTCGCACGGTTTGATGGTGTTCGGTATGGCCCCCCGGTCGAGACCCACCTGCCCTGGCACGAAGCCTATTCTGAAAGGCGCCGTATCGGCTTTGGACCTGAGGTCCGGCGCAGGGTCATGCTCGGTACATTTGCCCTCTCATCAGGGTACTATGGAAAGTACTATGCGAAGGCCCAGGTGGCACGACAGATGGTATCTGCCGACTTTTCCCGGATATTTAATGAAGTCGACCTGATTGCAGGCCCGACAATGCCTTCTACTGCCTTTCCCCTCGGGGAGAAGACCGATCCTCTTGCGATGTACCTGACCGACATCCTCACCGTCCCTGCCAATCTCGCAGGTGTCCCTGCCATCTCGGTCCCCTGCGGGGAGGTTGAGGGGATGCCAGTGGGCCTCCAGATCATGGGCCGCCCCTTTGAAGACGAATACGTCATTGATGCTGCATTCACCTATGAGCAGGGGGTGGCGACATGAGCGGCGACAGCGTGGAACCCTTAGTAACTGCTGTCCAACCCCTGGGAACAGGGACGATTATAGGTCTTGAGATCCACTGCCAGCTAAACACCAGGTCCAAGCTCTTCTGTGGCTGTTCGACCGACTACCGGGACGACCCACCCAACACCCATGTATGTCCCATCTGCCTGGGTCTCCCGGGTGCACTCCCGCGAGTGAATAGGGCTGTCATCGAGTACGCACTCAGAGTAGCCAAGGCCCTCCACTGCGAGGTCCCCCTCGAATCTGAATTTGCGCGAAAGAACTACTTCTACCCTGACCTGAACAAGGCATTCCAGATCACCCAGTACGACCGCCCCCTCGCAGTCCGGGGCACTCTCCTCATCGAAGGTGATAACGGTGAGAAAGAGGTCGGTATCACACGGGTCCATGTCGAAGAGGACCCCGGGAGGCTCGTCCACAAGGGCGGGACCGACCGACCGAAGTACTCGCTTGTGGACTACAACCGGGCTGGGATCCCACTAATCGAGATCGTGACTGACCCCGACCTTCGCTCTCCCAAAGAGGCACGGCGGTTCTTGCATAAGATCCGTGCCACTCTGGAGTACCTGGGAGTCTTTGATTCAGAAAAAGAGGGCTCGCTCAGAGTGGACGCCAATGTCTCGATCCAGGGGGGTGAAAGGGTCGAGGTGAAGAACATCACCTCCTACAAAGGCGTAGAAAAGGCACTCACATTCGAGGTGACACGCCAGCGGGGAGTGATCCGGAGGGGACAGCGGGTGACACGTGAGACCCGCCACTTTGTCGAGGCACGGGGGGTAACTACCTCCTCACGGAGCAAGGAGGAGGAGCAGGACTATAGGTACTTCCCTGAACCCGACCTGCGCCCCATGAGGGTGAGAGACTGGAGCGATGCAATAGTCCTCCCTGAACTGCCCGACGCCCGCAGGACCAGGTTTATCACCCAGTACGGATGCTCCCCAGAGCATGCAAGAACACTCACCGGCGAGCTTCGTATTGCAGAGTTCTTCGAGCAGGTCGCAGATCCCGGCGCACCCGCAACCGCAACATGGGTCGCTGATACTCTTATTGGTGAGCTGAACTACCGGGAGATGAGTGTCTCATCTGTCCCTTCATCTTATTTCCGTGAGTTGATGCAGGCCCTTTCCAAGGGCGAAGTGACAGACCATTGTGCGGTTGAAGTCCTCCGTTCCCTCCTTGACCAGTTACATGCAAAGGGTACCTGTGAGTCACCTCTCGCATGTGTAGCACGACTCGGACTTGGGAAGGCAGGGGAGGAGATTGCAGCAACTGTTGCTGCCGAAGTTATCTGTGAGAATGAGAGAGCTGTAGCTGACTATCATTCAGGCAAAAATGAGGCATTCAACTTTCTCATCGGCCAGGTGATGCGAAAGACCAAAGGTAGGGCCGACCCGGCCGCGCTAAACCGTGCACTCAAAGAAGCACTCGACATGCGGGGTGAATAAGCGGGATGTACCTCATCATCACTGAAAAAAACATCTCTGCACGACGTATTGCCGAGATTCTCGCAGGAAATGCAAAGGTCACCACCTCAAAGGACGGTTCTGCATATTCGTACCTCTTCAGTGACGTCGTGGTGGTTGGTCTGCGTGGGCATGTCGTTGAGGTCGACTTCGAGCCTGGGTACTCAAACTGGCGAAGTGAAGATCACACTCCACGGACCCTGATAAAAGCCCATGTGATAAAAGTCCCACTTGAGAAGAAGATAATCGCATCGGTCCAGAAGTTTTCCAGGAAGGCAGACCGGGTGACGATCGCAACCGATTTTGACACTGAGGGGGAGCTGATCGGCAAGGAGGCATATGAACTCGTCAGGGTTGTGAATTCCACGGTGCCGGTTGACCGCGCCCGATTCAGTGCAATCACCCCTGAAGAGATCAGGAATGCATTTTCAAAAACAACTTCTCTTGATTTTGCCCTCGCTGCCGCGGGAGAGGCACGCCAGGTGATCGACCTCATCTGGGGCGCGTCTCTCACCCGGTTCATCACCTTGACAGCAAAGAGGGGTAGTCAGAACATCCTCTCGGTAGGCCGTGTACAGAGCCCAACCCTTGCAATGATAGTAGACCGCGAACGGGAGATCGAGGCTTTCACCCCCGAGCCCTATTGGCAGCTCACCCTCATTACAGAGAAAGAGGGAGAAGCAGTGGAGGCACGCCATGCCGTAGCCCGTTTCACCGATGAAGCCACCGCCATTGCTGCACGTGACCGGACACTCCCACCCCTCACCGTGATGGAGGTAAAAGAGGGGACCAAGATCGACCGTGCCCCAACACCTTTTGACACAACTGCCTTTATTGTCGCAGCCAGCCGTATTGGGATCTCGGCTGGAAATGCGATGAGGATCGCTGAAGACCTCTATGTCAACGGGTTCATCTCCTATCCGAGGACAGACAATACCGTCTATCCCAAGACACTTGACTTACCTCACATTCTTGCAACCCTCCAGAGAACCGTCTTTTCAAGCGATGTTGCCTGGGTGATTGCAAATCGGCGCTCACAGCCGACGCAGGGAAAGAAGACCTCGACTGATCACCCCCCAATTTATCCCACTGGCCAGGCGACCCGCGAAGCTCTCTCTGGAGAAGCATGGAAGGTCTATGAACTCGTTGTACGGAGGTTCCTTGCAACACTCTCTCCGGACGCAGAGTGGAAGACAATGAAGGTGTCACTCGATGCCGGAAGCGAACCTTATCTGGCGACCGGTGCTCGCCTCGCAGTCGTCGGGTGGAGACACGTCTATCCGTACAGTGCGGCACAGGACCACCCACTTCCCCCCTTCACAGTTGGAGAGACACTCCCCATCAAAAAAGTCAGCCTGGAAGAGAAAGAGACCCAGCCTCCTTCCCGTTTCTCGCAGGCAAAGCTCATCCAGGTGATGGAGGAGCTGGGCCTTGGGACGAAGAGTACCCGTCACGATGTGATAGGGAAGCTTATTGCCAGGAAGTACGTGGAAGGGTCACCCCTCCGCCCGACACTTGTGGGAAGGGCGGTGATAGAGGCCCTCGAGAACCATGCCGACACCATTACGCGCCCTGAAATGACACGGATGCTGGAGTCCCACATGCAGCTCATCACTGAGCGGGCCCGCGAACGCGACGATGTTATCGATGAGTCGCGGGTCATACTGCAGGGGGTCTTTGACCAGCTCGAAGCACATAAAGAGGAGATTGGGGCAGAGATCAGGGACCAGACTGTGGAAGAGCTCATCCTCGGTGCATGTCCTGTCTGTCGCAGTTCGCTGCGGATACGCCATGCCAGGGGTCAGCGGCAGTTCATCGGCTGCTCCGGGTACCCGGACTGCACCTTCAATATCGGCCTCCCTTCAGAAGTTTGGGGCTTTGCGGTGAGGACCGATGAGGTATGTCCTAACCACGCCCTCTACCATGTGAGACTCGTCCGTCGCGGTGCACGCCCATGGGAGATCGGTTGTCCTCTCTGCCACCACATCGCAACGAACCGCGAGATCATTATGCGACTCCCTTCGGTAGACACCACTATCGCTGAGGCCCTCGCACGTGGCCATCTATATACTGTAAGGGATATCCTCGCAGCTTCTGCCACGCACCTCGCCAATATTGCAGGAATTGACCAGCAGGCAGCTGAACGCCTCCAGAAAGAGGCTGAAGAGGCTATTGTTCGTCTAAGGCGCCAGTCTGAATGCCGAAAGTTCATTGCTAAGCACCTCACCCCACGAAAGGGGAGGAGCCATGCCAAGGTGACAAAACGGGTCCTGGAGTCTGGAATTGGAGATATCTCGGACCTCGCATCAGCCTCGCCTGATCTTCTTAAAAAGAGCGGGATGGGAGAAGAGGAAGCAGCAACCGTGCTGCGACTCGCTCAAGAACTCAAAGGTGAGCGCGACTTCCGCGCGGCAGGGGTCCCTGCCGTGAGCGTGAAGAAATACCAGGAGGCGGGGTTCTCCACCCCTCGTGCCATCCTCTCTACCCCAGCCGCATTCGTCAGTTTTAAGACAGGAATGAGCCCCGATACCGTTTCACGGCATCGAAGCGTGGTTGCAGCATCTTGTGGGATCAACCCCCCCCCACCCCTCTCAAAGAACCGTTACACCAAGGGCAGGGAGGGGCTGCTCAAAGTCAAAGGCGTCGGTGAGGCGACCTTGGCAGATCTCTACCGGGCCGGGGTTTTCGACGTGGGAGGGCTCCTTGCAGCCGACCCTGACGGGCTCGCAAGAGCTGCCGGGATGAGCCCTGAAAAAGTCAGAGAGATTCTTGCGTCCGCAACAGGAAGCCAGGGAGGAGAATGATGCAGCCAAAATGGAAGAGTTGGGTCCATGTCACGAAACTGGACCCTGATAAAAACCTCTCGCCTGAAGCACTCGACATGGTCGCCTCAAGTGGGACCGATGCACTCATGCTATCAGGGACACTCAACGTGACTGCTGACAAGATGCGCATCCTCCTTTCGAGCGCCTCGTCCTATGGCCTCCCGATCGTAATAGAACCCTCAGGACCGGACGTGGTGATCCTCGAAGGCATCGACCTTCTATTCGTCCCTAGTGTTCTGAACACTACTGATGTGCGCTGGGTCGTGGGTATGCACACTGAATGGGTAGCACGCCAGGCTATAGACTGGCAGCGGGTCGTTCCCGAGGCCTACATCGTCCTCAACCCTGACTCTTCGGTGGGGAAAGTAACCCGTTCGCGCTGTCACCTCTCACCGCAGGAAGTGGCGGCCCATGCGGTGGTTGCCGATCACTACTTCCGATTCCCTATCGTCTACATCGAGTACAGTGGGACATATGGGGACCCTGCAGTGGTGAAAGCCGCAGCAGAGGCTATCGATCAGGCGGTCCTCTACTATGGTGGCGGGATCAATTCCGGCACCAGGGCGGCTGAGATGTCGCGTTACGCCGACACCATCGTGGTGGGCAATATGGTGTACGAGGGGGGGGCCAAGATACTCCGTGAGACCGTGACCGCCGTCCAGTAACTTCAACCACCCCCAATTCCTATGGTCAAGGTTCAAATAGTCCTGGTTAGTCCCCTCTATGAGGGAAACATCGGGTTTTCCGCCCGTGTAATGAAGAATTTCGGTTTTTCTGACCTTGTCCTTGTCGACCCGTGCAAGATCGGAAATGATGCAAACGCGAGGGCTGCGCATGCAAAAGACGTCCTGAACAGAGCAGCGCGTCTCACCCTCGAGGAGGTCTTTGCAGGGAGTGACATCGTGGTCGCGACCACCGGCGCGGTGAGCAAGTCCATCTGTCGCCCGATGCGGATGCCCTACCATACACCCCGCGAACTCCGGGGGGTGATCGCAAGCCTGGACGCCACGGTGTCCATCCTCTTTGGGCGTGAGAACTGGGGACTCTCGAATGACGAGGTACGGCGCTGCGACCTCATATGCACCATCCCGGCTTCAGTTGAGTACCCGATCTTAAACCTCTCCCATGCGGTAGGGGTGGTCTGCTATGAACTTGCAAACATACCAAAAGGGGACTATCTCCTCGCGTCACACCTCGCGTGCCAGACTGACCGCACGGGAAGTGAGCACCCTCCATGGTATCCTCAGGCGGTCTGAGTGGTACATACCAGCGAATGATCGACAGGGAGAAGTACGGGACAAGGGCCAGATCTAAGCAGGATGATCCTCGTCGATTGGCAGATCCATGATTACGTGGCGAGGGGGGTGCTCAAAGTAGAGCCTTTCGACCCCTCGCT
Source organism: Methanomicrobiales archaeon (assembly GCA_026394765.1). GTDB lineage: Archaea > Halobacteriota > Methanomicrobia > Methanomicrobiales > Methanospirillaceae > JAPKXQ01. The sequence goes on from JAPKXQ010000102.1 coordinate 11,615, forward strand.
CGTCCAGCCCAACTCGCTTGACATACGGCTTGGTGACCACTTCGTCTGGTACAAAGAAGGAGACTCAGTGATAGACCCGTACGACCGGGGCAGCATCTGTAACGGAACGCTTGAGACACGGGCGCCCTCTATTATCCTTAAACCCGGTCAGTTCATGCTCGCAGAGACCAGGGAGGTGATAGAGCTCCCTGACACGATTGTTGCAAGTATTGAGGGGAAGAGCAGCATCGCACGCCTCGGAGTAGAGCTCCACCAGACTGGAGGGTGGATAGATGCAGGCTTTCGGGGCTCAATAACGCTCGAGATGTGCAATGCAAACCAGCGGCCGGTCAGGGTATATGCCGGGATGCCAATAGGACAGCTCGTTTTTTATACTACCGAGCGTGCAGAGCGACCCTACCATGCAAAGGGAGATGCAAAGTACCTTGACCAGCGGCAGGCGACCCTCTCGCGCTACCACGAGAACCCGAAGAACTCCGCGTAGGGCTATATAGGGAATGGCTGTACACCGTACAAGGTATTTATTGAGAGTCCGGAGATGAAACATGCGACTCCTCTTGATCCACTCGGACTACATCGAGTACGAGGCAAAGAAGAAGACCGGGATGGCTGAGGAGTGCAGCCTCCTTGCAGACCGTCAGGACGAGGTACTCACTGCGTTCTGTGCCGTCGAAGCCATCGACGAGGACGATCTGACAGAGGTGGTCCAGACAGCCACTCATGAGGTCAAGGCAACTGCTCAGCAGCTCGGCGTTCAAAAGGTCGTTATCTATCCCTATGCTCACCTGAGCAGCGACCTCGCCCGTCCCAACACCGCAGTCGCGGCGCTCCGGATGCTCGAAGAGTCTGTGAGAAAGGAGGGGCTTTCAGTGACACGGGCCCCCTTTGGGTGGTACAAGTCATTCCGACTCTCCTGTAAAGGACACCCCCTTGCTGAACTCTCTAAAACAATCGTCCCGACAGGTGAGGGTGGAGGGAAAGGGGAGAAAAAGGCAGTCGGCCACCGCTTCTTTGTGATGACCCCGGATGGCGTGGACCACCCTGCAGAGGGCTTTATGGATGCGACACCATTTGGCTGCCTGCTGAAGAAAGAACTCGGGGACGCAACCCCAACAGGTAGCGAGCCCATTCACGTCGGCCTTATGCGGGCCAAGGAACTGGTAGACTACGAGCCTGCAAGTGATGTCGGCCACCTCAGGTGGATGCCGAAGGGCAAGCTCATCCGGGACCTCCTCGCCGATTATGTCCTCCAGCTCGTCCTTCCCTACGGAGCGACGCCGGTGGAGACGCCGGTGATGTACGACCTTGCAGATCAGGCAATCGCAGAGCATGCAGAGAAGTTCGGTGAGCGGCAGTACAGGTTCAAAAGCGGCAACCGCGCGATGATGCTCAGGTTCGCGGCGTGCTTTGGGATGTTCTCGATTATGCGCGATATGCACATCTCGCCCAACACCCTCCCCCTCAAGATGTACGAACTCTCGACATACTCGTTCCGTCACGAGCAGAAAGGGGAGGTCATTGGTCTGAAGAGGCTCAGGGCATTCACGATGCCTGACATGCACACCCTCTGCACCAATCTTGAAGAGGCGAAGCGGTGCTTTGAGGAACAACTCAATATGGGGTGGAAGACCGGTCACGACTTCGGAACGACGCTTGTGGGAGTATTCCGGTGTACAGAGGAGTTCCTTTCAGAAAACCGCCCCTGGATAGAGGGGCTTGTCCGGGAGTCAGGGTGTCCTATGCTTATAGAGGCACTCACAGATCGTGTCCACTACTGGATTGCAAAAGTTGACCTTGCGGCGATAGACGGCCAGGGGAGACCTATCGAGAACCCCACGGTTCAGATCGATGTGGAGAGCGCAGAACGGTTCAAAATCCGATACTTCCGGGACAATGAGGAGGTGCACCCCCCCATACTCCACTGCTCCCCAACAGGGAGTGTAGAGCGCGTCATCTGCGCGATCCTGGAGAGCACAGGAAGCCAGGAGGTACCTCGCTTCCCAACCTGGCTCTCCCCGGTCCAGGTACGAGTCATCCCAGTCTCCGAACGGCATGGGGCATTTGCAGAAGAGATCGCCCGGAAGTTGAACGAATCCCGTATCCGCGCAGACTTTGACGACCGGGATGAGAGTGTGGGCAAGAAAGTCCGGGAGGCAGGCATGGACTGGGTCCCCTATGTCGTCGTAGTTGGGGATGCCGAAGTCGAGACCGGGCGCCTCACAGTCACCATACGCGCACGTTCTACTCCAAAAAAGCCGTGCAAGGAGAGTCTCTCATCAGGCGAACTCGAATCAGTCATCAGGAGAGAGACTGGAGAGATGCCCTTTAGGCCCCTCTATACCCCAATGGCTCTATCGAAAAAGGCTAAGTACATCTGATCCGATCAAAATGCCCTCAAGCATCCCCTTTAACCCCTGGGTTACTCTGATATATCTCACTTTTTATCTCAATTTCCATATCTGGAAGAGATCTGACTGCTGGAGGCACTACCAATGAAATCTAAGATGAGGGGGCAGAGTCATCACCTATGAACTCTGCCAAACGCTGCTTTAGTAGGATCTCTGCTTCCACCAGCACATCGCGACGACCCCGAAACGCGAGGAGCTCCCGTTCATCTCCATCCATATTGGCAAAGTAGAGCTTCTGCTTCCGCTTCACTACCTCCAGGCCATACTTCTTAATCAACTCAAATATGATTGACTGTGGAACCCCGGGTGGAATAAGGAGGTCAAAGAGTTCCTCCTCGCATGCTGCCGGTACCTCTTCCTGCTTCTCTTCACTCATTCTCTATCACCATTCCTAATATGAAACACTTCGTGATTCATAGTCGTCTATGAAACTTTTGTTTATCCCTATTTTTAGATCTCTTGTCATCTTGCTCACTTCCCTACCTTTATCCGCCTTCTCATGATGCAGGGGCCTCCGCGGACTCCCCCGATTGGATTTTTGGGCTTTCCCAGTGAGTTCATGCACCTGCCCATCAGGGCAGCTCCCCGGGCCAGACCATCATCTACAAAGACGAGGTGGTCGATGGGACTCTCAAAGAGGTTACGCTCGATTATCCCTTCAAGGATATAGTCCGGCTTTCGTCCTGATATTGCAGCCCTTCCTGTAAACCCAATGGAACTGTTCTTGAAGACCAGCCCCTCTTCTCTGGTGACATCGAGGAGCCGAAGCGCCATCTGGGCACAGACACGATCGATCACCTCGTTCAGAAATCCGATCCGGTAGTTCTCGTAAATCTCTTTTCCTATTGCCAAAAGATCATCCAGGGTACTGCCATTCTCCCCTGCATCGCACCCGATCATCGCGATCCCCGACTCCTTCGCTATAGCCGCATACACCGGAACCCTCCCAAACCGGGTCCGCTCAGGGGGGACGATCCTTATGTCAATCAACTTGTGGCACCGCGCCACATACTCCATCACGTCTTTCTTCTTCTGTCGCATTGGAATGCTATCGATGACGCTCCGGTCACCAAAGATATCGAGTGCCGTCCCGGTTCTTCTGTCCACAAGCCCGGTACCCCTGGTAATAGCGTCAGGAATTGCTCCCGCAAGACCACAGAAGTTTCCAATCGTCCGTGCAAAGGGGTTTAATGCGTCAGGCGTGACATCGCTCGTGATCCGCCCGTCCAGAGTGGTCCCAAAGTCAATAGAGATGCAGGGGTTTCGAAAGTCCACCGGTGTCCATTTAGCCCCTTCCTTGATCCCTGCCATCGCAAGTTCTCCTTCCATCTCGTTGGCTACCATCTCGACCCCGCTGCTTCCCAGAGGGGGGACTACCCCGGCAACTGCCCCCACAAAGACCACCTTGTCAGCGAAGCTGAAGGGCTGGAGTTTCTCAGACTGGTTCGCCTTGGACATGGGAGGGGTCATCTTTCGGGGGGGGACTCCGGCGATGAGGCAGCCGTTTGCAAGCGCGACGACAAAATCCCCAACCTGGTCAGGAGAGTCCATAGCAGCGACAACACCAGTACTCCGGACAACGAAGTCCAGGTCTTTCTGAATGTCGAGGTGGCACTCCCGGTGACACTGAATCAGGGTGTCGCGGACGAGTTCAGTCACCGACTCACGCGTGATCTTCGTCCCGTCCAGGGTCTCTCCAAAGACCTCCTCCCCAGGCCTGGGCTTCCTCACATCACGACTCATCTTCACTGTTTTGTTGACAACATAGCTCATCCCGGTCTCCATGCTCACCCCGGTCAGGATGCACTTCGTGGTGGTGTTTCCCATCTCCACCGACGCAACGATGAAGTATGGCTTCACCTTGAATTCAGGTATATTCATCCCGGCACCGTGAGCGATGGAGGGGGGTGGAGGACTCTCCACAATATGAGGTTTGGGTCTGAAAAAACGGGAGAAGAACCCGGGGGTCATGCGTGTATGGTTTTTTTTCTGTAATCGCTTATATCTTTCGATTTTCGGCTAATACCAGCCCCATTAATGATTTTGTGGTGAAGACCGCACAGGGGTCTGCCAGAGCAGTATCAGCCCTCCACAATAAGAACGGAATTTGGGATAATGATGCCTCTCTCCTCATCAGACCTTGGCCCCATCTCCTATCAGGCTCAATATTTCAGATGCAAGCCCTGCCACTGCAACCGAGATTGGGCTATTTATGGGAATTGATACGATCGGCCTTCCATCGAGGTCTGCCTTCTCAACCGCAGGGTCGTAGGGGAGGAAGGCGAGGGGACGGAGGCCATAAGATGACAATGGAGGGTGTGCAGGGCCACAGCAGTTGACGACTAGCGCACATCGTGTGCGTAAGATCCCGATCTCACTCGCGGTCTCTTGTATCCTCGCTGCGGTCCTGACTCCCCGGACGCCTGGATCAGTGACGATCAGGAGGAGGTCGGGGAGTGCAACAGTCCCCCGTGCAATATGCTCCATCCCTGCTTCGTTGTCTACCTGGATGAGCCGGTAGTCCTGCGTGAGGTTCTGGAGTGAAGTGGTGAGGAGATCATTTGCATAGCAGTAACACCCGCGACCCTCTGGCCGCCCCATCGCGATGAGGTCGTATCCAGCCTCCTCGACCAGAGCCTGGCGAAATCTCAGCCTGATATAGTCGATACGGGAGACTCCGGGTGGGATCTGACGCGAGATCTCGATCTCCCGCAGGGACCCCAGCGTATCTCTCAGTACAACTCCGAGGGCTTCGTGAAGGTTTGCGTTCGGATCAGCATCAACCGCAAGGAGGGGCCGCACACCCATTGCGACAAAGGTGCGGATGAGAAGGGCGGTAATCGTTGTCTTTCCTGTGCCCCCCTTTCCAGCGACGGCTACTACCGGGGGCTTCATAGTAACTCCTGGCTGCCTGCAGCCCGTGTCTGGAGCGCGATCCAGGAGGTCGTTGCCATGATCTCTTCTGCGCCGCTCTCATCTGCAAATCTGATGCCGCAACTCGGCGTAACGATGGAGCGCTCATCGAAGAGCTCCACGCCGGTCTGCTCAATCACCCGCTCCCTGATCGAAAGGAACCGTGCGAGGAGGTCCCCGGACGTTACGGTAGCAAAAGTCTCCCAGTCTGATGGGACGATCCCCCATGCCACCGTCCCTCCCTTCTCCATGTAGGACACAATATCATCCATGTAAAGGAGGAATTCACGCTCATTCCGAAAGGCATCGAATGAGAGGAGGCTTGGCTCAAGCGAGAGAAGAAACGCCCAGTCTGTATTGGCGCAGCAGTGGACTCCGAGCCCCCCTTCCACCATCCCTGCCACGTCGCCCCAGAGTTCCCTGACCACATCTGCCCCGATAGGAATAACTGGCGATCCAAGCGAGGATAGATAGGGCTCGTCCAGGATAACAAGTGTCTCAGTAACACCGGTTTTTGCCATCATGTCCTCACACCAGCGGGCATGAAGCGCGGTCAGCTTCCCCAGAATATCGGCAAACTGGGGGTCATAGAGGATCGGGCGCCGGTCCTGGTTGATGACCTGCATTCCAAAAGTGACCGGGCCAGTCACATGTGCCTTGAGGACCGGGATACCCATGAGAGGGCGCGATATCATCTCGGGAAACCCCGATGCATACCTGGGACTCCAGCCGTACCCAGAGAACTCCCGGGTAAGAAAGTCCATATACACCTGCTCCATCGCGGTCTCAAGGCCGCCCCCACGGTTGACAGTGAGGCGCTCCCCATCAAAGACCCTGCCTGGGAGGTGCTCTGAGTCAGCGATTACGATACTCTCGGCCAGGCCACGGTTCGGGAGGGTTGGTGCATATGGGAGGTCTGGACAGTACCTGAGCACGAGGTCACAGGCCTTCTTCGGGTCGGTGTGAGGAAGGCTACCGACTCCGGTCGCGGCAATACCTGTCCTTGAAAACATCTTCATCGCCAGTCACCCCCTCCTGGCCCTGCAGGCATTGAGTTTCTCCTCAACACCCGGGAATAGCGAGAGGTCGGTATGGGGGAGGAACATCGCCCGTGTGTACTCCTCCATAAATGCCGACGACGCGTTCAGTTCGATATACGCGATACTGTGAGCGATCTCATCAAGTCGTCGCCGTACCTTTCGGTTTAGGAGGGCGATCGTAGCCCCTTCGATAGCCCCATTCCCAATGGTATGGATCCGTTCAGGAGTGACCTCTGGGATAAGCCCGATGGTTATCGCATTCTCTTTGTGGATCCAGTTCCCGAATGCCCCAGAGAAGTAGACCGCTGCGATATCTCTGGTGGTGATCCCTGCCTCGTTCATGAGGGTGATGCATGCAGCGAGGACTGATGCCTTACTCATTATGAGGTTTTTTATATCGCTCTCAGTGACCACGATATCCTTGCCTATTCCACTCTCTTTTAGAGGGACAAGAAGGTATTCCGGGTGATGAGCGCCCATTCTGATGCGGGGATGCACGACTCCCGTATTGATCCGCCCGGTCCGGTCGATGATACAGGTCTCGAGGAGGTTTGCAAGGAGATCGATGAGGCCAGACCCACAGATCCCCCGTGGGGGTGTATTGTTGATCGTCGCAACTGTCGGCTCCAGTGTTGCAGGGTCAATGGTGATTCGCTCGATAGCTCCCGGGTTCGCCCGCATCCCAAAGAGCACCTCACCGCCTTCCAGGGCAGGGCCTGCAGCACCTGCACATGAGAACATCCACTCACGGTTCCCGAGAACAACTTCGAAATTGGTCCCAATGTCAATAAGGAGTGATATCTCTTCCCGGTCCGCCATCCCGCAGGCCAGGATATCGGCTACTATGTCACCGCCGATGTAGTCACTCACTGCCGGGAAGATGAAGACTCCTGCTGACTCCTCTATCGCGACACCTATCCTCCCGGCCGAAGTTGTGAGGTGGCGGCGGACCACCGGGACATAAGGCTCCTCGATCATGTAGCCAGGGTCAATACCCATCAGGATGTGGGTCATAACGGTGTTTCCGGCTACAACCACCTCATAGATGTCCTCCCTGTCGACTCCCCCGCGGTTCGCCGCCTCAGTGATTGCCAGATTGATGCTCTCCACGGCAAGCCCCTGGAGGGTGTCAAGTCCCCCTTCCCGTTTTGCATAGTTCACCCTGGCGAGGATGTCTTCCCCGCAGCTGATCTGACGGTTGTAAGTGGATCCGACGCCGACCATCCTGCCGTCAGAGAGACTCCGGATAAATGCCACGACTGTGGTGGTGCCAAGGTCAACCGCAGCACCATAGAGATTGGCGGTGGTGTCACCCTTCTCAAGGTCAATGAGGCGATAGCCACCCGGAACGAGGGCCACTGTCGCGGTGACCCTCCAGCCGCTCAATCTGAGGATCCTGGGGATACGCCTTATCACTTCCAGGGGAGCATAGATCTTCTTCGCCATCGGACCGCCCTGACGCTCGATACCCCAGAGGAGACGGGAGAGGTCTGGTGAGGGGTTCTCGAGGTTTGGGGGCTGAAGCGTTAAGGCAAACTTCCAGACTGCTGGAAAATGCGCAACTGTGCTGCCCAGGGCATCTATCAGTATCTGCTGCTCCTGAACCTGGCTAGACTCAGGGACAAGGACCTGGAGGTCATCCCTGATTATTACCTTGCAGGCGAGGCAGTATCCCTTCTGTTGCTCCTCAGCTGAGAAGAACCTGGAAAAGTCCCCTTCCTCTATGGTGACCTCCCCATTCTTGATGACTACTACGCACTTCCCACACTTTCCCTGACCTCCGCAGACCACGTTCATCTGGATGCCTGCTGTTCGTGCTGCATCCAGGATTGTACCCCCCACTGGTACGGTGACCTTTCGAAAGCTTGGGAGGAAAGTTACAACAGGCATTATGCGTGCCACTCCCGGGTGATGAACTCCCCGACCTCAGCAGCGTCACGCGGCCCCACAAGGACCTTCCACCCAGTCGCGTCCTCTACTCTCCCGCTCAACTGAGCAGCGTACCCCGGAATAATCAGGGTCCTGTGGGAGACCAATGCCTCAAGGTCTGCTTTTTGTATCGCACTTTTGATGACAGTCTCGTTCAGTTTTCCTGAAGCGACCGCGGTTAGGACTGATAGCCCCTCGGTGTCGACAAGGAAGAGGAAGCAGGGGACTCCGGTCGCCTCCAGATAACCTTCGAGGGTGAAGTAGGTTAGTGAGAAGTTAACAGTCAGAAAGATCGGGGAGGAAGGCCCGGGGTTTCCGACACGATATATCCCAGGACTCATCTGGATGGGGCGCTGGGGATCGGTGAAAATGTTCTGGCGCAGGGTCAGTGCGGCCAATGCGAGATGGGTTGGGAGGGGTGGTGTCACAATAACTCCTCCGAATTTGAGGATTGCAAGGAGGAGAGCCGCCTGGGAGCCCAAAATATTCCCAGCATTTACATAGAGGGGGTAACCTGCGCCTGGGTGAGAGCGTGCAATAGCATCACTACGCAGACGCGACGCAGTGATGAGCAGGTCACGGAGGGTCGCAGGTGCTGGGTCAAGGAGGATCTCATGAACCCCGTGTCCGGCACAGGTCTCTGATAGCGACAGGAGCTGGGAGTAGTCCGGGTCCTGGACCACGACCGGGCAATCATACCGCGAAGCAATCGCAGTTATCGCATTGGCACTCGTTTTCCGGGCGGCGTGGACCAGTGGGCGAAACTGCCCGCACTTCGCAAGCCCTGCCTCCAGGAGCACAGGATCATCTGCGATAAGGACGAGGGGGAGGTGAAACCCAGTACCCTCGATAGCGGCGATAACATCTGCAAATCGTGACTGTGACCCGCTGCAGCACCGAACAGCGATGCCACTCCACTGGAGAGTCTGACCAACACGAGTCACGGCCTCGCTGTAGACCCGGGTAGTGGTTTGCAGGATCAGATCGTCAGGGGAGGTGTCAGAGACCTCGAAGAAGATCCCAGGCGGATGGACAAACGTCTTTTCGTGGCGGAAGAAGACGTTCTCCTCTCCGATCGTCAGGCTTCGTCCGCCCACCCCGATTACGGCACGGGCCACAGGTGGCCGCGTCGATGCGCCCAGGACACTTCGTGCTCCTTCGTCAAGATAGGGGCAGAGCGTCACATCCCCCTTTCCTGATGCGAGTTTCATTGCAAAGGTCAGGCAGGTCGGGTCTCCGCACTCCTTGCAGTTCTTCTTAGGGAGGATCTTGTAGATATCGAGCGCTTTTAGTGCCATTGTTCACTCACCCCGACCCGCGCTATCAGCTGTTAGCCCTAAAACAGCCTTTTTCAGGAGTGGCACCGAGCCCGGGTGGCGGACTACAACTACTTCGGCCCCGGCGACAATCGTTGCGAGGGCGGTAGTGTACTCCCACATACACCCGGTCGCAGACCTCTCTTCAAGTGTCCCCACCCGCACCTCCTTTACATTGAGCGCATCGGGTGAAGCGCTGATCATCGGCGAGGCGAGGTCCCGGTCACCCTTAAGGGCAGCATAGCGGATCCGCTCCATCACTGAGTAGGAGTACTCCAGCCCATATCCCAGGGCACCGGTGTAGGGGTCGATCACGATCCGGTCCTGGGAGACCCCCACCTCATGAAGGAGGATATTCAGCTGCTTGGCGAGGTTAGCATCGATGGGTGACTGGGCGATGACGCCATGATGGTAGGCTACGGCCGCGGCTGCCACACTTCGATAGCGATCTGCCTCGGCAGTCCCGAGAAGGACGTTCTCACCATCTGCCACTTCCCCGCAGAGCAAGAAGACCTCACTGTCGATGACTGGGTCAGCACTCCCCTCGATTATCAGGGGGAGGCCGGTTGCGGAGAGTACTTCTTCGATAGTCCTCTTGAGTGCTGAAGTGTCAACCGAATCCTTTCGTCGGGTACTGGTCAGGTTGAGGCGGATCATGTCTGCACCATACTCATGCTCGGCACGCCGTGCCAATTCAGCCGGGTCATGGATCTTGTCCCCGAGGATGGATTTGAGCAGGTCGGGCCAGAGGGCTGGGTCGTCACAGATGTCGTATGCGACTAATGGCACAGATCCCGCTGCTTCACCCACCCCAAGCAGAGGGAGGTCGCCATCCCCCCCGAGGGTGTAAGTTCGTGTACGTGTCCCACCGTCTATCGGTGTCGCACCGATCTTCACGGTGGCGATACGGCCTTCCCACCCGGTCTTAGTAGTTCCCATAGTAATCCCCCTCACAGAAGTGGTGGCATTGCGAGTGCCGGGTGGCCTACACGGGTCAAAAACGTCACAAGTTCCTCCAGGGTCGTTGCTCTCGTCTCGTCTGCGATCTTGTCAAAGAGATCAGGCAGCCCGCGACCCGCAAGTACCTCCTGCAACCTGGGGCCAAGTTCCTCTTTGACAGCTGTGGGGAGCCAGACGAGACGGGCGATCCCTCCCTCTGCCTGGAGGAACCGCTCACTCAAAATGAAGTTTCTTGAGATCCCGATAAAGCCAGGGGTCTGTGACCCGCCGCCGATGGTCCCTGCAAGGGTGGAGAATGTCATCCCCGAGGGGGTCTCACCCCGGTATTCACGGTTCACGACTAAGACCCCGTTCACCTCAGGGACTATGAGGGCTATGCACTCAAAGCAGCCGCAGCAGGTCATTGGGTATTCCATGATACTGTAGAGCGAGCAGCGTGCGACCTCGCCATGGGAGGCCATCTTCACAAATTGGTTCACGCCCTCGAACTCACCCAGACGGCCATCGATAATTGTTCCCCTCAGGACAGGCTGGTTGGCACCCGCTGGAGAGATCTCGTGGGCTACCTTGCCATCGAGCCATGAGATCGCGCCGCAGAGGGCAGGGCGCTCGGGAGTGATGATACAGACATGGTTGGGGGCAAATGTCTGGCAGAGAGTGCAGGAGTAGAAGGTATCGATATCAGAGTCCTTCATCCCTGCAATCCGGCTGTCCCGTTCGGAATAGATCTTCCCTGCTTCTGCCGCTTGCCTCATGACAAGATCCTTCTCTGTGGTGAGGGTCACCTGGACAGCCTCGATGATGGTGGGAAAGTCCATCCGGAATTTTGCTGATAGAAGTTTGCCGAGGTCAGTGATCTTTACCCCGTTTCGCACCGCCTCTTTCGAGAGCCTGACCCATATCATGTCCCGCTGGGCAACGTGCCAGGAACCCTCCCCATAGTTGATGAAGTTGTGAATCCGCCGCTCGAGGACTGGCTCAAAGTCTTTCCTCATGCCACTGCCTGCCACCTCCACGATAATTGCCAGGGGGACAGCACTTCCCTCTGGTATTTTATCGACATCAGGGCCGATCAGGGTGACCTTGCCGTCCTCAACCTCTCCTGGGCTTCTCATCCTGAGGATCTCAAATGCCGGGGCGCGGCCTCCACCGAACTCTACAAACATCTCTTCCTTGCGGATGGACTTTCCTTCAAATGCTGGCGAGCAGTGCATTGGGATAGGGATCGCGGTCACAGCCACCCGGATTCCCCGCAGGGTCATCCCGGTTACAACCGCATAGCCAGGCTCGACCGGGGTCCATCCCTCTCCCTCATATCCTCCGGAAGAAAGGAGTGGGACCCCAAGGGCGCGGAGGGTATCGAAGTAAACCACCTCGGCGTCAGAGAGCCCTGGGAAGAGGACTGCAAATGCCTTTGCACGGTCATTAGCATATCGCACAAGGCGGTCCGCATCACCGGGGGATACCCCACCAAACATCATCGCGACCCTTGCAAGGAGGTCAGTAAGGTAGACTGCGTGTATAGGAAGCGGCCCGAGAGGGATGAGACGAAAGTCAAGGCCTATCTTTACCCCTGCGCGGACAAGCTCCTCAACCACGCCCCCGGCAAGGAACGTGAGCATCAGTTTCTCCTGGAGTTCCCGGCACACTTTGACGGCATGTTCCGGTTTTTCAGGCGTCCCTGTGACCACTGCAAGGCCGACGATACTCCCATCGACCAGGGAGTAACCAAGCCGCCGGATCACCGCATCCCCAATAAAACCGGTATAAGGCTCAGGGAGATCTCCCTCAATTGCAGTGCGAGCTGCCACAATGCACTCACCTGCAATGAGGGGGGACTCCCTGGTGAGGGCGAACGCCTCGCGGGCACCTGCAGCATCATGGACCTCACGCCCAGTGAGGGCATAACAGACCGGAAGGTGGTATGCAGTCTCTTCATACGAAAATCTTCCCTGAAGGGTCTCTATCTCCTCGCGGAGCACAATTTGGCCCCGCGTCTTTGCAGCATCAACCTGATTCATCCTGTCTCCACTCCATTCACCAGTCATTTTCTATCGTCGCAACAACCAAAGAGATTTGTGGAGAAGAGAAGACCGTGAAGAACAATGAGCCTGACAGAAGGGGAAGATTGGACTGTGGGCTGTTGTAAACATTGTGGCATAGTCGCCTTGCCGTGTATCGGGCGAGGGTTGCCGCATCAAGGATGAGGGAAGGATCTGATCCTGTACCTCCCTGCAGGTCTTTCCTGGCAGAAAAGCCTGATCTCGCGGGTGAATAAGGTGAGCAACGGTTGGGTTATGGTGAAGGATGATTGGTAACCAGGAGGCATGGGAGGCGCTGTACCGGAATAAGGACAGGGTCTGGGGCGGTACTCCCCCATCACTTCCCAAAGTCCTCCTTGGGCCACGTATTCTCGAACTTGGGTGTGGAGACGGCAAATCGCTCCAGCTACTATTTGCCCCCGAAAGAGAGGTTATCGCAGTGGACTGGGCACGATCAGCACTTTTTGCAGGCCGTGTCAGGTATCGCTCCCAAAAGGTCACGGCCCAGATCTCCTGGGTCCAGGCAGATGCGGTCTATCTTCCGTTCCGGTCAGGAACGTTCTCTGCGATATCCCTCGTCCATATCCTCGGTCATCTACCTGCAGCGAGCCGAATGCCAATGGTTGGGGAGGTGATGCAGGCCCTCATACCAGGGGGCATCATCATCTTTCGTGATTTTGGATCAGGGGATATGCGGTCTGGCAGAGGTGAAACTCTTGAAGTCGGGACGTGTATGAGGCAGCCAGGGATTTTGGTCCATTACTTCACGGAAAATGAGGTTATGGAACTCTTTGAGGACTGGGAGCTACTCTCACTCGTACCTCACCGATGGTCGATGCGAATACGAGGGAAAGATTACTGCAGAGAGGAAGTGGTGGGGGTATTCAGGAAGGGAATTGAGATATGATCAGTGGGATTTTTAAAGAATGTGAGGTGCAGCCAATAGATGTCCCAGCTTTTTAAGGCAGGAAGAAGAAATAAGAGGGCAGGGTCCCGGTAGGGTAGTGGACATCCTAGAAGCCTGCGGAGCTTTTGACCCGGGTTCGAATCCCGGCCGGGGCGTAACAACTATTGCTAAAATTCTATCCGTGCACCCTTTGTTGTAACGTTCCATACTTTTTCTCCACGGGTCCACAAGTATGCAATCTCATTTCTGATCTGTTTGAGTGAGGTAATGAGATGATCAAAGGCTTCACTTGATTGAGTATATACAAATATACAAATAAGTATATTTTTGTTTGTTTGTTACTGCCGTGTTGAAGAACCGCATAGTACGGTATTATAGTGGGGAGGGGCTGATATCTCTTGATCATCGGCACCGTTCGGGTCAGAATGTTTGCAGATACCGCCATTGCTAAGCCATTGGCCAGTTACCCTGGTATGGCGGGGCGGTGCAGACCAGGAACCTATGCCCTATACCCAGTCACATCCCAAAGACCGTCACTGATACCCCCTCTGCCACTCGGGTCTCAGAAAAGACCTTCTCTTCCCAGGTCTTCCCCTTCGTCCTATCAAAGAGGACGAGGTAGACCTCGTCGGCACCGCAGGTGTCGGCGTACCGCAGTACCTGGGGTATCCCGGTGGTAATCGTCGCCTCCCGCGACCCACGCACCACCTTGCACTCGATCACGAACCGCTGGATGGTTCCACCAGGGAGACGCCAGAGGATGAAGAGGTCGGTCCTGCCCATCCCGAGCCCGTACTCACGGGTGATCTGACCGTCTCCGTTCACGACCCGCTGGAGAAACGCCTGGAGCAGGAGCTGGGGGCCTGCCTCGCGGTAATTGGCGATATCAGTCCAGCTCTCTGCATTCTCCCGGTAAAACTGCTGAAACGACGAGAGGAGGTGGTGCATCGCAAGCTTCCCTTCCGGACCGATATACCAGGCTGGGTTTATCACCGGTTCAAGGTTGATCTCGGTGATGGAGGTGATCGCCCGGGGGATGACCTCCTGGTAGATGGGGTTTGCAATGACGAGTCCTTCCCTTCCCCTAGTGACGAGACCGAGGTCCACCACGTACCCAATATCGTCATCGCTCACCCCCGATTCCAGCATGGTACCTTCGATCATGGGGCCTACCACTCGCCTGACCCGGTCCTCCCTAAGCTTGTCCACCAGCTGGTCAAGGTGCGTCTCCTGCCTGATGATGAGGTGCTCCTTTGCCTCCAGGACAAGGGCCCGGGTGATGGGATGTGTCCTCTTCCTGCCGGCCGCTGACTTGAAACAGACCTCGTAGGCGAGTGCATTGACCAGCCATGGTTGGCCATTGGAGAGGGACCAGATCTCACAAAGAGCCCCTTCCTCAAACACCTGGCCTGTCTCATCTGTGTGCTGGAGGCAGAGGGCACGGGTCTCTGCTTCCGTAAAGTTTCCCAGCCTGAGCGACTCAGCCTTGATATTGAAAGCACTCCCCCCGGTGATGACCTCCTGCTCTTTGTATGAGTGGATGCGATAGTCCCGCACGTCCCTGACCCCGCAGAGGATGATAGAGACTGGGAAAGACTGAGGCCTTTCAGGATAGCCCGAACGGATCTGGCGGAGCAGCGCGACAAGCGTGTCCCCTACGAGGGCGTCGACTTCATCGATGCAGAGTACAAGGGGCTTGCTGAGCCGCTGGCACAAGTCTGAGAGAACAGTCTTGAGAGCTGCATCTTCTCCATAAGTCGCAAGACTTATACTGATGAGATCCCGTAGCGTTGGATCGCTCAATGTCCGGTCTACCTGGAGGGCGAGTTCGGCAAGGATCGCCTTTATCCCCCTCCCGACGTCCCCCCTTGCGGTCTGAGCGCTCTCCACATTCATGTAGAGTGCTAAATAGCGGTTGTCACGGTTCAGGTGGTCCCGGAGTGCAAGGAGGCAGGAGGTCTTCCCGCTCTGCCGGGGGGCATGGAGGATGAAGTACTTCTTCTGGGCGATGAGGGAGATGACACCTTCCAGGTCAAGCCGTGAGAGCGGGGGGAGGCAGTAATGATCGTCACAGTTCACCGGTCCAGCTGTATTGAAGAACCGCATGGTACGGTATCATAGGGGGGAGGGGCTGATATCTCTTGCTCACCGGAACCTTTTAGGTCAGAAAATCTGCAGATGCCGCCATTGCTGGGCCAGTTGTGGGTCATTCCCGGTATCGAGGAGTTAAATGCTAGGGTGAAGAGTCCTTCATGCACAGTAATGGTACACCTGGTATGCAACCATGGAACAGGATTCCTCTATAAGACCCAGAAAGATGAGTGAAGATCTATAAACAGACTTTTTTAAAACCCATGGATGTGAGGAAAAAGATGGTGTTGGGTTGCATAGATGGTACCTCCATCTTTATCTGACAGAAAAAGCCCCGTCCTTCCCCCCCGTCTTCCCGTCGGAATTCTTCACGACTACGTCCCACTTCCCCTTCGCGGTGCCGACTGGGAGCGTAAAGAGGCACGTGATCTTCAGGGGAGATAAAACATTAACATTCCGGGCAACAATTCCGTGCGATCCCTCCTTCTTAAGGAAGACCTTCGCAATCTGCGAGAAGTTCCTCCCCGCAAGACTCGTGATCGTCACGGTTTTGCCTGCGACACCCTTATCGGGGGTGAGCGAGGAGATGGCTGGGAATCTGTCGACAATGCTTCCAACCTGTCCGTCGACGTTTATCTTTATTCTTTATAACAGCGGGAGAATCCGGCTTACGTGTCGGCAGACCGTCACGTGGCCGGTGACACACCCGAAAAAGAGAGTTATCCGGTTGCTGCATGCTTCATTCTCATGTGGGTGATGGAGAGGAGTGTGAGGAAGATTACGCCACACAGCAGGAGACTGAGCACCCAGTCGGTCGTGGTGAGGATGGGATGGGTCAGAACATACCACGTAACCACGGTGCAATAGGGGATGAGGAGGAATACTGTCGTTCCCAGCCCAGGATTGTACCCCTTGCTCACCAGCTGGAACGTAATGGTATGCTGTAAGTTATTGATAACAAACTGGAATATAATCAGGCCGAAGCCTATCCAGGGAATGGTGTAAAATACGGCCCCCAAGATCGCCCAGGGCCATATCAGCAGCGGGTTGACGAGGAAGATATAGGGCTCATTGAGGATGCTGTCTTCTCTGCATTCCTTGTTGGCGAGGATGGTCTTTTTGTTGATGAACGTCTTGAACCCGCCGGGGAAGATGTACTCCTCAAATTCATGGATCATGATGACGGGCAGGTGGAGCCACATGAGCCACTGGTACATAATCAGGCTTGTATCGGTCATGTAGAGGATGAAGAGGAGTGTAAAGAGGATGGGTGCTGCAACAGACCCAACCACCTGCCATGCAGTGTTGAGATTGGTAAAGATACGGGCGATACGATCCGAATTATCCCTGGTCTCCGATGTCATCTTAACCTCACAAAGATATCATTGGATCCTTTTATTCTTCAGCCAAAAAGGGTTCGGTTCACCATCCCAAAGAACTTTGCCTCCCAGACCGTTCCAATATCAAGCCATAAGACATTGAGGGACGACCGACGGAGCCGCACCCTGGATCCGATCCTTCGGGCGGCATCGTTGCCCTTACCACTTTCCTGCACCAGGGGGTCTCTTTACGGATTACCAAGTGGATCTGACAGGGAGAGGGTGCTGATAGTGAACGCTCTGGTACGTTTGAGGAGATCAGGTCCGTTGTCGATATCGAGGCGAGAGTACAGAGAGAGGTCTGAAAACAGGAATTTTGGGTAATTGACGCTGTAATCTGGCTTAACAATTAAAATGCCTAAACGTCATGGTAAAGATCCTTGTAATGGTATATCCGCGATATTACAGGAGACTGGCAAGTCGGGGTAACCAGCTGGCAACTCATATCATAAGAGACCCCTCAAAATAGAAGAAGCCGGGATGGGTGGGGGCTGTTTCACAAACCCCAAATTATCAAATCGAAGCGATTTACATTGACATCTCAATAATTAAATAATTAAACTTCACTACTTTATTACTGTAAAATTATTTACAAAAAAATATTTGTGAAACAGCCCCGGTGGTAGCGCTTATTGGTATCATTTTTTCACCATGGCGGTTTTCGCATCCCATATATCCCATCTCCAACCCATTCGTTCATGAGTTCTACCCAGTCCTCTTCTACCTGTCCGTCAAAGATAGTTCCTTCGTATTTCTCCTCCCAGGATCTCTTGACATTCCGAAGCGCTGTCCGAATGAGATATGCCCTGTTTTGTGCAACATCACCCATCACTCCGAAATGATCACCAATACCAGATGACTTCAAACCTTCCTCCCGTCCCCGGGTAAAGAGTCCTTTCATCTGCCCTATCGCATAGATAAAACCCGATGCCCAGGCAGCCTCGGTTCCCCTCTGTAACAGCTTCGTAGTATACGGGATGTGGGAGATCAGTGAGAGGAGATCCAAAGATGGCTTTTCCATATCCAGTCCCGGGTGATTTTTACAGAAATCTACACAGAGATCATGGATATGGGTGTATCTCATGGCAATACCCTTGGTATTGTCTTTGGGAAGGGGTTAGGATTTTTCATTAGAACTTTGGGTGGTTGAGGTTTTGGATCTATTGTGGTCCCTATCATTTCCATGATACGGGCATCGAGAGGTCTTCTTCTGTTTGAGTAAAGGTTTTGGCGATTCAATCTTCGAACAGGATGTTTTCCTTTGGTTGGAGGGATCTTTTTGGCCCCCCTGCCATGTGGATGCCAGGGCACCCCGTCCAAATCACTTTTTATGCAGCCGCATACACCAGCCCGGGGTGAATTGGCGAGATATAATCAATAATTCTCATCAATTCCATGGCTTATGAGGCAACGATAGCAGTAGTACTCTGTTTTCGCAGTCCTCTGATATGAAACACTTCGTGTTTCATAGCCTTCTA